>JBEGMH010000054.1:0-24471 GCA_041183125.1 Bacteroidota bacterium | reverse complement strand
AATCGCTGAGGGGCGGGAGGTGTAATGGTGCTTCCATAGTATTGTTATTATTGAGTGGTCTAGGAAAAAACAGCGGGGGAAACCCCGGAGTGCCGAAAGAGCCCTCTTCGGTTTCCCCCGCCATGCGGACGGTGATAGATTACGGGCGCGTGGGGTATATACCGTCTACACAAATGATGAAATTCACGCACAGGTACGGTTGCATGACCGACTGCGGCTTGCTGGTACCACTAAGGGTTGTAATGGATTGCTCTGTACCTTTCGGGGTTTGAACAGTCCCAAGTTGGGGGGTGACGCTCTCCACCCCGCCTTTTTCCCCTAACAAGTGATTGGTAAGCCCAGGACCGGCACCGGGGTGCATGGGCACCCTGCCGCGCATGTCCGGCAGGGCAAATGTTGTTCTACCATCGCCTCCGAACGTGGTGCCTATGAGGGAATACAGGGCTTCGTTCGATGAAATAGGTAAGCTTTGCCCATTGCAAAACATCCAATTCAATGGTGCGAAGTTCCCTCCGAACATGATAATGCTTGCGAATAAAGGATCCATACTAAAACTAAGTTTTAAAAGTGAAAAAATCGGTAAATAATGGACACAGGCATCAGCGGCACCAAGTCTAGAGGGAATTCTATATGCCCCATTGTCTCAGCGATTTTAGTGCCGTACTGCCTCGTACAATACCCCTCAAAGATGCCCCGCATATTTTGAAGAAAACTGCAAAAAATACCAAGAAAACTGCAAAATGAGGGTGGTTTGGAGGGAAATAGGGGTGTGTAGGCTGCTTGGTTGCCCCTCACTGGCCGGTGCGGGGCAACGTGTCGTGTAGAGGCACAAAGGGGAGTACTGCGGCCTTCGCATCTTCGCGTGACCATAGCTCCGGAACGGTGCGCTCCAGCCCGTTCGGCTTTGCTATGCGTGCGGGAGTGGGGCGTTGGTATCCCGCCTGTTTCCTTTGACCGCTTAAAGGCCGATGGCTCCGGTTAGGTTGGCTTCGGTCAGGTTGGCACCGGTCAGTTTGACCCCGCGTAGGAAGGCCCCGCGCAGGTCGGCCTTGCTCAGGTCAGCCTTGCTTAGGTCGGCTTGACCAAGGCGAGCCCCGCGCAGGTCGGCCCCGCTCAGGTTTGCCCCGCTCAGATTTGCTCCATCTAGGGTGGCGAAGTTCAGGTTTGCCTTGCTCAGGTTAGCTCCGCTCAGGTTAGCTCCGCTCAGGTTGACTCCATCCAGGTTCGCCCCGCTTAGGTTCGCCCCGCTCAAATTTGCTCCATCTAGGATGGTGAAGCTTAGATTTGCCCTGCTCAGGTTTACTCCGCTCAGGCTTGCCCCGCTCAGGTTTGCCTCGCGTAGGAAGGCCCCGCTCAGGTCGGCTCCGCTTAGGTTGACCCCAATCATGGAGACCCCGATCATGGAGAGCCCTTTCCGGTCGGCTTCGCTCAGAACGACTCCCGAAAAATCCCGCTTTCCGGCGGCATAGCGGTCCAATACTTCTTGTACGGTAATATTCACAAAAAGGCCGATGGTCCCGTCCAGGTTGACATGTTCTGCTTCCTTCAGGTTGGCTCCGCTTAGGTTGGCTCCGCTTAGGTTGGCATCTCCCAGTTCAGTTCGGTACAGGTTAGCTCCGCTTAGGTTAGCTCCGCTCAGGTTTGCTAAGATCAGTTGGGCCCTGCTCAGGTCGGCCCAACTCAGGTTAGCTCCGCTCAGGTTAAGTTCGTACATATAGGTAAGGGGCAGTCTGGCTCTGCTTAGGTCAGCCCTGCTCAGGTTTACTCCACTCAGTTTTGCACCGCCCAGGTCGGCACCGCACAGTTTAGCTCCTTCCAGGTTCGCCCCTTCTAAGTTGGCCGAGCCCAGTAGAGCTCCTTCTAGGTTCGCCCCGCTCAGGTTGACCCCGCTCAGGTCAGCTCCCTGAAACTCCCGCTCCCCAGCGGCATGGCTGGCTAATAATTCTTCTCTAGTCATCGTAAGAAAATTGAAAACGTGAAAAATAGACCATTTGGTACCGGGCATCCTCTAGGGGGTAAGAGTCTCCTTTCCCCTACTCGATGCGCTCCTACCAAAAGCCTTTGCACGCTAGCAAAGATGCCCCGCATATTTTGAAGAAAACTGCAAAAACTACCAAGAAAACTGCAAAATGAGGGTGGTTTGGAGGAAAACAGGGGTGTGCAGGCTGCTTCGCTGCCCCTCACCGCCTGGTGCGGGGTGGCAGGGCATCCTCGGGTGGGATAAAAAGTCCTTTTTTCCCACCTCACTGACCCCCTCGCAACAAGTCGAATCTATGCGTATCTTTGTACGGTGCAGTCTATTAAAGCACCCTAAAAAATTCCAAAACCAGTATAAAAAATGGAATATGCGCAAAAATCAGAACAATAAATGGGTTGCCGGGGTGCTCTCCGGCATCGGGGATGCGCTGGGCATACCCGCTACCCTGTTGCGGATCATCTTCCTCGTAGCCTTTTTTGGTATCGGCGGGATATCGCTCGGGATCTCTTCCGGCGCGATGGTGCTGATGTACCTGCTCTGCTGGGCGATGATGGATTAAGTTTTGTCAAAAAAATGGATACAAGTTATCCAGCACCTAAAACAAAGAAAATATGAAACGCCACTTCTCTTACCTCCTTCCGGCACTGCTCGTACTGGCTTCTTTCCAATCCCCGCTGAGCTGGCAGGAACGAGCGCTCACGGACACGATCCGCGTCCTAACGCTGAGCAATGGGGCTACGCTGGGGTACTCCACTACCTCAGGGGTCAACATCCTGCAGGTCGCAGGACTGCCGTTCAAAGACCTCAACAAAAACGGGGCTTTGGATCCCTACGAAGACTGGAGGCTGCCCGTGGAAGCCCGCGCCAAAGACCTCGCCTCCCGGCTCGGAGAAGCGGAAATCGCGGGCCTCATGCTCTACAGCCGCCACCAAAACCTTCCCGTGCCGAGCGGGGGCTATTTCGGGGGTACGTACCAGGGAAAGCCTTTTGAGCAGTCGGGGGCGGCACCTTCCGACCTGAGCGACCAGCAAAAGGAATTTTTGACCAAAGACAACCTGCGCCACGTCCTGCTGGTGAGCGTACAAAGCCCGGAAATCGCCGCGCGCTGGAACAACAACGTGCAGCAGTTGGTGGAAGGGATCGGCTTTGGTATACCGGCAAACAACAGCTCCGACCCGCGCCATGGCGCGCGCAAAGATGCGGAGTACAACGCCGGCTCAGGCGGTGCCATCTCCCAATGGCCGGAAGAAATAGGCCTATCGGCCACCTTTGACCCCGCCATCACGCGGCAGTTTGGGGAAATCGCCTCGCAGGAATACCGGGCCCTGGGCATCACTACCGCATTGTCGCCCCAGATTGACCTGGCCACGGAGCCGCGCTGGAACCGTTTCTACGGGACCTTCGGGGAGCATCCCGCCCTGGCCGCCGATATGGCCCGCGCCTATGTAGACGGGTTCCAGGGCAGTGCTACCGGCCGCGAAAACGCAGACGGATGGGGCCCGCACAGCGTCAATGCGATGATCAAGCACTGGCCCAGCGGGGGACCGGAGGAAGGGGGCCGCGACGGCCACTTCGCCTACGGCAAATTCGCGGTATATCCCGGAAACCAGTTCGATACCCACTTGAAGCCCTTCGTGGACGGTGCCTTCAAGCTCCCGGGAAAGACGCGGCAAGCCTCTGCCGTAATGCCCTACTACACGATTTCCTACAACCAGGACAAAGTGTATGGCGAAAATGTGGGCAACGGCTTCAGCAAATACATCATCACCGATCTGCTGCGCAAAAAATACGGCTACGACGGCGTCGTCTGTACCGACTGGCTCATCACCGGCAACGAAGGCGACAAGCCGGACGTGTTCGCCGGCAAGCCCTGGGGCGTCGAAAAACTCAGCATCGCCGAACGCCACTTCAAGGCGCTGGAAGCGGGCATGGACCAGTTTGGCGGCAACAACGACTCCGGCCCGGTACTCGAAGCCTTTGCCATGCTCCGGAAAAAATACGGGGAAACGGCAGCCCGGCAGCGCATCGAACAGTCTGCCGTGCGCCTGCTGCGCAACATCTTCAACACGGGGCTGTTTGAAAACCCCTACCTCGATGAGCAAGCCACCAAAGCCACGGTGGGCAAGCCCGAATTCATGAAAGCAGGCTATGAAGCGCAGTTGAAGTCTATCGTCCTCCTGAAAAACAAGAACCAGGCCCTGCCCATAAAAACCCGCAAGAAAGTATACATCCCCATGCGGGAGGTGCCCGAAAGCCTGAATTTCTTCGGGGCACCCGTGCCGGGCTCGGTCGTGGACCCCGTGAACCGCCAACGGATTGGCAAGCACTACGACGTGGTGTCCACCCCGGAAGAGGCCGACTTCGCCCTGGTCTTTATCAAAAGCCCTTACAGCAACGGCTATTCCCGCAAAGACCGCGAAACGGGCGGCAATGGCTATGTGCCCATCAGCTTGCAGTTAGCGGATTATACGGCTACGGCGGCGCGCGCCAAAAGCATCGCCGCGGGCGATCCCGTCGTGGATCCCACTGTGACCGACCGCTCGTACTTAGGCAAAACGTCCCGCTCGAACAGCTACCCCGATTTACAGACCTTACGGGACACGCGCAAGGGCATGGGCGCAAAGCCCGTCATCCTGGTCGTATCGGCGACCAACCCCATGGTCTTCCAGGAGGTCGAGCCCCTGGTGGATGCCATCCTGATCGAGTTTGGCGTACAGACCGACGCCGTGCTGGACATGGTCAGCGGCAAGGCAGAGCCTTCCGGCCTGCTCCCGCTCCAGATGCCGGCTAACATGGAAACCGTTGAAAAACAACTCGAAGATGTGCCCCTGGACATGGTTCCGTACGTGGACGAAGCCGGCAACGCCTATGATTTCACCTTCGGGCTAAACTGGAAGGGGGTCATTCAGGATGGGCGGGTCAAAAAATACAAGCCTTCGAAAAAGAAGTAGGATGGTGGACATGGGCGGTTCTATGCCGCCCAAAACGAGCCTACTTTACCCATTCAGGAGGCTACCAGCCGCTCGAGGATATCCAGTCGGAACTTGAACAGGTAGCGGGGCGTTTCGCGGTATAGTTCCTGGTAGAGCTGCAGGGCGCGCAGGTGGGAGCCTGCGTCGAGCGGGTCTATGCGGAACAGTTCATAGCGGACAGCTGCTTCCTGGTCGGGTGTACGGGCGTAGGGGAGCAGGGCCAGCAAGCGCTTGCTGCTTCCCTGGGCGTGGCCGGCAGCGAAGTCTGCCTTGATGGCCAGGAGTTGTGCCTCGAAGCGGAGGTCTGGGTTCCCGAGTTCGTTAGCCAGGGCACTCGCTTCTGTGGCTGCCCGTTTGAGTTCCTCCCAGTCGCCGGTTTCGAGGAGCACGGTCCCTTTTTCTACCAGGCTGAACCCCAGTACGAGCTTGTTGTTGATGAGGCGGGTCAGCTCGATGGCGCGGTTGTAGAAATGCAGGGAGCGGCGGTGTTGCTGGAGGAAGAAAAAGATGTCGCCCAGGGTGTTGAGGGCTTTGGCGATGCCCTTCTGGTAGCTGAGTTCTTCGCAGAGCATGAGCGCTTTTTGCATGTACTCGATAGCGCGGTGAAATTCGCCTTGTACGTTGAGCAGTTGGCCGATGAGGCTCAGGGCGATGGCGGTGCCCTGTTTGTCGCCGAGTTCTTCGCAGAGCTCCAGGTCTTTGAGGTAGCAATCCATCGCTTGCCGGTAGTTTCCCTGGCGTTCAAAGATGACGCCCATGTTGCCGGTGGCGATGGCGGCGAGTTGTTTGTTTCCGAGTAGTGCATTGATGCGCAAGGCTTTGCGCAGGTAGTCCATCGCTTCTTCGTAGCTTCCCTTTTCCACGCACACGATGCCCAGGTGGGTGAGGATATTGGCCATGCCGGAGCGGTCGTTGCGCTCCTCGCAAGACTGTAGGAACTCGAGGTTTACGCGGATGGCGTGTTCGTATTCGCCCCGGTTCATGAAGGAGAGCCCGAGGTTGGCGATGATCTGGGAGTCGGGGAAACAGCCGGGTATTTCGCGGGCTTTTCGGATGCAGTCCTGGAAGTAGTTTTCCGCTTCGGGGTACTTGCCCTGCCGGAAGTAGAGGTTGCCCAGGTTGCCTGTGGTCTCGACTATTCCGGCGGGATGCTGGATTTTTGTGAACAATTGCAGGGCGTGTTGCAACTGGCGCATGGCTCCCGGGTAGTCGCCTTGCAGCATGAGCAGGTGCCCGTAGGAGCCGCAGGCGCGGGCTAACAATTCCTCCTGTCTGGTTTCCAACGCATTAGCGGCGGCTTCTTGCAGGGTTTTGGCAGCGGCTTCCCAGTTGCCGCTCATGACCAGTATTTTGCTCTTTTTCAGTAGTGCGCTGATAAAGAGGACGTGGTCCTGGCGTACTTCGGGGAAGGCCAACAATTTTTCGAAATATTCCAGTGCCTGTTGGTTTTGGAATTTCCCCAGGGCGTAATCGCCGGCTTTTTGGAGGTATGCGATGGTTTTTTCCGGTATTTTCGCCAATTCATAATGAAACGCCAGGTCGAAGAAGCGGTCTTCCAGGTTATCGGCGTAGATGCGTTCGATGGCTTCGGCGATGAGGCGGTGCAGTTCCTGGCGGCGGGCGCCGATTTGCATGCCGTAGGCTGCTTCGCGCAGCAGGGTATGGCGGAAGATATAGCGCAGTTCGGAAACGGCGCGCCAAATCTGGCCTTTTTCGGCAATGCGCACCTGTTCGGCCAACAGGTACTGGGGGTGGCCGGTTTCGCCGGCAAATTCTTCGCTGGCGAACATGAGTTCGGCGAGCACCGGGAGCTCGAATTCCCGCCCGATGACCGCGGCCGTTTTGACGGTCTCGCGGGCCAATGCCGACAGGCGGTCGATCCGGGCGGTGAGGATGGCGTTTATGGAGCTCGACAATTCGATATTGGGGTCCTTAACGGTCCAGACGCGATCCTGCTGGGTGAGGAGCTGTTGTTCGGCGAAGTATTCGAGGAGTTGTTCCAGGTAAAAAGGGTTGCTATTGGTCGTGCGGAGCAGCAAGTCCAGAAAATCCTGAGAAATGGAGCCCTCGAGTCTGTTTTCTGCAAACTGGCGCACGAAGTTTCCCTGCAGGGCATTCAAATCGAGGACCAGGATGGGCAAATCGGATGCACGGGCCTTGGCCGACTCAAAAAAAGCGGGGTGCGAACCATCGTCGTTGAAGCGCGAGGTCACGAGCAGCAGCATAGGGAAGCGCCCTGCCTGCCGGATGAGCTCGTCGAGCAGCGCGACGGAGTTCTGGTCCATCCAGTGGGCGTCCTCGATTTCCACGACGAGCGGGTTGAGCTGTGCCTCGCAAAAGAACAGGTTGACAATGGCTTGTATGGTGTTCTGGTAGCGGCCCCGCGCGTCGAGCTGTTCCCAGATGGAATCGGGATAGACAATGCCGATCAAGGCCCCCAGGACGGATTTAGTACGGGTCAACTCATCACAGAGCCCCTGGGTTTCCAGTCCGGGGATTCGGGAAAGGCGCTCGAAAAGGTTTTGAAAGCGGTTTTCAAAGCGCTCCAGGTTCCGCGTGGAGGCATCTTCTGCCGATTGCCCGAAGTAATTCCGCAGAAAATAGAGAAAAGGGTTGAAGGGCTTTCGCAGGATTTGATCGGTCGGACAGAACGCCCAGAACGTCTCCTGGCGGTCTACGATGTATTTTCGCGCTTCGTACGTGAGCCGGGTTTTCCCGATCCCCGCCTCGCCAAATACGAACGCAATCCCGGCGGGCTTGCGTTCCTTCAGGGGATGGGCGAAGAGCAGGAATTTGCGCAGCTCTATGTCGCGCCCGATCAAGGCACCGGAATACACCTGAGCCTGCTCTTCCGTGCGTGCCTCGAGGCGGTAGGTGGGGATGGGCTGGGGCACTCCTTTGTAGTGTATTTCCCCCCGGTGCTGGAACACAAAATGCCGGTTTTTGCTGACCGACTCGTCGCTGAGCACTTCGCCCCAGTGCGCGTGTGCCATCAGGCGCGCAGCCAGGTTGACGTGTTTGCCCACGATGGCGTACTGGCAGCGCTCCTCCCCACCGACGATACCGGTGTAGGCCATGCCCACGGTCATGCCCACTTTGAAGCGGAACCCTTTGTTTTCCATCAGTTCGCGCAGCTTCTGGCGCAGGGCGTACACAAATTCCAGGGCGCGGTAGTCGTTGTTCTCAAAGGATACGGGCGCCCCGAAAAAACAAGCGGCCAAAGCGCCTTTATCGCCAAAGTCAAATTCCTTGAGATAAGCGGAAAAACTGGCGATCAGATCAATCAAGACCTGGATGACGCGGTGCAGCATACGTCGGTCTTCAATACCGCCCAAGGCTATGAAGACCGATACGACGCTTCGGAACTCCCCGTTCTGCTGTACTTCCAGTACTTCGTCGGGCAGAAAAGCCTTTAATATGGCGGGTTGTAAATCGGGCAAAGGTGCGGTATGCGGCAGAGGGGTCGCCTCCAGGCCCGCGTCGGGCTGGAACGCGTAGTAGCCGGGTTCGATATCCAAAAAAGAAAACCCACGTCCGGCAATCCCCTCCCGGAAGGCATCGTCCAACACGATGTGGTGGTTTTTGCCTTTTGCTTTTTCCTGGCGACGGGCGGCCTGGTCAATCGGTTTTCCTCGAAAATAAAAAGCACAGGCCTCGTGCCCCGCTATGCCCCACTCCACCTCCCCGTGCGAAAGGCCCGTTTTTAGGGCGATCTTGAAGCCCCCGAAACGGGAGTCGCGGCTTTTGAAAAACGCGTCCGCCGAGGCGGCCGCGCACAGGCACTGCAGGCCACTGTCTGCCCCGCCATCGGGGAAGATCGCATAGAACGAATCCCCGGCAAAATGGGGGATGAACCCGCCCCGCGCATACACCAGTCGCACCAACGGGCCAAAGATATCGTTGAGGATGACCGACAGCTCCTCCGCGCCCTGTGGCCCCTTTTTCATCAATGCCTCTGTCAGCGCCGTGAAACCGCTCAAATCGGCAAACCACACATACGCACGCAACGAACCATACCGGCCGCGTTCTATGGCTTGCTCGTGGATGAAATGCGGGATGAGTGTTTTCACAAAAAGCTATGGGTTGGTTATGCTCGTGCCGGGAAAGGCAAAGCAGCCGTGTTAGGAGCTCCTGTGCCTTTCCAAAACAAATTTATACCAGAATTCAGGCTTTTTGGCGAATTGCCCTGTTTTTTCCGCAAATGCACAGAAATATATATGCATTGAAGTATTCAAAAAATATACCTGCTTTGCAAATAAACCCGTACCTTTGCACATCTTTTTAAAACTTACTGTTCACTAAAGCCTGCCTTTCGCAGGCAAAAACCAACCAACTCTTATGTCTGAAGAGAAAAACCCCACATTCGGGGAACAAGAAGATGAAATGGCGGATCAGTTCGCCGCAGTCCCGGAAGATCAGGACGAGGAAGCCGCTCTGGACGCGGTAGAGGCCGATGAAGAGGCTGAACCGGCGGCTATCGTCGCGGAAGAGGCCGAAGCAGAGGAAGAAGAAGAGGAGGAGGATGTAGACCTTCCGATCGACCTCGGCTACGATCCCAACTCGGCACATGACGATTTCAACTGGAACATTACCAACAAAGGCGGTATTGCGTATAGCCAGGAAGAAGTCAAGAGCTACCTGGAACAGTACGACGCTACGATGAACGCCGTGCTGGAAAACGAAATCGTCAAGGGCCTTGTCACGTCTATCAACGACGGCGACGTCGTGCTGGACATCAACTACAAATCGGACGGCCTACTGCCCCTGTCTGAATTCCGGGATATTTCTGACCTCAAAGTAGGCGACCCGGTAGAAGTGTACGTCGAGCAACAGGAAGACGTACGCGGCCAGTTGGTGCTCTCCCGCCGCAAGGCCAAGTTGCTGCGCGCATGGGAAAACATCGTGGACTCCTACGAAAACGGCACGGTCATCAAAGGTACCGTCATCAGCAAGACCAAAGGCGGCCTCATCGCCGATTGCGGTGGATTGGAAACCTTCCTCCCCGGCTCTCAAATTGACATCAAACCGATCATTGATTACGATGCGTACGTGGGCAAAACGATGGAGTTCAAGGTTGTCAAGATCAATGAAACCATCAAGAACGCTGTCGTTTCGCACAAAGCACTTATCGAAAGCGACCTCGCCGAGCAGCGCGAAGCCATCATCGCCAGCCTTGAAAAAGGCCAGGTGTTGGAGGGCATCGTCAAAAATATCACCGATTTCGGGGCATTCCTCGACCTGGGCGGTGTGGACGGCCTGCTCTATATCACGGATATCTCCTGGGGCCGCATCAGCAAACCGGAAGAAGTGCTCTCCATCAACGACCGCATCAATGTGGTCGTCCTCGACTTCGATGAGAACAAGAAGCGTATCTCCCTGGGCTTGAAGCAACTCCAGCCGCACCCCTGGGAAATCCTCGACCCGGCGATCCAGGAAGGTTCTGTCGTCAAAGGCAAAATCGTCAACATCGAAGATTACGGCGCATTCCTCGAAATCCAGCCCGGTGTCGAAGGCCTTATCCACGTCTCCGAGGTGAGCTGGAGCAACCAGCCCATCAACGCCCGCGAATACTTCAAATTGGGCCAGGAATACGAGGCAAAAGTGGTTACCATTGACCGCGATGAGCGCAAGATGTCGCTCTCGCTCAAGCAGTTGGCCAAAGATCCCTGGAGCGATATCGAAGAGCGCTTCCCGAAAAACAGCCGCCACGAAGGCGAGGTCAAAAACCTCACCCAGTACGGTGTGTTCGTCGAGCTGAAAGAAGGCATCGGTGGTATGGTACACATCTCCGACCTGTCCTGGACCAAGCGCTATGGCCATCCCTCCGAGTTTACCAAGGTGGGACAAAAAATAGACGTCATCATCCTGGATATTGACAAGGACAACCGCAAGTTGTCCCTCGGCCACAAACAGTTGGAGGAAAACCCCTGGGATACCTTCGAAAATGTGTTCCCGGTAGGCTCCTACCACGAAGCTACTGTACTGCGCCGCGACGACCGCGGGGCAATCGTCCAGTTGCCCTATGGCCTGGAAGCGTTCGCCCCCATCAAGCATATCCGCAAGGAAGATAATTCACTCGCCGAAGTGGAAGAGACGCTCACGGTCAAGGTAATCGAATTCAACCGCGACGATAAGCGCATCCTCGTCTCCCACCTCCGCTACCTCGAGGATATCCGCCGCGAAGCAGACGAACAGGTGAAGCGCGAGCGCGATGGCGAACGCCAGCAAGCCCGCCAAGCGGTCAAAAAGCAGCAGGCTACCATCGAGAAGACCACGATGGGCGACCTCGAAGGCCTGGCCCAGCTCAAAGAGCAACTCGGACAACAGGAGTCGAAAGACGACTCGAAAGAGTAAGCGCTATATAGCCCGGCAGGGCCGTGGGACACACTCCCCAGCCCTGCCGGCTACTTCTCCCACCTTATGGAATACAGGGGAAAAATCCTGCTCTTCGGCGAACATATCGTCGTTCAGGGCGCGCAAGCCCTGGCCCGGCCTGTTCCTGCCTTCCATGGGCACTGGGCGTTCGGACCGCCAGATGCCTCCCCAGCCCATCCGCTACACGATTGGCTACACTACCTCTCCGGCCTGCAGTCGGCGGCTGCCCTGGAGGTAACCCTCGACTTAGCTCGCTTTGAACGCGATTTGCACCACGGGCTTTTTTTCGATTCCAATATCCCCCTGGGCTATGGCGCAGGGAGCTCCGGTGCCCTCTGTGCAGCGCTCTACGACGCGTATGCCCTTAACCCGCCCGATAAGACGGATACTCGCCTTTTTCCGATGATCAGAGCGGATCTCGGAAAGATAGAAAGCTATTTCCACGGTGCCAGTTCCGGGGCAGACCCCCTGGTGAGCTACCTCGACCAGCCTCTTCTATTCGACCGGGGGCAGGCTGTACGCCCGGTTTCGCTGCCGGCACCCAATCCTCGCTATACCCTCTTCTTGCTGGATACGGGCCACGCCCGCAAAACAGGTCCCCTCGTACAGCAGTTCCAGGCCAAAATGCGCGAACCGCAGTTCCACGACCTTGTCCTCGCAGAGCTGATTCCCGCTACCGAGGATGCTATCCAGTGCTATGTACAGGGAAATTGGGAGGCCTTGTTCGAGACATGGGCGCTCATCAGCTATTTCCAGTACCGCTACATGCAGGAGTGGATATTGCCCGACTGGCACCAAGCCTGGCTCGACAGCCTGGCAGGGTCGCAGCAGCGCCTCAAAATCTGCGGGGCTGGAGGGGGCGGATTCATACTTGGCATTACGCGCGACTGGACGTTTACCCAGGCTGCCTTTGGCAAAAAAGCCATCGCTTTATAGCGCCACACTACTCCTTTTTCCATAGAGCATACAAACCCGGCTCCTCGCCCTCGCCAAGCGCATCTTCACCGCGCTCTCCCCGATATGAAAGTGCTCCTGGAGCTGCACGATGGAATAGTTGTCGAGGTATTTCATTTTCAGTATTTCCCTCGATTCCGTGTTTAGCCCTTCGAGTACTTGGAAAACGCGGTCTATCTGGTTTTCCAGCTCCCGATACTCTTCTTCCGGGTGTTCTTCCGCTGCCCGGGACGCCATTTGGCTACAATCGTCAGGCTCGGTGCGTACGGAGGCGAGGTGCTTGCAGCGGTCTATGCAAATATTGCGCGAGATGCTGAACAGCCAGGCTTGGAAGGTGATGGGGTTTTTCAGCGAGGGCAGTTTCTCCATAGCCCTTAGAAAAACATCCTGCGCTACGTCGTAGGCATCTTCCTGGCCTTTCAGGACGTGCTGGCTGTACTGGAGGATTCTAGGGTAGTAACGGTTGTACAATTCGCTGAATGCACGCGGGTCCCGGTTTTCCTGAAACCGGATGACCAACTCTGAGTCGGGTTCTGATTTTAATTCGCTCGTTTCCATTTTTGTGCTTTCTGTTGGTACAAATATGGTTTCCGATGCTTTCCCAACGCTGCTACAATAGGCGTATTTTCAAAAATCCGTGTTAAGCAGTAGGGAATCCGTAAAAAAGCGTATGTCTTGGGGGGTATGGGGTTTATTCTGGTTTGATGATCCCCATTTTGATAGCGGATTTCACGAGGCCTGCGGTATTTTTGGCGCCCAGTTTTTCCAGGAGGTTGCGGCGGTGCGTGTCTACGGTGCGGATGCTGATATAGAGTTGGTCGGCGATCTCAGCATTGGAGTATTCCTCTGAAATCAGGCGCAGCACTTCCTGTTCACGCCGGGTGAGAGGGATATCCACTTTTTTCTCCTTTCCTTTTGTTCGGTTGGTGAGGTGTTCGACAATAGCGGCGGATACTTGCTTGGAGTAGTAGGTGTCCCCTTCTGCTACGGTGCGAATGGCATTGACCAGCTCGCGGCTTCCGGAGTCTTTCAGCAGGAAGCCTGCGGCACCGGCTTCGAGCATGCGCACGATATAACTGCTCTCGTGGTGCATGGACAGGGCGAGGATTTTGACTGCCGGGTAGTTCTGGTGCAGGATGGAAGCCGTCTCTATGCCGTTGACTTCCCCCATGGAAATGTCGAGCAGGAGTACGTCCGGGTTGGCTTCAGCGATATGGTCGAGCACTTCGCGGCCATCTTTGGCCTCGGCTACTACTTCCATATCGTTTATATTTTCGAGTATGGAGATGATGCCGTCTCGGAATACCCGGTGGTCGTCGGCTATCATTATTCGTATCATAGTGGTAGGGTTAGCAAACTAATAGGTTGGAAAAAAGTTGCCCCGTCAGACCGGGATTTCAATAGTGGCGAGCATTCCCTTTCCGGGTTGTGCGTCTGCGGTAAAGTTTCCGCCCAGGGATTTGGCGCGGGTCAGTACGTTGCGGAGGCCCATTCCGTCGTTGAGGGCCACGCTCAGTTGTTCCTGGTTGAAGCCTATCCCGTCGTCTTCGACCATGAGCACGATAGATTCGGGGTGGCGCAGCAGTTGTAAGGTAATCGTTTTGGCACGGGAGTGCTGCAAGCCATTGCTCAGCAGTTCCTGGGCAATTCGGAACAGACCCAGTTCGGTGTTGGGGTCGAGTTGTTTGTCTTCGATACCGGTATGGAAAAAATTCACTTGTACCTGTTCGCTCTCGTTGGCATTCCGGCATAGGTTTTCCAGGGCGGTGATCAATCCGAAATCAAAAATGACACTAGGCATGAGGGCGTGGGAGATATCGCGCAAGTCGCTCGCTACGGAGCGGATCAGTTCGCCCATGGCCTGGATTTTCTTCAGGGACGAGGGGGCTACGTACTGAAGGTCGTTGTGCAACGCGTCGAGGTATAGCTTGATGGTGGAGAGCAGGGGGCCAATGCCGTCGTGAATTTCTTTTGCGAGGCGCCGTCGTTCTTCCTCCTGGCCTTCCAGTAGGGCGTTGGTAGCCGTCATTTCCGTTCTGCGGGCGTTCGTGACGTCCTGGGTGGTGATGATCACGCCCTCTGTGGTCGTACGGCCGTGTATGGAAAGGAACTTATCGCGAAAACGGAGGGCGTAGATATCAAACCCTTTGCCCTCCCGCTCCAAAAAGCGCTGCAGGGCCTGGGAGAGGATGGGCAACTCCTGGAGGTAAGCAAAAGCTGACTTTCCCTCCATCTGGTCGTTCGACGGGAGCTCCAGGTGTTGGCGGAGCATGGGGTTGATGTGCAGGATGACCCCCTGTTTATCCATGAGGATCAGTCCGAACGGGAAACCATCGAAAAAAATAGCCCAGGTATTCATCATCACTCCCTGAAAACGAGCAAGGGGATTTCGACCTCCTCTGCCAGGTCTTTGGCCAAGCTGGAGGCCATCCATTTTTCCCAATACCCCCGGGTATGCGTGGTAAGCGCAATCACGTCGGATTGCACCGTCTCGGCAAAGTGCTCCAGGGCGGTCTGCAGTTCTCCCTCTAATAGGCTGAACTGCATTCTTTCTCCTTCATTATCGGTTTGATAGGTATGTTTTATTTTTTCCATTTGAGAGGCTGCCCAGGGATTGTCGCCCGGGTCTTCCGAAACATGCACCAGGTGCAGTTGGGAATCCAGGGCTTCGCTCCAGCGCAGCAGGAGCTCGATGGCATTCAGGTTTTTGTATCCGAAATCAGTGGCGTACACGATGCGCCGGATCGCTTTGAAAGAGGCTTCCGGGGGTACGAGCAGTAGCGGACAGGGCGTTTTATCAATCATTTTCCGCGCGAGTGTGCCGAATAGGCGGTCAGCCAATCGAGCTCGGTTGCGCATGCCCATCACGATCAGACCCAGGTCGTATTCTTTGGAAAGGGCGGGGATATGTTCCAGCGGAGAGCCTCCGGCTACGAGATAGCGCATTTCCACCCCTGCGAGGGCATCGCTGCCGTAGGTTTTGACAAAGGCTTTTAAGCGCTGCAACTCTGTATGGTGGCGTTCGTTGGGCACGGGAGGGCGAAACTTACCTGCCCGGGAGGAGGTATTTTCGTCTTCCTCTTCCACCGTGGTAGCAGCGGGCGCTTCAAAAAAATGGGCACACACCAATCGAGCCTGCAAATGCCGGGCTAAATGCAGCGCAAAGAGAAAAGTCTGGTCGCTATTGGCCTTGTAATCCGTAAGGCATAAAATAGTTTCCATGGATCGCCTCCAATTCGAACCGGAAAGTTCGCACTTTTTAAAGGGAATTTATACAGGGATGCACAGAATTTTATTGCCTCCAGCCCCCTGGGTCAAGGGTGCCCTTCCCGTACCTTCCTGGAATCTGCCCATACCGAGGGCAATATCCCGGCAGCAAGCGCTACCAGGATCACGATTAGGGAGAGCCATTCCGGTAGGTGAACCCAGTGCAGCGCAATCATTTTTAACCCTACAAACGCCAGGATGAATACCAGGCTGTAGCGCAGGTACTTGAACTTGTCCAATACCGAAGCCAGGACAAAGTACAGGGAGCGCAGCCCCATGATCGCGAAGATATTCGACGTGAACACGATGAACGGGTCGCTCGTGATGGCAAATATGGCTGGGATACTGTCGAAGGCGAACATCACATCGGTCGTTTCAACGACCATGAGCGCTACAAAAAGCGGGGTCGCCGCCCGTATACCCCTGCGTTTGATGAAAAAGCGATCCCCGTAGAAACTGCGCGTGACCGGTATAAAGCGCTTGATGAGGCGCACCGTGGCGTTTTGCTCTATTTCCACCGCATCGTGCTCGCCAGAGCTAAGCATCTTGTACGCAGCGTACAGTAGGATGGCCCCAAACACGTACGTAATCCATCCATACGTTTGGATCAGCACCGAACCCACCCCGATCATGATCCCCCGGAACACAATCGCGCCCAGGATGCCCCAGAACAGGACGCGGTGCTGGTTCGCGGCCGGAATGCGGAAGTATGCGAAAATGACCGCAATGACAAACACGTTGTCAATGCTCAGCGATTGCTCGACCAAATAGCCCGTGAGATAGGTGATGACGGCTTTCTGCCCGGAATACGACTCCGAAGAAGTGTAGTGGAGCCAGTCGTTTTCGTAGGCAAAATAGATGAATATGCTGAACAAGAGAGAAACGCTGACCCATACCGCCGTCCAGCGAAAGGCCTCTTGCATCGAAACCACATGGGCTTTTCGGTTGAAAACCCCCAAGTCCAGGGCGAGCAACAAGCCGATTAGCGCAATGAACCCCACCCAGAATATCGTCATGTCCATCTATGTTTCCCAGTATAAGCAGGTATGGGGCTATAACCGGCCATATCGTTGCGCCAGGCACAAAACCCGAAGTTGTGTCAAAAGACCTTTTTGCCCGACGCCACCAAAAAAACATGGTGTACCAGCCCCCTTTTTTTAATCGTTTGAAATAAACTAAAAAAATGAAGAAGGGTTCACGGCTTTATTTCGGACGAAAGCGACAAAAACGCTTTTGAAACAGCTTCTGATAGGCCTCAGCGGAGACGAAGAACGGCTTTCCCCTGTTTTACAAAAAATATGCCGTCCATCCGACGTTTATTTTGCGTAACAAAATAGGGAGCGGGTGGACGGCAAAACACATTCTATCGAAAGCAGTTGGAGCTGTTTACTGCCAACTTTTATGAGGTCGGGAGCAGATTCGAACTGCCGTACGAGGTTTTGCAGACCTCTGCCTAGCCACTCGGCCACCCGACCATTTTGTAAGGACTGCAAAGATAAGGGTTTTTCTGTTTTTTTGCAATACCTTAGGCTGCTTTCTTTTTATCGGTCTTTAAATCGGCTGAAATACGCGGATGTAGTCCACGACCATATTGGCCGGGAAGGTGGTCGTGGCGGCGGGTGCTCCGGGCAGGTTACCGCCTACTGCTACGTTGAGGATGAAGAAAAATGGCTGGTTGAAGGGATACGGAAGGCCGTTGAGCTTGTCGGGGCCGAGTTCGAAGTAGGGGGTTCCGTCTACCAGCCACTGGATTTTGTCCCGTTGCCACACGATGGAAAAAATGTGGAACGAATCCGAAAACGTGCCTGAATTGAGGAAGGTAGCAGCGGTGCGGAACTGGTGCTGCGCCACGGAGGGACCAAAATGAGCCGTTCCCAGCACCCGGCTGGGGCGGTCGCCGGTGAGCTCCATGATATCTATTTCCCCGCAGGCCGGCCAGCCGACGCGGTCAATGTTGGCGCCCAACATCCAGATAGCGGGCCAGATACCGCGGCCGGAGGGCAGCGCGGCCCGCACGTCTATGCGTCCAAACTGGAATTCCCGTTTGCCTTTGGTGATGAGGCGCGAGGAGGTGTATTCCCGGCTGCCCGCCCGTTCTTTCTTGGCCTGTATGACCAGGAAACCTTTGTCCACGAGGGTGTTCTCGCGCTGGTAAAACTCCAGTTCGGCGTTGCCCCAGCCGCAATTGGTAGGGCAGCCGTCGCCGATTTCAAAGGTCCAGTTGTTTTCGTCGAGCGCACTGCCGTTGAACTCTTCTTCCCATACGAGCCGGAAGCCGGTGTAGTCCCGGGGGGATGTGGTGCCGCCCGTAGGGATAGCGATGAAGTCAATCGGGTTGAAATCGTCGTTGAGGATATAGATGCGCAGGGTCTGTCGGGAGCCCGGCTTTCCATTCAGCACCTCTTGAATGACCAGGTCGAAGTACTCGTCCTCTTCCTTGAACGCATCGGCCAACAGGGTCAACTCCACGGTTTTTTCGCTGTTGGAAGGCCCGAAGAGCAGGCTGCCTTTTTCGATAGCGATGAAGTCGCTGCCGGCTTTTGCGCTGCCGTCCCGGGTCGCGTACTGCACGACCACGTTGTTTCGGTTGAGCCCCTCCAGCTTCACGGCTACGGTGATTTTCTGTTCTTTGCTGCCTTCCACTACCTTGAGGGTATCGCCCGTAGCCCACGACAGCAGGGGCGGCTCGTAGTCGGGGATTCCGCTCAGCTCGTCCTCGGGGACACAGTATTGGAACAAAAAGGCCGATACGACCAGAGAGAACAGCATCAAATATTTTCTGCTCATGGCTACTTGTTTATTAGACGGGTTACAAGGGGATAAAAAGGCTCTTTTTCCATTTTACTGCTCTTGCGCAACCCTATTTTTTTTGAAAGACCCGGACGTAGTCCACCTCCATGCGCTTGGGCCATATCGTCTCGTCCACCCCAAACTGGCCGGCCCAATTGCCGCCGACGGCGAGGTTAAAAATCAGGTGGAAGGGCTGGTCGAAGGGCCAGGCCCTGAAGTCGGCCCCTTTTTCTTTTTTGAAAGAAAAAAAAGCTTTGCCGTCGCAAAAAAGGGTGATTTTCCGTTCGCTCCATTCCATGGCATAGACGTGAAAGACGTCTTCCAGCGGGTCGGGCCAGCGCAGGCGTACGCCCTTTTGTGTGCCGTTGAGGTGGTTGTACGCCCCCGTGTGTACCGTGCCAAACAGCGAATCCGGGGCATAGCCCACGTATTCCATGATGTCTATCTCCCCGCTGTTGGGCCATTCGCCAAAGGTGGGCTTTTCGGGCAACATCCACATGGCAGGCCAGGTGCCCCGGCCCGCCGGGACCTTCACCCGCGCCTCTATGCGCCCGTACTGCCAGGCCTGCAGCCCACGGGTGAGCAAACGGGCAGAGCTGTAGCTTTTCCCTCCGCTGGGTTCGCGGTGCGCCTCGAGGATGAGGTGGCCGTTTTCGACGCGGGCGTTGCGCAGGTTTTTTTCGGTGTAATATTGTAGTTCGTTGTTGCCCCAGCCACAGATGCGCGGGCAGCCGTCGCCTACGTCGTACGTCCAACGGGCAGGGTCGGGAAGGCCCGTATAATCGAACTCGTCCGCCCAGACGAGGCGCTGCTGGGCCTGGAGGCTCAGCGCACCCAAGAGAGCCAGAAAGGCAATAGCGAAGGGGTGTATCCTTTTTTTCATGCTTTTTATTTTGCGGTAAAGGTGAGCTGGAACCATCCGCCTCCTTTGAGGAAGGGCGTGCGCACCACCATTTCATTGGATTTGATGGAAACGATATCATATACGTTCGAGGCATCCCAGACCCCCAGGAAGGCGCCTTCCGTGATGGTCAGGCGGGGCAGCCCTTCGAGGCCGCCTTTGGGGTCCAGGAACCAGGTCTGGTTTTTGGGGGGAGCGTACGGTACGGGCACGTAGCCGTTCCAGGGGTCTACCGTCAGCCCGTTGTTCTCATAGACAAACCCACCGGCCACGTCAAAGCAGAACCCGTCGTCGTATTGCTCCGCCTGCAGGCCGTTGAGCGGGGATTTATACCATTCGAGGGAGCCCGGCGTAGGGCCTACCCCTACCGCATTAGCAGCTTTGCTCAGCGTCCAGCACTTGCGGGAGCCTTTTTCACAGGAACCGACGAGGAGGGCGACGAGGTCGCTACACCCCGTTTTGGCATCCTGCCGGATGGAAATAGTGGCTTTCGCGCTCGCCGTCCCACCACCATTCATAGAGGTGTACAGCGTCAGGACGTAGTTGCCGGCTTTGGGGAAAAAGAGCGTATCGGATAATTTAGTGCTCTTGTCTGGCTGGCCGCCGGGAGCTGACCACAGGCGGTTGAAAGCGCCCTGCGTCTTATCGGTCACGACCACCCGGTTGGAGTCGCCGGATGCGAAGGTATAGGAAAAAGAAGCGGCAGCAGACGCCTCCTGAAGCTGCCACTCATCCCCGTCGAGCGGCTGACAGCCCGTGGTTAGGGCCAAAGACAGGATACCACCCCAGAGGATACTCTGAAAAGCGTATCGGAGTTCCGATTTGGTTCGCAGCATTTTTATATGTGTTTATTTTTTAATATCTTCTTTGTTCTAATAACCAGGGTTCTGCACGATTGCTCCGTTGGTCGCCAATATCTGCGACTGCGGGATGGGGAACCTCCGGTGGGTAGCGTCTTTGTAGCCTAAGGGGCCGAGCGCTTGTTGTGCTTGCCCGCTGCGCACGAGGTCGAAGAAACGGTGGCCCTCCAGGGCCAGTTCGAGCCGCCGCTCGCGGAAAATGGCCTTGAGCAGCTCTGCCCCACTGCTGGCGATGGGCTTTAGTCCGACGCGGGCACGGACTTTATTGAGGGAGGTACGGGCTTCGGCTTCTTTGCCCAACTGGAAGTTGGCCTCTGCGTGGAGCAGCCATACATCTGCGAGGCGGATGACCCGGTCGTTGGAGCCGCCGTTCGGGTTGGGGTCGCCAAAGGTGGCCTGCTCCGAGCGGTTGCTGAAGTATTTGCGCGGGTAATATTTATGCGGGGCCCCCCCTGTCGCTTCCAGGGTGAACACCCCGCGGTCGCCCATCGCCTCGCCGACGCGGAACACGGTGAATTTCAGCCGGGGGTCTTCAAATCCTTCTTCAAAAAATACATCTACCAGCGACTGGGTGGGGATATTGAACCCATAGCCTTCAAACTGTCCGCGGGCGCGCTGAAACACATTGGTGAACGTGCCTTCGTTATTGGCGTTATAGCCCCAGTTGCCCCCGGACTCGGTCGAGTACTGGATCTCGAAGATGGATTCGGTACCGTTTTCACCCGCTAAGGTGAAGATCCTCCCAAAATTGGGTTCCAGCGAGTACTCCCCGGATTGGAGGATGGCGTCGCCCAGCGCTACGGCATCGGCCCAGCGCTTTTGCCAGACCATGGCTTTCATCAGCAGGGCCTGCGCAGCGCCTTTTGTCGCCCGACCTAATTCGGAAGGAGGGTAGGCGCTGCGCTGCGGCAAGCGCTCTATCGCTGCTTTCAGGTCGGACTCGACGAGGGTCCATATTGCTTCTTCCGTAGCCCGGGGCATGCGGTATTCGTTGGGCGATAGGAGGCGGTCCACTAGGGGCACCCCGCCGAATATCGTCGCCAGGTTGTAGTAGAACCAGGCCCTTAGAAAGTGGGCTTCCCCAAGGTAGCGGCGCTTGAGGGCCTCGTTCATGGTTATCCCCGGCACTTTTTCCAGCACGACGTTCGCACGGTTGATTCCCTCGTAGTCGGCAGTCCATTCGGAAGACAGATACTCCGTGTTCACCGGCCCCTGGAAGTTTTCCAGAGCGCCCAACAGGGGCTGGTCGTTGTCGCCCGAGCCGCCTTTTATCGCATCGTCGGACATGATATCGCCCCAGAACCAGCGGAAATGCCCTGCAGGGGTCGTTTCAAACTGGAGGGGCGCGTAGGCGGCATTTATAGCAGCCAGCGCGTCGGCTTCCGTTTTGTAGTAGTTGTCAATGGTCGAACCCACCAAGGGGTTGCGGGACAAAAAGTCGTCTTCGCACGCCCAGGAAAGGGGCAAAAGAAGGAGCAGGAGGCCGGGTATGATGCTGCGTTTCATGGTAAAAGCCATTAGAAGGTAATTTGTACCCCGCCGCCCAGTATCCTGGATTGCGGGTAAAATCCATAATCAATACCGATTTCCAGGGCACCGCCTACAGTGCCTATTTCCGGGTCCAGGCCCGAATACCGGGTAAAGGTAAGCAGGTTTTGGGCCGACAGATATACCCGGAAGCGCTGTAGGTGCAGGGTGCGGAGTAGATTGGTGGGAAGGGAATACCCGAGTTGCAGGTTTTTCAGGCGCAAGTAGGAGCCATCCTCGACAAAGCGGTCGGAAACGCGGGCATTCTGGTTGGGGTCATTTAGGTTCACTTTGGGCTCGGAATCGGACGTGCCCGGGCCCGTCCAGCGGCCCAATGCAGTACGGGGCCGGTTGGCATAGAAAAAGTCGTAGCGGAAGATACCGTTGTAGATTGCGTTCCCGTAAACACCCTGCCAGAACATATCCAGGTCAAAGCCCTTCCAGCCCAGGCTCCCGCTGAAGCCCCCGCTCAGCCAGGGCGTCGGGTTGCCGATGAAGGTGCGGTCGGCTTCGTCAATTTTGCCGTCTGCATTGAGGTCTTTGAAGCGGATATCGCCCGGCGTGGTGCGCTCCGACTGAAAGGCGTGGGCTTTGATCTCTTCTACGCTCTGGAAGATGCCGTCGCTGAGGTACCCGTAGAAAGATGCTACGGGATGGCCCACCTCGGTGCGCGATACGTTGCCGGCAGAGAAGACGTTCCCTGCGCTGATGGGCTCCCCTCCTTCGCCCAGGCTGATGACCTCGGTACGGGTGAGGCTTAGGTTCCCGCTGAGGCGGTACGACCAGTCGGCGCGTTTTTCCTGTAGTTCCAGCGACAGCTCTATGCCTTCGTTGAGCATGGTGCCTACGTTCTGGAAAGGGGCACCCACCCCGACGATGGTCGGTATCGGCACGCGGGAAAGCATGTCGCGGGTATATTTGCGGTAGTAGTCGGCGGAGAAATTCACTTTGCCGTTCCAGGCTTCGAGGTCGAGGCCGAGATTGGCTTGCTCGCTGGTTTCCCAGCGCAGGTCGGGGTTGCTCGCCTGCTGCGGCGCGCTGCCGTTGGTGATGCGTTCCGACGGGCCAAAGGTGTAGTTCTGGCCGGGCAGTACCACCGTGCTGTAGCTGTAGTCCCCTATTTTATCGTTGCCATTCTGGCCCCAGCTCACGCGGATCTTGGCAAAACTGAGCCAGTGTTTGCCCCAGAACGCTTCACGGCTCAGGATCCAGGCTGCCGAAGCGGAGGGGAAATGGCCAAAGCGGTTGTTCGCGCCAAAACGGGAGGAGCCGTCGCGCCGAAAACTGGCCGAAAACAAGTAGCGGTCTTTCCAGTCGAATTGGGCCCTGCCGAAGAACGACAGCAGTGCGCTCTCCGAGGCGTTGTCGCCGGCGCTCTGCGATTCGCGGGGGTCAATGGTGTTGCCGATATAGGCGTCCGCCGGGTTGTTGGAAGGTAGGTTGGTGTTGGCGCCCGATAGTACATAAAAGGTGTTCTCAAGGGCGGTATGGCCAAGGGTGAGGGCGAGTTTTTTTTCTTTCCAGTTTTTATCATACTGCAAAACGGACTCCCACTGCCAGTTGGACCAGGTGAAGTCGTTTTTCACTACGGTATTGACCAGGCTGCGCTCCGCTGCCGGGGCGTCGGCGAGGGTGGGATCGAGGCTAAGGTCAAATTTGGGGTAAAATAAATCCTGGTGGGCAAAGGTGCGGTCCAAGTTATACGCCGAGCGGATGCTCAGCCCAGGGGCCAGGGTCAACTGCGCTCCGACCCCGCCGACGATGCGGGTACTGGACCAGGTATCGGATTGGCGCTCAATGGCGGCGACTGGGTTGGCAATATCGGTATCGGAATACGCCGAGTAGGCGTATGAGCCGTCAAAACGGCGCACCGGCGTCACGGGGTCTATGTTGAGGGCACGGGCCAGGGGGGTATTGAACACGTTGTTTTCGGGCAGCCCGTTGCGGGTGAGCTGTGTGTAGGCCAGGTTGGCATCGAGCGCGAGCCAGGTCTTGACCTGTTGCTGGAGCTTCAAGCGGGTAGTGTATCGCTCGAAGCCGGATTTTTGGCGGCCCACGATCCCTTCCTGGTTGAGATAGCTGCCGCTCAGGGAGTAACTGCCTTTTTCCGTACCGCCTAAAAAATTGAGCTGGTGGGAAGCCATGGGTGCCGGGCTGAAAATCGCCTCCTGCCAGTCCGTCCCTTTGCCCAGTGCCTTGGGATCGGCAAATTCCGGGCGGGGGGCCTTTCCGGCAGCGATATGGGCCTCGTTGGAAAGGGCCGCGTACTCTTCTGCGTTGAGCAGCGACATGCGCCGCCAGGTGTTTTGCACCCCGTAAGAAGATTCTATGCTGATTTGGCCGTCCTGGTTTTTTTTGCCGCTCTTCGTCGTGATGAGCACCACGCCGTTGGCTCCGCGGGCCCCGTAAATCGCTGACGAAGCAGCGTCTTTCAGGATGTTTATGGACGCGATATCCGACGGGTTGAGAAAATCAATCCCCTCTACGGGCATTCCGTCTACGAGGTACAGCGGGGCGCTGTTGTTGATGGTCCCGGTGCCGCGGATGCGCACGGTGAGCGTACTGCCGGGCGAGCCCGAGTTTTGTGCGACCTGTACCCCTGCCGTGCGGCCTTGCAGGGCTTGCTCGGTGCGCAGGATGGGTACCCCTTCGAGGTCGGCAGACGATACCGAGGCGACAGAGCCGCTTATATTGCTGCGCAACTGGGTGCCATAGCCCACGACCACTACTTCTTCCAGCAGACTGGCGTCTTCTTCGAGGAACACCTCCAGGGGCGCGTTCACCGCAACGGTGAGCAACTGTTCCTTCATACCGATGTAAGAAAAGCGCAAGCGGGCGGGCAGGGCG
>JBEGMH010000053.1:0-4425 GCA_041183125.1 Bacteroidota bacterium | reverse complement strand
GTTGTGCCAAAGGCTGCAAAATACCCCGTTTACCTCCCGGCAGCGCCCAGCCAAGCGGGAAATGAGTAGCTTTGCCTCTTCAGGGTCCAGCCTGAGGTATTGCTTGAGCGTCACGTCCATTACGTGAAGGGGTTGTACCCATAAGTCGGTTGGGCGCTCTGCCTGTAGATCGTACCAAGGGAAAGGCCCGCTGATTCCCGCCCGGAACCCCGGCCTGTCGGAAAACCCCATGGAATAATCCTTCCCGAAACCTGCCTCTAATAGCTGCCGATACGTGTCGGGTAGGGACAGCGCGAGGTAGTGCTGTCGGGTTTCCCGCACCGCTCTGCCCAAGATCGCCTCTATCCGGTTTTTTTCTATGTCCAGCCTGCCTTTTATCCGGTTGCTCGCCAGCGAGGGGTGTAGTCCTACCTGTGCCCAGCTATCCACCTCCCGGACCAAGCTCCGCAGCGCTTGATTTCGGTACGACAAGGCAGGATCTCCCGGCCCGTAGTCTCCCAGGTGAAAAAAAAACCGGGCCTCCAGGGCGCGAACCTCCAGGGCGCTCCGCAACCACGCGTAGCAGTCGTATGGATCAGTCTCTTTTCCCGCCCATACCTGGAAGCGCAGACGCAGGTTTGCCCAGTCCTTCGCGGCGATATCCCGCGCCAGGGATAGCGCCTGCCGCCACCACGGACGCTGGAGGTATGCCCAGGCAATATCTATATCGAAGGTGGGCAGGTGCCTGTAACGCCGTTTGGGCATGTCGGCCCCAGGCCAGCGCTGCTGTAACGCAGCTACCAATTGCATCGCCCAGTAATCCACGAGCGGATATTCCAGCAATCCGGCTTCCCGTTGCCAGCTATCCCGGGCCATCAAGCGCCCATGTATGTCGTACTGCCTCTCGGCCTGGTACTCCTCATAACGGCTCAGGAGAAAAAAGCAGGAAGAAAACAGGTCGTGCGAAAAGGCTGTCTGTACCCCCTCCGTATCCGGGAACAACGCAGGCCAGTGCCCCTCCGGCCAACAAACTTCTGGCTTGAAAGAGGTGATCGTGGATACCGCTAACAAGCCCGAAGGCAGGATATGTACCTCATTGCCCTCCAGGGCATCCACACTGTAGTTAATCTTGAGCCCTTCAAACGATTGGTACTCCGATACAGAGGTACATAAACGGTACGGAATCGGATACAAGACCTCGAACAGTACGCGCGAGACGTAGGCGAGCCGGGGACTGGTTTCCGGAGCGTAAATGAGTAACGACGGGAGCATGGCGCAGCGGGAGTGTTTTGCCGGGCTACTTCCCGGTTCTAAATCAATGACTATTTCCTCAAAATCGCTGTAAAGACTCAAATGTATGCCTTTTTTATAGTAAACTTGTTGCAAGGGGAATCCTTCAGGATCAAAAACCGCTCTTTTCAGCGGTTGACTACCCTCTAATAACAACTTTAAACTTGTTGCGAGGGGCTGCGTTTAAAAAGGTGTCGGACTTGGTATCCCCACGATTGGCTGTATCCTATTTATACCGAATAATATTCTTCTCATGAATCGGTCTGCTTTTCTTCTGGTCGCGTGCTTTTTTCTCTTCGCTGCTGCCCAATCGGGAAGTGCCCAGCGCACCCTGCTCCTGGGCCAAAACAACTATGATCAGCAGAAGGGGTTCATTTATAAAAAAGAATTTTCCACGGATTTCCGGCTGCACAGCAACGGGGGGGCGGTCGGTATTTTTTTAGGCAAAATCCATTCCTACAGTCGCACCTCGCTGATATACGCAGGTATCGGGGAATTGAGGCATCCACAGGAGGTACGCCAAAACAGAGGGCTGCCGTTCGGGGCCGGAGCCGGGTTCAGGGGCTACGTTTTTGGGAAACAAAACAACTTCATCGCCCTGCGCGGGGGGATAGGTGAAAAGCGCTACTTGTCGGAAAAAGGAAGGCGCAAAGGGGTAGCGCTTGCCGTAAGTTATGAAGGAGGCCCTACGCTGGGCGTCCTCAAACCCTACTATCTCCTGTTGCGTATTCAGCCGGAGAATTTTTCACAAAGTTATTTTCGCAGCGAAAAATATTCTCCTGAAAACGAAGACAGGTTTTTAAGTTTTGAAAAAATTTTTGGTGCCGATTCCTTTTTTCAGGGCATCGGCGAAATCGGGCTGCGCCCCGGAATACACGCCAAAGCCTCCGTGCATGTGGACTGGGGCTCTTACGACGAATTCATAAAAGGTATGGAAGCAGGCGTGATGGCCGATATGTTTTTTCAGAATATACCCATCCTCGTGGAAAGCCCATCTGTGCCGGAACTTCGCAACAAATCGGCTTTTATCAATCTTTTTGTAAGTTTGCAGTTTGGAAAACGCTCCTGATACCTTGCTTTTCCAGGTCAATACCGCACATCCATGATCGAGCTACCTATTACAGATACCCAGGCTAGCCCCAACCGTCGCAAGCCCGACTGGCTACGGGTCAAACTCCCGATGGGGGAAAACTATAAAATGGTCCGTTCCCTGGTGGACCAGTATAAGCTCCATACGATATGCCAAAGTGGCAACTGCCCCAACATGGGCGAATGTTGGGGCGAAGGCACCGCTACTTTTATGATTTTGGGCAATACCTGTACCCGTTCCTGCTCGTTTTGTGCAGTAAAAACGGGCCGGCCAAACGAATATGACGAAGACGAGCCCCGCCGGGTAGCCGAAGCAATCTTCCTGATGCGCGTCAAACACGCCGTGATCACCTCCGTTAACCGCGACGAGCTCGCCGACCGAGGTGCAGAGATCTGGTTCCGCACCGTCCGCGCCGTCAAAGAATCCTCTCCTTCGACTACTATAGAGACCTTGATTCCCGATGTCAAAGCTACCTGGTCGGCCCTGGAACGCATGATCAGCGCGGGCCAGGAAGTGGTGTCCCATAACATGGAAACGGTGGAACGCCTGTACCGAAAGGTCAGGCCTCAGGCAAAGTATGCCCGTAGCCTCGAACAAATCCAGCGTACCAAAGCCTTTGGCAAACGCACTAAATCGGGGATTATGGTCGGCCTCGGCGAAACCCAGGACGAGGTGTTTCGCACGATGGAAGACCTGCGGCAGCACGGTTGTGATGTGCTGACCATCGGACAATATCTACAGCCCACCAAGATGCACCTGGAAGTAGCGGAATTTGTACATCCCGACACCTTTGCCCGATACAAGGAGCAGGGCCTGGCACTGGGCTTCGCCTTCGTCGAAAGCGGACCCCTCGTGCGCTCTTCCTATCACGCGGAACGACACCTTTGATCCGTTGTTATTCCCATCCCAGGGCTTCGCGGATATATTTGTGTATCGCTGCATTCTCGTACATTCCTGAAAAGCGCTCCGCTCCCGGGCCATACGCAAAAACCGGGAGCATGATCGCCGTGGGCCTGCTGGTATTGAACTCCGTCAGCAGGGTATCCATTTGAGAGCCCGGATTGATGGCGAACCCACCTTGCTCATGCCCGGAGGTTACTACGAGTAGGGTCTCCCCATCTTCTTCTGCAAAATCGAGTAGGGCTCCCAGGATGCGGTCGAAGGCCACTATATCCGATACCAGTTGCCGCGACTGGTCATGGCTCGGCGCGTGCGCCTGATCTAGTCCTACGATGAGCAAAAACCCTTTGCTGTTGTGTTTTTTCAAGAATAGCGCAGCAAGCCTTACCGCCGCCATATAGTTTTCAGCAGCATGGAACCAGGCGGTATCTGTCCCTTCCGACAGAAAGAATACCGCATTCCGCTTTAAGTCAAGCGTGATTTTGGGAAATTCGACGCTCGCGTAGTCCGATACTTGATAGCCTTTTTCCTGAAATTTCTGGACAGGGCTGTCGGCCCCACTCCCACTGAAGTGCTGACGGCCCCCGCCCATTAGCAAGTCCACTTCCATTCCGAGGTAGGCCCTGGCAGCCCGATCCCGGTCCGAAAAATCCTGTACCCCCCCCAGGAAAGCCAACGGGAAAGCATCGGTTAAATCCATATTTACAAAAAGGCCGGTAGCCAAGCCGCGGGACTCTGCTTCCTGGATCAGGGTACGGGCCTGCTTCTTTCCATGAGAAGCCCACACCTTGCCCATATTTGTTTTTTGCCCGGAAGCCAACGCAGTAGCCGAAGCTACCGGATCCGAGCTCAGGTTGTCCAACGTATAGGCTTTTTGGAGCCCGGTAACTGGAAAACGCTCCAACTCCAAGCGATTATGGTTGCTGTAGATAGCTGCTGAAATTTGGGAAAGCCCCATCCCCTCCCCAACGAGTAAAATGACGTTCCGGGCATTTTGCTTTGTAGGCACGGGCTCCGTTGCCTGTCCACACAACCATACAGGGGCCAGCAGAAACGCAGCCATACCGTATCCAATCCAAATAAGTCTTTTTTGCATACGCTTTTTGTTAGAAGTATCAGACGGGTTGCGAGGGGTAAAAAACCTCATCTTTCGCTTTGCCGCCCCC
>JBEGMH010000052.1:0-12790 GCA_041183125.1 Bacteroidota bacterium | reverse complement strand
AGATAGTGAGTGTTTTATGCTGGCAAAGGTATGCCAGAATATACAGAATTTAGACTGCTACCGGACAAAACCCGGCTTGAAGGGCTGTTTTTTTTTCCGCACAACCCTGGAGACGCATCGCAGGGCGCATTCCGCAGAATAGGCAGCGACTGAACACATGGTGTCGTAGAATACATATAGTTTTTTATTTTGTTTTTGTTGACAAAAACAAAATAAAAAACTATATGTATTGCGCTTTTCGCAAGCGGCTGCCAAAAAAGGGGAAAGATGGCCAGTAGCCCTTACAACGGCTTGACGACAAACGGCACGCTCAGGTTTTCCCAGTTCAGGAAGACCTTTCCCTTGGGCGTGATCTCGAACTCAAGGCGCTCGCTGAAGGCTTTGGCTTTCTTGGGCGTGGCATTGACGCGCAGGGCATCCATAGACTCCTTGTAGTTGTAGGCCCCCCATTGGTTGGCTTCCCGGTTAAAGACCAGGGTCCAGGTTTTTTCAGCAGGTATGGTGAACAGGGCATACTTGCCTTTCGGGAGGCGCATTCCATTCACCAGCACGTCGCGGCTCACTTCGAACGTAGTGGCTTCGTTGGCACCGGTGCGCCATATTTCGCCGTAGGGAACCAGATCGCCCCATATTTTGCGGCCCTTTACCGAAGGGCTGCCGTACTTTATTTCCAGGTTGACCGACCCTGCGATGATCCCCGCTTTCGTTTGGGTCGGGCTCGGCCGTGTGTCCTGGCCATGGAGTGCGCCAGCGACGACAAAGGAGAGCGCAAGAAGAAGGAATGATTTCATTTGCATACGCATTGCAAAAGGATTTATATGGGTGAAAAAATAGACGGGTAGGGGTTCTGTAAAAAGACCTTTTTCGCCCTATACCGCCAAAAAATATCTTGAATGAGCGCCTGTTTTTTATTTTATTTCGAAAAATTAAAAAACAGGCAACCGTTCATTAGAGTTTTTGCGAGGGGTTGGAGCGCGGAAATGCTCTTTGCACCACCCCAACCAGCTTCGTACTTATGCCCAAAGCTATTAACTGATTTTACGCCCGACGGTTGACCCGCAGTACCTATTTTTATTTTCCCGCCGCCGCCCGCCGCAAGCGGTCGTTGATGGCCCGGCCCAGTCCCTGCTCAGGCAAGAGCTCGGCAACGATGCACTCCAGGCCTAGGGCATCCAGATAGCGCATGGCGGCAAATAAATGCCGCGCCGCCTCCCCGAAATCCCCCGAAGGGGCCAGCACCTGCTGCCTCGACTCCGGTACATCGGGCATCCCCTCCCGAAACGCGAGCACCCCTACCCTGCGGCCGGGGTACTGCTGCAATAAAGCCGGTATGTCCCCTAACAACAAGGGCGTACGCGGCGCATAGTGGCTCTTGAGCATGCCCGGTGCCAACGGGTTGGAACTGGAGTGCGCCTGTACGGCCACCTCCCCGATTATGGCTTCGATGGCTTCGATGCCCAAGCCCCCCTTCCGGTACACCACCGGCAAAGCCCCCTCCGGAAACCCTACGATGGTGCTCTCCAACCCTACCTGACAAGGCCCGCCATCCAGGATATACGGAATTTTTTCGCCCAACTGCTCCTCGACGTGGCGGGCAGTCGTCGGACTGATATACCCAAATGGGTTTGCACTGGGCGCCGCTAACGGGAAATCCAGCGCGCGCAACAGCGAAAGTGCCATCTCGTGCTGCGGGACGCGCAATGCCACCCATGGAGAACCCGCCGTGACCAAGTCCGGAATGATCGGTGCCTTGGGCAGCAACAACGTCAACGGGCCCGGCATAAAGCGCTCTGCAAGGCGCAGCGCCGCAGCAGGCACGGAAAGCGCTAACTCCTGCACACGGCCGATATCGGCCGTGTGTACGATCAAAGGGTCAAATACCGGCCGCTCCTTTACCGCAAAAATTTCCGATACCGCTTCCAGGGAAAAAGCATTCCCGGCCAGCCCGTACACCGTCTCGGTCGGGATCGCTACCAGCTTTCCCTCCCTCAGCAAGGCCGCGGCCCATGCTATATCTGTTCCTATCATAGCGTTTTTATATAATAGACTTGTTGCGAGGGGTCAGCGAGGTGGATAAAAAAGGGCCTTTTTGACCCCTCGATGATCCCCTCGCAACAAGTCTAATATCCTAAACGGGCTCCATCTGCTTCCGGAGCGCATAGATCCCTGCCAGGGCAAAGGCACACAGCACCGCGAGCAAGCCCCATACCACCGGATACCCGAAGCGGCCCGCTACCTGTAGCCCCATCGAAGGCGCAATGATATGGGCCAGGGAAAAGGACGTCGCATACAAGGCCATGTAAGCCCCTCTGTTCGACGGACTGCTGCGCTGCTGCGCCAGGACGTTGGCAAACGGTAGGGTCAGTATCTCCCCTATCGTGACCAATACAATGGACAGCCAAGGCCCCAAAAACCAAAGCCCACTGACCGAATATACCAAATACGAAGCCGCAATGAACACCACGCCCGCCTGTATCAACCCCGTTTTGCTAAACCGCCCCTCCAAATGCTTGACCAAAGGCATTTCAACGAGTACAATGATGAACCCGTTTAGGGCAATCAATAGGCCAATCTGCGCCTCGTGCATCCGAAATACTTCCTGTAGATAGACGGGCACTACGTAAAAAAACTGCATGAACGCAATCGAAGCCCACATGAAAAAGAAAAGGAACACCACATAACTCCGGTCCCGGAAAGCGGCAAACTTGTCCTGCTTTGCCCCTGACCCTCCTACCAGGCCTTCTGTCTTCGGCTGGAGCGACAAGCGGTACAGGATGGCCGCCCCCCAGCAGGTCAACGCGTCGAGGACGAACAACCACTGGAAGCCCAGCCGGTACGCCAGCCAGCCCCCTAAGGCCGGCCCAATGGAAAAGCCCAGGTTGATGGCCATGCGGTTCAACGACAAAGACCTCGTGCGGAATTCCGGATGGGAATACATCAGGATGGCAACCTGGTTGGCCGGTCGGAAAGCCTCCGACACCACGCTCAGGCAAAGAATGCCGGTGCAAAACAGGGGAAATGTTTTCAATTGTAACAGCAGAAGAAAGCCTGCGCCCGTCAGCAACAAGGACCAGAACTGCACCCGGTAGTAGCCAAAGCGGTCGCTGAGGTAGCCCCCGCCCAGGCTTCCGGCCACCGCACCTACCCCAAAACAACTCATCGCCGCCCCCGCTTGCATTTTGCTGAACCCCAGCTCCTGCGTCAGGTAAACGGCTAAGAAAGGGATGACCATGGCGCCGCTGCGGTTCACCAGCATCACCAACGACAACATCCAGACATCCCTCGAGAGGCCGGTAAAAGAACGGGCATACGCCCCCCAAGCGCGGCGAAACAACATCCCTTCGGATTTTGAACCGCGAAAGTACGCTTTATTTTGGAGGCCGGAAAAAAGGGCTGTCTTTTTCTACCTCCGCTATTGTCCCAGGTGCCCTTTCGGACGGGGAATCAAGAACAGTTGTTTTTGACGACCATCTATGTAGTAGGTTTTTTGCCCGTCAAAAGCAGCCTCCTCTTCCATCATGATGCGCACTTCTTTGTTCCACTGGGGCAAAAAGACGCGGTTGTTCAACTCGATGGAATAGGCCGTGTTCGGGGTCACGGGGTAGTCGCCCGTACCGGGAACCCCCGATTGCATGTCCCACATGCCGATAGCAGGCCCTGCCCCATGCCCGTGAAAACCAATGGGGTGGCTGTAGATACTGGGCTGTAAGCCCTCCGCTTTGGCTTTCGACAGGGCCTCTGCCAGGATATCGTTGCCGCTGCGCCCCGTGCGGAAGGCCCCGGTCAGCAAATCCATCAAGCGCAGGCATTTGTTGAATGCCCCGACGAGATAGTCGGGGGCACTGCTCTCCCCTGCTTTCAACACGTATGCGTTCTCCTGGGTATCGGTGTGCAGGCCCAGGTAGGAGATGCCAAAGTCCACGTGCAGCAGGTCGCCCGGCTGGATGACTGCCGCGTCGGGGCGCTGCGCGAAGCTGCGGTTTTGCTCCGAGGACTCCACGCTCCCGCGCTGCACATCCACGGTGGGGTGGAACCAGGAGTCCAGGCCGAGTTCGCGCACCCGTTCGCGGTAGAACCACACCACGTCGTCGGTTGTAGTGATACCGGGCTGGATGACCTTCTCGGAGAAGCCCTCCTGTATGATCTCGTGCGCGATCCGGCAGACCATGGGGTACACGGCCAACTCTGCGGGGGTGCGCGTTTCGAGCCAGCCCACCGCGAGCCGCTCCCCGGACACCAGGCGCCCTTCCAGCGCATCGGGCAGCGCTTCCTTCAGTTTTTCGTGGTGGTAGGCCGAGAGGCCGTCGGCATGGCCAAAATAGACCGATTTGTTGATCGCGATTTTTTTGGGGTTGCGCGCAGCGATCAACTCTGCCAGGCGTTTGAACTGGTCGGGCTCGCGCTCGGGGTCCCAGGCTTTTTTGAACACCTCCCCGATGTCGTAGCGCGCACAAGCCAGGGTTTCCAGGGAATCCCCGGTGTCGTAGAGCAACAGCATCGTCGTGCGGCGTGCGGAAAGCCAGGTCGCCGGGAGCATCGTGCGCAGCACGGGGTCTTCGTTGTATTCCCGGGCGATGATCAGCCACATATCAATACCCTCCCGGCGCATGAGGGTGGGGAGCACCGTATGCACGCGCTCTTTGAGCCAGGCATCCCGAACGCGGGCCTGCTCTTTTAAGGGCAAAACAAGGGGCATCTGCGCCGGAAGCACGGGCGGAACGAGCACGGCCAGAAGTACTGCCAAGAACCATCTGCTCTTCATCGAAAACATAGCTTTTCTTTTTTGAAAGTTCGTCTATTTCGTCAGTTCCAAAACGACTACGGAAGCGGCCGGCATAGGTACCGTCAGGCGGCTTCCCGACAGGGAGGCCTGGCTGAACGGCACGGGCTTTACCCGGTTCGGGGATTCAAACGTATTGTGGTCCTGGATGTTTGCAGAGGCTAGTACCCTTCCTTTCACCTGTTTGGCCACAAAGCCTTTGAGGTCAATTTCGACGCTCTGGCTGTTTTTGGGGTCAATGTTCACCAGGGAAACGTGCACCTTCCCCAAACTGTCGAGGGATGCCGAAGCGGACACCGCCTGGAGGCGCTGGCCACCTAGCTCAAACGACTTGGAAATGAGCTGAATAGGCACTAAAAGGGCTTCCTGGTGCACCTTGTACATCTCCATCACGTGGTAGGTAGGGGTCAGGAGGAGTTTTTCTTCTTTGGTGAGGATGACGGCCTGGAGTACGTTTACGGTCTGGGCGAGGTTGGCCATCCGCACCCGGTCGGCGTGTTGGTTGAAGATGTTGAGCGTGAGGCCCGCGATCATGGCGTCCCGCATGGTGTTCTGCTGGTATAGGGCACCTTTCCCTTCCGGGTCCGTATTGTACCAACCGCCCCATTCATCCACGATCAGGGCTACGCGTTTGTCGGGGTCGTATTTGTCCATGATAGCGCTGTTCTTCGAGATGAACTCCTCCATGAACCAGGCGCGCTGCATCGTTTTGAAATACTGTTCCTCGCTGAAGGCCGTAGAAGGCCCCATAGCGCTCCAGTCAATCACGGAGTAGTGGTGGATAGACAAGCCTTCGAAGCGCCGGGCAGGCATATTTTTCATAAGCGTCTCCGTCCAGGCATAGTCCGGGCTGCCCGGCCCTACGGCGATGCGGAACAGTTGTTCGGAGTTGCTCCAGCTCGTCATGGCGGTAGCAAACTGGCGGTAGAGGTTGGAATAGTGTTCTACGGTCATCCCGCCCCCGCAGTCCCAGGACTCGTTGCCAATGCCCCAGTACTTGACTTTCCAGGGGGTGGCGCGGCCGTTTTTTGCGCGGAGGTCGGTCAAATAGCTCGCCCCGTTGGCGTGGTTGACGTACTGCACCCACTCCGATGCTTCTTGTACGGAACCGGTGTTCATGTTGGTAGCCAAATAGGGCTCAGCCCCGAGGAGCTCACAGAGGTCCAGGAACTCGTGCGTTCCAAAGCTGTTGTCTTCGCGGTAATTGCCCCACCACAGGTTCTCGATGGCCTTGCGCTCGCTCTTGGGCCCTATGCCTTCTTTCCAGTGATAGGTATCGGCAAAACAACCACCCGGCCAGCGCAGGTTGGGGATCTGCAGGTCCCGGAGCGCTTTGATGATATCGTTGCGGACGCCGTTGGTGGTCGGTAGGTTCGGGTAGTTGTTCCCGACGTAGAACCCATCGTAGATACAGCGCCCCAGGTGCTCCGCAAAGTGCCCGTAAATATGCTTGCTGATGCGCGTCTTGGCCTGGTCGGCGTCTGCCAAAATCTTGTTTGGCTGCGCTTGGCCAGGTGCGCCGTACAGGAGGAAGGCCAGCACCAGGGCTTTTTGCAAAACGCACAGGGGCGAGAAGGGCTTTTCGGTGTTTTTCATATCGAAAAATCTAAGGTAAAAATCAAAAAATAGAACTTTACGCTTAAATAGACTTGTTGCGAGGGGAATCATCGAGGGGTCAAAAAGGCCCTTTTTTTCCCACCTCGCTGACCCCTCGCAACAAGTCAAATGTAGAATACTATTTTGAAAGTGCGCCTTTTACAGCGAAAAAATTTTACCCACCTCGCCTATGAACACATATTCCTTTTTATTGCCTCTCTTATTCGTTATCCCGTAACCCATCAATACGATACCATATTTTATTCCGATATTTCTTTTTTTATAAAAACATATATGGTTCCCACTAATAAAAAAGCTAATGCAAAGACCAGTGCGGTCCTCGCCCGGCCTTTTCCATGTACCTTCAAAGGCTTGTAGGGGATGTCTATCCGCTCGATGACCGGTTCGGTCTGCTGGAGGGAGAACTTGCTCAATTCCAGGTTCTTGCTCACTTCTGCGTACAAAGCGGTGAGCAGTTCGAGTTCCATTTTCCGGCGGGATTCGCCCACCAACGGCGCGGTTTGCAGGATGCCCAGGCTGCGGTCGCTCGAAGCGGCTACTGAGGCCATACGGGAGATCATGAGCCGTTGCAGGCTATCCTGGCGGGATTCCAACAGGGCTATCGAACGGCGCAGACGGCCTACCTTGATTTCTGTGTACAGCTCGATCGCTTCGCGCAACAGCGTTGCGCTCAGACGCCAGGCAAAGTCCTCGTCCGTATCCATAACCGTCAAATCTACGAACGAAGCGGTCTTTTCCCGGTTAATGGCTATTTTTTGCTTCACGTCGTTGGTGATGGCCCTCAGAAGGCTTTCCTCGGCCAGGCTGAAGCTGTCGCGGGATATCCCAAGGGCGAAGCCCCGGGCCGCCACCCCCTGCCGCTCTTTTTTATCCATGCGCTCCAGGTACAGGTTCGCCAGGCAGCCCTGCGGAAGGTCGTCCTGCCGACACAGCAACGCCGCCTGTACAATGCGGTCGGACTGCATCAAGGTCGAGATATTGCCGGAGGAAAGCAGGCCGGTGTTGCCTCCATCTACTTCCACCCCAAACTGGCTGGCAAAGCCCGCAATACCGCTCGGACTACTACCCTTCTCCTCTATTGCAAAACTGAGCCGGCTTTCATACGTCACCTCGCGCGTGAAATGCGCATAGCCGAAGCCCAGTACCCCTCCGACAAAGGCGAACAGGGCGAGTACCCAACTTTTGGACAAGAAAAACACGAGCAGCTCGCGAATCTTTAAAACGATCTCCTTGAGGGTGATGTCCTCGTCGTCGGCAGCTTGCCGGGGAGGCGGGGTGTACGGTGTCTGTGGAATCATAGCTGCCGGATGAGCAGGGTTAACGTGAGCAATGTACTTACAGTCTGGAATACTTGGGCAAATAATTTATCCGCCTCGAATCCTTTTTTCTGATTGGGGTTCTTGTCTTTTTTCATGTTCAGGGAAACCGTGGTACCCGGTTCGACACTGGGGTAGTCGCGCACGAGGAATAAGGTCTTGCGGGTCCCCTGCACCCGTCCGTCCGGATAGGTGAGGGTCACGCTGCTTTTGTCCACCCGGCGCGCAAACCCTCCCGCAAACTCCATCAGGTACCAGCGCGCAGAACGCCTGCCCTGAAAGACGAAATGGACTAACGAGTCCAGGATGGGGGAAGCAATTAGGCCCACAGAATCTCGCGCGAGGGTATCCACCGAGGCGTTGGCACCTGCCACCAAGCCCAGTTTGATGTTTTCGCCCAGGCGCGTGCCCTGCAGGCGGATGCCAATGGTATTCTTGTACGGGAAAATCGTCACCACATCGCCCGGCAACAACACGGGGTCGTGTTCGTTGGAACCCGGCATGGCCAGGGCCCGCTCCAGGTTGATCCCGACCTGCCCGATGTTGCCATCGGCCCGGATGAGGGTCGCATTGCGCCGATCCGCTAATTTGGTCAGCCCGCCTGCCTCCGCTACGAGGCGGCTCAGGCGCACTTCCCGGTTGCTGAGGCTGTACAGGCCGGGGTACAATACCTGCCCGCTGATCTGGACCGAGCGGGTGAGGTCGAACAAGGGCAAATCCCGCACCACGACCTGGTCAAAAGGCTGCAAGCGGAAATCGCGCGGACCGGCGATGACCTGGTTGGCCGTGTCCAACTCTAGGGAAACCCGGTCAAAGGTGGTCCCGTCAACGCCCGAGTAATCCACCCGGAACACATCCACCCGGTTCCGGGAAGCAGAACGGGTAAGCCCACCCGCCATCTCGATCAGGCCGGAGAGCGTCAGCGTCGGATCGAAAGAGGTGGCCAAAGGGCTGTGTACCGCCCCACTGATGGAAAGCTGCCCGACGTCGGTGTACGTGCGCCGGTCATAGACCACCACGCGGTCGCCCGCTTGCAAGGTGGTAGCACCAGGGTTCCTCAAGTCAATGCGCAAATACTCCACCCGGTTGGGGTTGAACCAGTCTTTGCGGAAAATATAGCCGACCGACGCTGCATTGGGTTTCAAACCACCCGCCTGAAGCAGGGCATCGGACAGCATGAGCTTGTCTTCATACGACGCGATACGGCGGAAAGGCTGCCGCACCTCGCCCGAGATAGAGACCGTGTCCGTGTCGTTGAACAGGGTCTTGTCCAACACTTGGATGCGGTCGCGCGCCTCCATGGGGAATTCCAGCTGGCGTAGAGGGTGTACTTGCAGGGTCCGCACGCTCCCGTCGCGCAACTTGCGCTCCACCAGGACCAGGTCGGTTCGGGCCTCCGGCCGCATCCCGGCCTTTTGAAGAAAAATGCCCAGGGTGCTGTTCGCCCCCAACTCGTACCGATTGGGGTAAAATACCGCCCCGCCGACTTCCACGTACTGGTCCAGCGGCCGGGCAGCGGTGCGCACGCGCACGATGTCCCCGTCTTGCAACACCGACGGGACAAGCCCGTCCAATACCGCCCGAAGGGCATATTCCAGCAGGATGACCGAGTCGCCTTCCACCCGTTCGACTTGTACGTACTCGGGCGAAGCATTGTACTGGACCCCGCCCGCAAAGCGGATCAGCTCTTTGAGGCCTTCCCCGGCCAGCAGCTCATAGCGCATGGGGCGCTTGACCGCCCCTTCGAGCGTCACTATGGTTTTTGCCACGGGCACATACACGATGTCGTTGTGCTGCAGGTCAAAATCAAACTGGATGGCGGGGTTGTCCATGAAGGCATAAACGTCCAGTTTTTTCCGCGTTTTTCCCCGGATCAGCTCGATGTCGCGCACCGAGCCGATCGCACTCACGCCCCCGGCGGCAACCAGTGCATTGAAAGCAGTGTTCAGCGCGGAAAGCGGGAAACTCCCCTTGTTTTTGCTCTCCCCAAAGACGTTGACCGTGATTGTACGGGCCTCTTTTACCGTCAGGGCAAATTGGTCGGGGTTGAAGCGGTAAAAGTAGGCGAAGCGCTGCGCCATCAAGCGACGGGCCTGCGATAGTTGTAGGCCTTGCAGGAATATTTTGGGCATACCGCTGGGTTGTACATAGCCTTCTTCGTTGACTACCAGTAATAGGTCTGCTTGGGAAAGGCCAAAAATCGTGACCCGCAGCCGGTCGCCCGCCCCCAGGACATAGGTCTCCGGGGCGTTCGCACCGTCCAGGGTGCGGTAGGGCGCCCAGGTTTGGGCCATGAGAAGGCGGTGGCCATAGATTTCAAGTAGGGCAATCGGTAGGGAATCGCCCGCTATGGTGGCAGGAAAAGTATCTGCCCTGGCCGCGAGCAACGTTTTGTCCGGATTTTCAGGTGCTGCCCCCAGCGTATCCGGACGCTCCGCACGGCCAGGGTCCCCGGCCTGCTTCTTTTCTGCTTCTATTTCGTTGAGCGCTTGGGCGATCTTATCTTTTTGCCGCAAGAGCTCTTCCGGCGACAGTTTGCCGAGGTCTATACCGCGCTCGAGCAAGCCCTGCCGGGCTTCTGCCTCCGTGAGGTTCCTGTTCTCCAGGAAAGATCGAAGGGGACTGCCCGTCCCCCGGGTTTGTGCATGAAGCCCCGCCCCGCTCAACAGCGCGCAGAGGGCAATAAGGATGGTAAAAAAATAGAGGGTTGGCCCTCGCTGGGAATCTTGGTAGTGCATTTGTACTGGATGAAGGTTTGTACAAGACTGATCGGGCTGGTTGCACAGGGGGTTACCGAGGGGTCGAAAAGCTGTTTTTCGCCCATACAGCACCTGTGTAACCAGCTTCTTTTTCTGTTTTTTCGGGTATCCGGTAGCTTTCGGTCAAATAGAGGGTTTCGTTTTTTTTACAAAAATAAGAAATAGACTGGTTGAGAGGGGCCGGCGAGGGGGAAAAAAGACGCGACGAGCCCCTTACTCGTGCGGGCGCCCCCAGCCCCGGCCTTTTTTCCAGGCTGTTTCCAGTTCGCGCGCGGCTTGCATACCCTCCCGGTCGGTCGCTTTGAACACCATGCGGTTCAGGTCGGGCTGCCCGGCATCTGTCCAGGCACTGAGCCACGCGCTGCCGATAGCCCGCACCGAATGGCGCATGCGGCGCTCTACCATTCCGTTCAGGCGGGCTTGGTAGGCTGCGGCAAATTCCGGGCATTGGGTGCGGATGCTGCCGCCGTTCTTGCTTTCGTAGCAATACTGCCGGTCGGCGGGAAAACCGTCCCGAAGGCTCCGCTCGACGGACAGCACGCTGTCCACCAAGCGGTGGCTTTCCAGCACGATGTCCCAGTAGAACGCCGTGGGATCGGAAATGTATGTGGCAGCCCCCGTAAAAAAATCGTAGCGCGCATCCGCGAACAGCTCCGGAACCCGGCTCTCCCAGAAGGCGTGGATGCCCAACTGGCCGCTCAGTTGGCCGTTGTAGTTGCTGGTCGTGTGCAAGGGTACGTGCGCATCCCCGATGTAGTGGCCCAGTTCGGCGGAGAGGCGCAAGATATTTGGCACATCGCTTTTCTCGAAGGCGTGGGTGAGCCGTTTTTGCATGGCGACCAGGTGATAGGGCAATATGCCGTGCCGGGAGAACGTGTCCACCGCCACGAGTTCGCGGCAGGGAAAAGGAACGCCCCAAAATGCCTGCAGGCTGTCGCAGCCTGTGCGTTTTTCGTCTTCGTAGTACAGCGGCAGGATCTGGGTGTTGAACCAGCGCTGGTAGGCACGCGGGTCCAGCCCTGCCTCGGGCCAGTAGCGGGACAGCGCCGAATCTATGGGAAAAAAGCGCCCCCCGGACCTGCGCACGCGCCCCGGGCCAAACAGGTGGAGGCTATCGCCGGCGGGCCCAAGCGCATAGACATCGGTCAGTACCGCACAGGCCTCCGGCCACTGGCGGGGAAGCCCTGCGAAGGGAAAGGTGCCGTAGCGGTCCAGGTCTATGAAATGCCGGGGTGCTTCGTGTTTGTTCGCATAGCGGCGCTTGTCGGGGTCCACGGCGTGCTCGCTGAGGTACTCGAGATGCTTTTTGTAAAAAAACAACATCCCCGGCGGCAGGCTGAATACCGCCAGGCGGTTGAGGCGGCGGTGGCCAAAGAACCCCCAGCGATCCGGGGCGGAAGCGGTGCAAAGCAACACCACCGCCGTCATCAAAAGACAAAAAAGTGCTCTCATACGCGATCCGGGTTGGTATAAACCGAACAGTTTTACCCCCCTAAAATACAGGGTTCCGGAAAAAGAAAATGAAAAATCGCCCGTCAGGGCGGCGGGCCAACCCGCTGTTTTATGTCGTATTCGAAAAAATAAAATACTGTTAATCAGATATATAGCACTATTTTATTGCTTTTAGTTGCACAAAAGAAGCGGGACGAAAGAAGGGGTTTTTGTCTAAAAAGTTTGCTTTGGGCTTCCCTGGGGCTTCCCCCAAAAATCCCTATCTTTGTCCCATACAGCAAAACCGCGACATGAAAACCATTCTTTTGTGGCAGGTATTCGCCCTGTCTTTTATGGGGTTTGCCTCCCCGATGGGTGCACAGGAAGCCCCGTTCAACGTGATGACCTTCAATATCCGCATGCCGAACCCCAACGATGGGGCCCATTACTGGCCCAACCGCAAGGATAAGGTCATCAGCATGGTACGCTTCCACGAGGTGGATTTGTTGGGGGTGCAAGAAGCCTTCCGTAGCCAGCTCGACGAGATGGCCGCCGGGCTGCCAGGCTATGCTTGGGTGGGCGTATGCCGCACCGACGGGACGGCTAACCCCAATCCCGACAATGAGTTTTCGGCTATTTTTTACAAAAAAGACCGCTTCGAACTCCTGGAAACCCAGACCTTCTGGCTCTCGGAGCAACCCGAACGGGCAGGCGTAAAAGGCTGGGACGCCGCGCTGCCCCGCATCGTCACCTGGGCCCGGTTCAAGGATAAAGCCAACGGGAAGGTTTTTTACCATTTCAACACCCACTTCGACCATATCGGACAACAGGCGCGCGCCAACAGCGCCCGGCTCATCCTGTCGAAGGTGCGCGCTGTCGCCGGGGAC
>JBEGMH010000051.1:0-9458 GCA_041183125.1 Bacteroidota bacterium | reverse complement strand
GGGGAACCATCCAAGCTTTTTCGGTTGATCCCCGATTTACTGACGGTCCGTCCCGCTGGGATGGACGGGTGTTGGGGCAGTTCCAGGGCCGCGATATGGAACAAAGCGGTCGTCTGGACCTGGACTACAGCAGTGCTCGTACCGCATTTACCGGCGGACTCACCCTGCGGAATTTCGGAGATGTACATGGAGGAAAAAATACTGGCCGCCAAACGCCTTCCGGCTACGACGAACGCGCCTGGAATGCCAAAGCCCGTTTCCGCTTGGCCAAGAGCCATTTCCTCACTTTTGCGCAGCAGTCGTTCGCCCAGAAAGAGCAGCCCGTATATCATAAAATCCAGTTGGAAAATTTCCTGCGCAACCACTTTACCGACCAAAAACGCGCCCTCAGCTATGCGCGGTGGCAACATCAGCCGGAGGGGAGCCAATATCGCTTTACCGCTACTGCCTCTCTGCAGAATACCCTGGAAGGACGGGAAAGCCAGAAAAACGGCAGTGCTGTCAAGACGGTCGAAGAAGATCGGGTGCGCTCCCTTGGGCTGGGTTTTCAATTCGAAAGCACTCCCAGCACCCACCTCAGTATCAGCAGCGGGGTAGAGGTGTATCGCGACCTCGTGCGCAGTATGCGCAGGGACCAGAACACTACTACGGGTGTTAATACCGAAAAAAGAGGGCTATATCCCGATGGTGCCACCCACCTCAGTGCAGCAGCCTACGCGCTCGCTACCTGGGACAAGGGGCGTTGGCAGTTTGCCCCGGGGTTACGCTACAACTACTTTTCCATCAAAGTGCCCGATGAGAACATTGGGGAGAGCCACCTGCAACCTTCGGCACTGGTGGGCAGTATGGCGGCCTTGTACCGGGTTTCATCTTCGGTCAATGGCTTTGCCCATGTATCCACCGCTTTCCGCGCCCCCAATATTGACGACCTGGGTACGCTGGGGATCGTAGATTTCCGCTATGAAGTCCCGACGCAGGCCCTGAAGCCCGAGTCAGCGCTGAATATGGAACTCGGCGTCCGCGCCCGTTCCGAATGGCTGCGCGCCGAGCTATCTGTTTACCACAACCGCCTAAACGACCTCATTGTGCGCATCCGGGAAGGAAGCGATTCCATCGCCGGTTATCCGGTATATCGGAAGGAAAATGTGCAGAAAGGGTACGTCCAGGGCGTAGAAGGCGATGTTCGCGCTGCGCTGGGACCTACTTTTGCACTCGAAGCTGCCCTGGCCTGGCAATATGGGCAGAACGTCACCCGTGGCGAGCCGATGCGTCGTATTCCGCCGTTGTTTGGCCGGGTGGGGTTAGAGTATGTCGGCTCCCGGTTCAGGTGTACATTGGAGAGCTTATTTGCCAATCGGCAGAACCGCCTCGCTGCTGGCGACATTAGTGACAACCGCATACCTGCTGGCGGAACCCCGGGCTGGTCGGCGTTCAATATATACGGGGAATACACCTTGAAAAAATTAGTACTCCGCACCGGGTTTTGGAACTTGTTCGACAAGGATTACCGCTACCATGGCTCCGGCATCAACGCCCCGGGCCGGAACGCGACCTTGGGGGTAGAATACGCTTTTTAGCGGAGGCTCGACAACCCACCGTCTACGCCGACAACTTGGCCGGTAATCCAGCCGGAGACGTCGGAGAGCAGGAACTGCGCAAGGGCTGCCATATCCTCCGGCATACCGATTCGGTTGAGGGGGTGGCGTTTTGCGGAGGCTTCGATTTTTTCAGGGGTATTCAGCAGGCCCTGTGCCAGCGGGGTCTGGGTCAGGGAAGGCGCTATGGCGTTCACCCGGATTTGTTGCGCGGCCAATTCAGCAGCGAGGGAGCGGGTCAAGCCCTCTACACCGCCTTTGGCCGCTGCAATGGAGCTGTGAAAGGCCATCCCCGTTTTTACCGCCACGGTGCTGAACAGTACTACGCTTGCGCCATTCGCACGCTTGAGGCGAGGCAGTACCGCTTGGATCAGTCGCACGGCCCCGAGCACGTTTTGTCTAAAGTCATTGAGAAAGTCCTCTTCGCTGAGGCGGTTCACCGTTTTTAGGGTTATGCTGCCCGGGCAATAGACCAGCCCGTGAAGGACATCGGGTAGCCCTTGCAGGGCGTCGAGTGGGTCGTTGACGACATCCATGCTGAAATGGGTGGTATCCAAAGCCTGTAGCTCGGCGCTGATGGTACGCGACAAAGTATACAGGGTATGATCGGGCGCGCACAGTTGCGCTAAGCGCAAACCGATGCCCTTGCTTGCTCCGGCGATGAGTATATTTTTCATAGCGATGGAACAAAGGAGTAGGCGCTTGGTTCACAAAATCACCGCGATTTACCACCAGGCGTAGGGTGCGTCGGCCACCCAATCCGTGACTTTTCCTTGTAGGGTAACTTGGGCGTTGCCTTGTGTATCGCGCAGCTCCATACACCAGCGCATAGGGCGTAAAACCCCTTGAAGAAACTGATAATCTTTGTATTGTATAGTGCATACCAACTGTGGGGATCGCAGGTCGAGCACGCTGAGGTTACCCGAGCCAGCATCCATGCGAAGCTGCAAGGCAAAAGGAATATCTATCCCCGGAAAGGTGGCTTGCAATGCTCCATCCCCAAGGACTTCCCAGTAAATACCCGGATCAGCCCAGGCTTGTGGCCGCCATACCAGGGACGCGTAGTACATAAAAAGGGCGAACTCCTGCGTACCCCCACTTTGCAAAGGGCTGTTGGATACCTTGAACCCCATCAGGCGATCCTCCCAATAGGCTGCTCCATTCACGGTGCTAAAACAGATGTTGCGCGAAAGAAACGCGCCTACGGTCAGGTCGGCATACCAAACGATTCCCCTGGCATGACCGCTTGTTGCGAAGCATTTACCTTCCCAGGGTTTCCATGTAGCCCCTCTTTTGCTGAGGCGGACGGCCCCTTTTTGCCGCATGCGCAGCGTTTGGGCGAATGCCGGCTCTTCCATCGCCCCACTGCGGAGGATGTAATCCCGTAGGGGGGTGGGGAGTCGTTCAACGTCTTCGCGCGCCAGTCCTGGGGAAGCAGGGGTCTGTTCGTGTTCGGCAAACAAAAGGGCAGCGCGCTTTTGTGCCCTGCGCCGCGAACCTGCCACGGCGATGAAGTCCCAGGTGCCCAGAATTGCCGCACTAGCCAACGCTGCACCGGTCAGTTCCGGTAGTACAGATGCCCAAACCGTCAGGGTATGTATCATGTTCGCTCCTTTTTTTATAGAGAAGCCTCCCAATGGGCACGCGACCCGGAAGTGTCTATTAGACTTGTTGCGGGAGGCCAGTGCGTTTTTAGGATGCCTCGAAGGATTCGCACGCAGCAAAACTAGGGTTTTCCCAGGCAATCTACTACGGATTTTAGCAGGACGAACATAGGTTCCCTGCCTTCCCTGCTTATGGATGGTTCTGCATCTACGTCTTCATCGTCTTCGGGTTCGGCGAGCATATCTTCGAGGAATGCGAGTAGGTCTTCTTGCGCAGAGTGTGCAAAGAGTACATCGAGGCGCTCCCGAAAGCGCTTTGCCGGACTTGCCTCAAGCAATTCCCAGTTCTTTTCCTCGGCCTCCGAAAATGCCTCCAGAGGAACGACGGGCTGCCTTCCATGGACGGTATCCCATGCCTTCCACACGACGAGCAACAGGTAAAGAAGGTATTCCCGTTCCGCTTGTGTGAACGCCGACTCGGATTCTTCCCCCGCGATGAAGGGGAGCAGGGCCGGTTGGGCCGCGCTCATGGCAGTGAGCAGCGCTTCTGCTTTTTCAGGCGACCCGCCGATCTGTAAGGCGCAATCTTCAATGATGTGTTCAGGTACGAAGGCCATGGTATTTGGTGTTAGACTTACTGCGCGAGGGGTCGCATACCTTTTTTGCTACTTCCCGGACCTCTTGTAGCCAGTCTGGCAGGTTCTGTCTGTGTTATTGTCTCTTAGTGGTGAAGGTCAATGCTATGTGTTGGCTTCCCCTTTGCTTTTCAGCGTCGTCAGCGGAAGAGGGGGGCACTTCTTTTCCCCGGCCACGAACGGAAATGCGGTCGGCAGGTACTCCTTCCTGGTATACGAGGAAGCCCTCGATACAGGCGGCGCGGTCGCGGGTCAGTTCCAGTGCGAATCCATACGAGCAGGGCCCCTGCGTATAGACGTCCATTTGAGCGTGCATATCCGGGTTTTCCCTTAAAAATCGGGCTAGGCGCTGAAGTTCTGCCAGGGAAGACTCGGGGATTTCGGCTTCATTCGATGGGAAGGAGACATTGCCAAGTTGAAATTGCAGGGATTTTCCGGCAGGATAAAGCCATAGGTCGAACTGGGTGTGTTGGTTGCCGCGCACCACCAGGGTATCCTCCTGCATTTCGGAAAGGGTGTTCAATGGGAAGCTGCGCTTCCGATAGCTTTTTTCAACCTGTACCTGCTTTTGGATCAACTGGTCGAGGAAGGCTTGCTGCGTTTCCATGCGCTTTTGGTAGATGCGCTGTAAAATATCATACTCGAGGAAAGCGCGCACAGGGTTTACCAGCCGGGTGCGCAAAGTGGATGCCACGCTTTGCGAGAGGCAGCGCTGGAGCGTATCGGCAAAGGGTTCCTGCCAGGGCTGCCGAAGAGGGGCATATACCAGGTGGTCTGGTGCGTGCAACAAGCCGGAGCGGCCTGCGCTTTGCTTTTCCCGCACAATCTGCTGGACTACCTCCTGAAAGTCGTCGAGCTCTGCCTCTGAAAAAGAGCCGCGCAGCGCGATGATGGTTTGGGGGAAAACCTCTCTCTCCAGGGTATTGAGTAGGGAATCTTGTATGGTATGGGCGATATAGCCTTGTATATCTGCGACAAAATCTTCGAAACTAGAAGGGGTAACGTTTAGTAAGGAAGCGGACACGGGAGAACTACTGCCCAGGTTTTGTTTCTCTTGTTCATTTTTCCACTTGCGGCGTTCATAGAGTTCTTTGATGCGGCCCTCCGCAGTGGGTGTGAGGGGCTTTTCGCGGGGCGATTCAGCTAAATAGAACGAGTCGCCGGGATCCACGTCTCCCCGGTCCAGGGGTTCGGGGATGGACCAGCTCTGATAGTACTGTTCGCGGGTAGCGTCGTAGCTGCTGCGCAGGTGTGTGGGGATGAGATCTTTTGGGAATGGTACGGACGTGCGCCATCCAAAGCTGTCGGGCAGGGCGGCGATGCGCAGCAACTCTGCTGTGCGCAGCTTCTCCATTTCGGCGATGGAACGGTCGAGGGTATGCAGCCGGCTTTGAACGGCTTGTATATCCTCGTCCCGCTGCCGGTAGGTAGGCTCGCGCCGGGTGACTTCCGCCAGGAAGTCCGGCTCCTGGTCTTTTTGCTCACGGGGGTCGCCAAGGGCCGACAGGAGCTGAGCAGTGGAGAAAAAGCTGCTTTTTTGGGCATAGACCAGTACATCCTGCATCTGGGGGACCAGCAGGGAAAAACGCCCGGCAGCATCGGTTTGAATCCCGCAGCGTTGGGTGTGGGAGGTGCCTTGATCGCTTATGGAAAGACAGACGCTGGCGGAGAGCGGCTCTCCGCTTAGGGCATGCCGCACTTGTCCTGTACAGAGCAACATACGTTCAGGCTGGAGTTCAGGTCGCAAAACGGCCTCGTAGATAGCAGATTCGGTACCACTTCCAACGGTGAAATAGAGGGTTTCTCCGGTTTTTGACGTGCAGGCACCAGCTTCGTCCTGTTCGGAGTTAATCGGGGCTCCCAGATTGACGGGGTTAGACCAATGGCTCCAGGAATCGTCAAGCCGCTGGCAGACATAGAGATCCTGTCCCCCCCAGCCTCCCGGTCGGTCGGATGAAAAGTACAGGGTTTTGTTATCGGGCGCAAGATGAACGCTGGTTTCCTGAAAAGGGCTGTTGAGATGGCCCTCTAACCGTTTGGGGTGGCTCCAGTGGGTAGCATCTTTTCGGACGGAAAAAAAGAGATCGGTATCGCTATTCGTGCCCGGAAGGGCTGCCGCCAACAGCAGGACATCCTCCCGGCGGTTTACCTGCCAGTGCCGAATGGCGACGGCGATCGTGTCCCAGCCTTCGATGTACATGGCTTCAGGCTGTTGCCAGGATCGGCCCTGGCGTTCTGCAAACCCGAGAATGGAGACCTCACCCCCATCGCGGGTCCACCCATACATGGTATTCCCATCCAAAGCCAGGGCCATGGCCTGGTTGCTCCGCTCGTCGTTCAGGGGTAAACCGGCATGTATGGGGCGGGCCCAACGGCTGCTGTCGGACAGGTAGGCCACCCAGATGTCGTCTTGGTTGGCCAGGCCGATGTTGGCGGGATGCCCGCGAACGGTCATGTAAAGTGCAGTCCCATCGGTAGATATTACGGGATGGAAGGCGGTTTGCCCGAAAGGGCTTATCCTTTGTCGGGTAGAAGGGTACGCAAGACCCATCTGGCCAGACAGCGAGGCCGGGCAGCACGCCAGGAGCATCAGGAGGGCACCATATACCTTCGACATAAGGGTTGATCTATTCCAAGACAAAGATAGTTCAGAATTTACAGAATTCTGTGGGGGATAGTTTATGGATAGGCGATTTCCACTTCCGGTGATGCGGGCCTCGCCTGGCAGGTGAGGATGTAGCCGGACGCCACTTCATCGTCATCGAGGGCATGGCAGACGTCCATCTGTACCGTTCCTGAAACTACCCTGGCCATACAGGTCGAGCAAGCCCCGGAACAGCAGGAATAGGGCGGGTTCAGGCGTTTCTCGATCAGGATGTCGAGGATGGTCTTTCCCATGGGCACGTAGAGCTCGTGCTCCTGCCCTTTTAGGTGTACCTTGACCTGGGCGGCTTGTACCGCAGCGGAAATAGGCTTTTTATCCGTTCCGTCGTTGGCGAAATACTCTGCTAACACCTGGCTTTTGGGCACGCCATTTTTCAGGAGCACATCGGTGACGGTTTCGATCAGGTTGCCCGGGCCGCATACCAGGTAATGCGCGGCGTTGGCTTTATTGGGGTGAGCGCTCAAAAAATCAAGGATGAGACGCTCTTTGATTCGGCCGGTTTTCCCCTCCCAGGTACTCTGTCCTTTTGAAAACAGCCCGGCCAGCCCTTTGGGTTTTTCGCGTTCGGGCTGGCTGAGGGTATGCAGTACGTGAAGTTGTCCTTCGTAGCGCGTTTCCAACTCGGCGAGTACATCCCGGAACAGGATGCTTTGTTCGTTACGGTTGCCATACAACAGATGGACTGTACTCTTGGGCTCTTCCTCCAGGATGGTTTTGAGGATGGAGAGCAGGGGCGTAATACCGCTTCCGGCGGCAAACAGATAGTATCCGGCCCGTTGTTCAGGGCGCAACACCGGGGTGAACCTACCTTCCGGGGGCATGACGTCGAGTACCTGGCCGGGCTTTACGGCCTGGTTGAGGTATGTGGACACCACTCCGTTCTTCACGCGTTTGACGGTTATAGCCAGATCGCTTTCCAGCGGGCTACTCGACATCGAGTACGCTCTGCGCTCTTCCTTGCCGTTTATTGAAACGCGAAGGGTCAGGTACTGCCCTGCTTTGTATGAAAAGGTTTCCCGCAACGCCTGCGGGACATCAAACACCAGCGTGACGGCTTCCGATGTTTCCGGGCGGACTTCCCGCACGCTGAGCGGGTAAAATTCGTGTTGGCGATCCATATTTTCGAAATAATGCGCGAAGATACAATAGGATGATGAGGATTTGTCAGGCCAATATTTTTTACCACGTCGAACGGATGAAAAGAATGACCCCGAAGATCAGTAGGGCAGCTCCGCTGACCCGGCGCAGCCAGACGATGTGCACAGGCCGCATGAGGAGCCGGATTTGTTTGGCCAGGAAAACTTTGAGCAGGTCGGTCAGTATGACGATGCCGATGATACCGGCGAAAAAAAATACCGCGTCTCCTTTTCGGAGGTCTTCGCGTACCGTAATGGTACTGACGAGCCCGAGCCAGAAAAAAATGGTAAAGGGGTTAGCGGTATTGATGAGAAAACCCTTCAGCCACAGCGAAAGGTAGGATGTTCCCCGGATAGCGGCAAGGCGGAGCTCTTTGTGTTGCAGATGCCTGCTCTTGGGAACCGAAAAGAGGGATATTAGTCCAAACACGGCCAAGAGTAAACTCCCCGCAATGCCGATATTGCGGGTATAGGCAGCCGACTGCGAGATGGTCGCCAGGTACGAAAGGCCCCCGTATGCAGCAAAGGCGTAGAGAAAGTCGCTGACCCATATCCCCAAGCCCACCATCGCCCCGGCGCGAAAGCCCTCCTCCACCCCTGTCTGGATGAGGGTGAAAAATAAGGGACCTACCATGAGCGCCAACAAGATCCCGACTTTTATACCTTCGAGCAGAAACGACATGGGGTTATCCTTTTATTGGGTGGTTTTGGGCTACAAAAGCCTCCCACTCCCGAAAATTTTCGTGCCGCATCACGCGGGGGAACTTATTTTGCCCCCCCATTTTGCCATGGATCTCATGCCATTTGTAAAATAGTTGAACGGGTACAACTTCCACTTCTACCCGGTTGAGCACGGTAGCCCGTTCGATGCGGTAGTCATCGTTGACCTCCTTCAGCCGCTGGTCGAGCAGCGGGAGGATTTGTGCCGGGGGTACGAGCGGGTCGGCACCAATGTACCATTTATGGCCAAAAAAGGAGCCGGATTTGATAGGGGAAACCGTAAACTCTGGGATGCTGGTGTTCAACATTTCCTCGACGTACTGGATGCCCTGGTTCATGTTGTCCACCGACAAATGTTCGCCGCAGATGCTGAGGTAGTGCTTGGTGCGCCCGCTGATGATGATTTCGTTCTGTTCTACATCCGTGAAGCGCACCGTATCGCCGATGAGGTAGCGCCAGGCACCCGAACAGGTACTGAGTACCAAGGCGTAATCTACATTGGGCTCTACTTCGTGGATGAGCAGGGGCTTGGGGTTGCCGATCAGGTTTCCTTCTTCGTCGAAGTGGCTGCTGTTAAAGGGGATGAACTCGTAGAAAATCCCCCCTTGCAGCAACATTTTCATGGCGCGTGTTTCGGGTCGGGCCTGGAAGCCTATGAAGCCCTCGGAGGCTAAATAGGAATCCATATAGACGAGCGGTTGTGCCGTAAGCCGTTCGAAGCCTTTTTTATAGGGTTCGAAGTGGACACCGCCGTGTACAAAAACCTTGAGGTTGGGCCATATATCGTGTATGGTTTCCACCTGGTGTGCCTCGAGGATACGCTCCATCATCAACTGGAGCCAGGAGGGGATACCCACCAGGAAGCCGATATCCCAGTCAGCGGCTTTTTTGACGATTTCGGCGATGCGCTCGTCGTAGCTGCGGAGCCTGGAGATTTTAGCGCCCGGCTTGTAGTAGGGTCGGAGCCAGAATGGCTGCATACTGGCGTTGATGCCGCTCAGGTCGCCGACGAAGTGGTCCCCTTCGTCAGTGAGTTCAGTCGAACCCCCTAACATCATCATGCCCTTGGTGAATAACTGGGGGTCAACCGGGAAGCGGGTGAG
>JBEGMH010000050.1:0-10105 GCA_041183125.1 Bacteroidota bacterium | reverse complement strand
AGCAGGAACTGCCGCTCGAGTAACGCCTTAACGGGGGCTTCTGCCCGGTGCTCATGCACAAAAGGCATAAAAGAAGCGAGGTAGCGGTTGGGGAAAGGAAGTTTATAGACGGACTGCAGGATATTGTCGCGCGTCAGTTGGAAGCGTTCCTGAAGGGCTTGGGCACTATGCCCGGGCAGTTCGCGGTTGAGGAAGGCGATGAGGAGCTCTCGACCAATAGCGGCCCCACTGCCTTCATCGCCTAGGATGAAGCCCAGTCCGCCGGCGGTCTCCACTACGTCGCGGCCGTCGTAGCGGCAGGCGTTGGACCCGGTACCCAGGATTCCGGTGATACCGGCCTCGCGTTGGCAGCAAGCGCGGGCAGCGCCTGCGATATCGGTATAGACCCGCACCAGGGGTATTTCCGGGAAGAGGTTGGAGAAGAGCCGTTCCAGGCGTTGGCGCTGTTCCTGTGCGTTGCAGCCGGTACCGTAATAGTGCAGCTCTGTCGGTACTACTCCTTTGAGTTGTGCGCGTACTTCGCCGACCACGGCGCGTACGGTTTCGTCGTCCATGAAGTACGGGCTGATCCCGGCGCTGGTAAAGCGATGCGGCACGGCGCCGTTTTGGGTTAATGCCCAGGCTGCTTTAGTCGAACCACTATCTACGATCAGCTTCATGGCATTGTGCTATTTGACCCCCACGGCTTCGATGGCTTTCCGGACGCTTCCGTGCTTGAGCAGCATTTCTTTGGCCTCCGGGTAGTCGAGGTCGAGGCTGTGCATGAGCATGCGTGTGCCGCGGTCTATGAGTTTGGCGTTCGTCAACTGCATGTCCACCATCTTGTTGTCTTTGACCCTTCCGAGTCGGATCATGATGCTGGTGCTGACCATATTGAGCACGAGTTTCTGGGCGGTGCCGGACTTCATGCGCGTGCTACCTGTTACGAACTCGGGGCCTACGACGACCTCTATGGGAAAATCGGCATATTCGGCTAAAGGGGAGCCGGGGTTACAGGTGATGCAAGCGGTGGGGATGCCCCGCTCCTGGCAAGCTTTCAGTCCGTGTATGACGTAGGGGGTCGTGCCCGAGGCAGCGATGCCGACAACGACGTCGTGGTCGTCGATGTCATGGACGGAGAGGTCTTCCCAGGCCTGGGTAGGGCTGTCTTCGGCTTTTTCGACGGCGCGGCGAATGGCGGTTTCCCCACCCGCAATGATCCCGATGACGAGGTCTTCCGGTACGCCAAAGGTAGGGGGGCATTCGGAGGCGTCCAATACCCCAAGCCGGCCGCTGGTGCCGGCACCGATATAAAACAAACGCCCGCCGTTTTGTAGCTTTTGGACCGCAAGCTCCACGAGCGCTTCCATTTGTGGTATGGCCCGGGCCACCGCCAACGGTACGAGCTGGTCTTCTTTGTTCATGTTTTCCAGCAATTCCCGCACCGACATCTGTTCGAGGTGCCGGTAAGGAGAGCTGCTTTCCGTGATTCTTTCCATACTTTTCAGCCTGTTTGGCGCAAATTGAGTAATAAACTGCAAGGAATGCAAAAAGTTGCAATAATACATGCAATGTTCTGCAATTCTTTTTAAAATAATATTTACCTCCCATCAACTCTCCCCCCGAATGAAAATTTGAAAAAAATACGGCCATAAAATTGCACAGTTCCCCCAAGAGCTTTTATATTTGCTGACCGAAAAAACGGGGGTATAGCTCAGCTGGCTAGAGCGCTTGCATGGCATGCAAGAGGTCATGGGTTCGAATCCCACTACCTCCACAAACATAAATCACAAAGCCTTGTAAACTGAAAGTTTACAAGGCTTTTTTGATTTTTGCCCACCCTTTATCCCTCTTTGGACCCAAAGGGGCTGAAATCCCTCTCCCAACGGCCAAACCCCAAGCACCCCTCAAAAAGGCCAGATGACACGACTTTGTTCCAGCCAAAACAAGGGGAAAAACGAGGCTGAAACATCTTATTCTGCTGTTTTTCAATATTTTATTTTTTCACTTTCGCGCTATAACGGCACGCTTCCCGCAGCCCTCCCCCTCTAAATTTTCCGAACCGGCCTCTAAAATGCGGTATCTTTGGGCAACATAAAACATTAAACCCAATGGAAATCGCAAACCCAATGTACGACGCCGTCTTCGAGTTTCTCATGGCAGACAACGAAGCGGCCAAGGCCCTTATCGCGGGCCTTACCGGGCTGACCATCACCCAGCTCACCCCCCTGAAAGGTTCCCCTACCGAAGAGGGCAAAGCCCGAAAACAAATCCGCGAGCGCCGCTTCTCGATCCTCGAGTTCGATTACGTGGTCACCATCGAAGAGGAAGGCGTCGAAAAGACGATGATCCTCGAATTTCAGCGGATGAAAGACTTTAAAACGGAAAAGCTTTTCTTTATCTTTAAGTTGTGGCCCCTGGAGGAGGACGGAGGGGAATCACCAAGGGGTTTACCCGCACTGTGCCTTCTTTCGATCATCTAAGGCGCTTAGACTCCCTCAAAAAGCCTTCGTGTGGGTAAAAAATGACTCTTTTTTCCCACCTCGCTGACCCCTCGCCACAAGCCTAATGAAAAAAGCCTTGCAAGCGTGTACTTGCAAGGCTTTTTTATCTTCGTGGTCCCACCAGGAATCGAACCTGGATCTTAGGCTCCGGAAACCTACATACTATCCGTTGTACTATAGGACCAACGGTTCAAAACCGGACTGCAAAGGTAAGGGCTTTTTTTAACATTGCCAACCCTGCAGCTTTATTTTGCGATCAGACTTATGCCGCCCTGTTTTTGCGCGTCCACCGATAGTAAAAAGGCGCACCGGTGAGGATGAGCACCAAACCAAACAGCGACTCGCCGGGGCGGTTGTACATCGTAAGGACGACCAGCGCAATACAGAACAGGACGAACAGGGCGGGCAGCACGGGGTACAAGGGCACCCTATAGGTGTTAGGGGCACCGCCGTTGCGCTTGCGCAGGATGAACACCCCAAACGCACAGAGTCCATAGAAAATAAAGGAAGCGAAAATCAACATGTCGGTGAGCTGGTCGAAGCTGCCGGACAAGATGAGCACCGCCGCCCATACCCCCTGCATGAGCAGCGCATTGCCAGGGGTATGGAAACGCGGCTGTACCTCGCCCGCCGCCTTGAAAAACTCCTTGTTCTGCGCCATTTTGTAGTACAAACGGGCAGCCAACAGGATGGTCGTGTTCGTACAACCAAAGGTGGACACGATGATCAGCGCCGCGATCAGCAGCCGCCCCACCGGGCCGATGATGCGCTCTACCACCGCAATCGCGGCAACCTGGTTCTGGGACTCGTGCACGGCGATGAGGTCGCCCGCGGGCAGTACATACATATACGCGAAGTTCACCGACAAGTAAATGGCGATGACGCCCAACATACCAAACAGGATGGCCAAGGGCAGGTTGCGGTTGGGGTTTTTGATCTCGCCCCCGATAAAGCTGAGCGTGATCCAACCCTCGTACGCCCAAAATGCAGCTAACATAGCCGAAAAAAACACGGCGACGAAACCAAACGTATCCCCTTCAAAACGGGCATATCCGGCGGTGTTGGTGCTGATATTGGCCATGCCCCCAGACCCGGCGAACAAGCCCAGCAACACGATGGCGACCAGGCTGACGACGACCGTGCTCGTCGCATAGCGGCTCACAAAGCTGCCATAGCGCAAGCCCCGGTAGTTGATCAGGGTCAGAAAAGCAATCAGCAGGATGGCGATCAGCTTGACGCCCAGGTTGGCAAAAGGGAAAATCACACCCCCGATAGAGATTGCCGACAGAGCTTCCCCCGTTTCAGGTACGGGCACCAGGGCATGTACCGACTCGGCGAAGACATACGCAATGGAAGCGATGGAGGCCGTCCGGATGACGGCGAAGTTGCCCCAGCCGAAGAAGAAGGCAACCGCCTTGCCGTAAATCTCCCGCAAAAAGACATACGCACCCCCCGAATCGGCGATCTGGCCGGATAATTCTGCTACGGAAAGGGCGCCTGCGAGGGAGACGATGCCGGCGAGTACCCATGCGGCCAATACCCAGCCTGGTGACTGCAGCTCCGCCATCATGGGGGCTACTTTTTTGAACACGCCAGACCCGATGATCGAACTGATGGTGAGGATGATGGCCAGCGGCAGACCGATGCTGCGCTCCAGGGATTGTTGCTGCTCTTGCATAAAGGGCGACTTTAGGTGAAAAACACAAGTATATTAAAGAAAGGCCACTTGGCCAAGAAATGGGGTATAAAAAGGCGGGCCGTTAGGGGTATCCTGCTTCCAGGGCCGCCCGTAGCCGGACTTTCACGGCATCGGGGATAAAGGCAGCTTCCAAGGCATAGCGGTTACAACGCAGGAACTGCGCTTCCGACCAACCAAAGGTCTGGTGCAGTTGCTCGTACTCTTCCGTCAGCGATACCGAGGAGATAGTGCGCCCGTCGGTGTTGATCCCCACCGAAACCCCCGCTTCGTAAAGGCCCTGGACACTGTGTTGGGAAAAGGAAGGAAAGACGCGGGTGCGGATATTGCTGGTGGGACATACTTCGAGGTGGATCTGCTGCGAGCGCAACACCGACAGCAGGTCGGGGTCGCCGATGCTGCGCACCCCGTGCCCGATGCGCTGTGGGCGGAGCTTTTCCAGTGTCTCCCAAACGCTTTCCGGGCCACAGGCCTCCCCGGCGTGGGCCGTGCAGGGCAGTCCGTGGGCCTGGGCGTACGCGAAAGCCGATATATGGGGCTCGAGCGGCCAGGCAGCCTCGTCGGCGGCCAGGTCGAAGCCGGCTACCAGGTCCTTTTGAAACGCGCAGGCCAACTCCGCGACCAGGTGGCTTTGCGCTTCTGGGTAGTGGCGCAGCGTGCACAGGATGAGGCGTGCCTCTACCCCTGTCTCCGCCATCCCTTCGCGCAGGGCGGCTTCCACACTGGCCACGACCCCTTCCGGGGAGAGCCCTCCTTGCAGGTGTTCCAGGGGTGCAAACCGGATTTCGGCGTAGAGGACGTGGTCTGCCTGTAACTGCCGCAGCAGGTCCAGCGTGGCCACGCGGAGCTGGGCACCGGTCTGCATGAGCCGGATCTCTTCCAGGGCGCAGCTCAGGTAGTCGGGCAGCCCGGTGGCTTCCTGTGGGGCGACGAACCGCTGTAGGTAATCGCTGTGGGAAATCCCCGCATCTAACAAATGGACAGCATCAAAGCTCATCGAGCAGTCTAAATGCACGTGTAACTCGATCTTAGGGAGCGCTCTGAAACGTGTGGACATAGTGGCTGATATGAGGCTTGCGGACGCCCAATATCCGATAAATTGGCAGGAAAATATGTTCCGGCACGCATTAATTTTTCTCGGCGACAAGACTTTTGTATCTTGGCAGTGCGGAGACTGCCCCAAAAGTGTTTTACCGCTTTTGCCTAAAAAAAAATACTAAAATATCGTCTTTTTCTTATTTTTATTTTTTAAAACAAAAAAAGAACACTTTTTTAAAATATTATTTTGCAATATTGGTCGTAGAAAGATTTTTGAGCCCTAGGCGGATAAAAACCACAAAAAACCCTAAGACCTTATGAAACAGTGTGCGTTGCTCACCGGCGCTTCAGGCGGTATTGGCCTGGAGTTGGCGCGGGTTATGGCCAGGCACGGCCTGGACCTCATTTTGGTGGACATCCGTCCGCAGGAACTGGAGAACGCGCGTCTCCAGTTGCAGCAATTAGCCCCCGCCTGTCAAATTACCTGTATCGTGGAAGACCTCGCCCAGCCGGAGGCTGCCGAAAGGGTGCTGGGCCGTGCGGAGATCCAAGACCGACCCATTGACGTATTGGTCAACAACGCGGGCTTTGGCATTTTTGGTTTTTTTGCGGAAACCGACTGGGAGCGCGAAAACCGCATGATCCACTTGCACGTGCTGACGCTGACGCGCTTGACCAAGCTCCTCATGCCGCGGATGATCGAGCGGGGAAGGGGAAAGATCCTGAACATCGCCTCCATGGCCGGCTTCCAGCCCAGTCCGCTGATGTCTATTTACTACGCGACCAAAGCGTATGTCCTCTCCTTTACCCAGTCTATCGCCAACGAATTGAAAGGCACGGGCGTAACGGCAACGGTGCTCTGTCCGGGCATGGTCCCTACGGGTTTCCAGCAAACCGTCGGGGCTGGCCGCACGAAGTTCTCTGCGAAATCGTCCTGGATGGTCACGCCGGTGGAGTACGTGGCGCAATTCGGGTACGATGCGATGATGCGGGGCAAATCGGTGGCGATACCGGGAGCTTTTAACGTGTTGGTCGCTTTTCTGGTGCGTTTTGTGCCCAGGGACGCCGTGACGCGCTTTTTGCGGCGTGCGCAGGAGAAAAATAGGGCGGGGCAAAGTGTACCGTGAAAGATTAGACTTGTTGCGAGGGGTCAGCGAGGTGGGAAAAAAGAGTCCTTTTTGACCCCTTGATGATTCCCCTCGCAACAAGTCTATTATATCCTTCTTTTCAGATAGATCTAGTCGCCGTGCTGTGGGGGGGGCACATCCTGCCGGTTCGATTCACTGCTGATTATCTTCGCAATGATTGGCGTAATTTCGGGTATCTTGTTTCTGACCACATCCCATACTATGCTATAGTTGATTCCGACGTAGTCATGGATGAGTTTGTCTCTCATGCCGGCAATATTTCGCCACGGAACACTACTCCATTGTTCTTTGATATCCGCTGGGATTTTTTTGGTCGCTTCGCCAATTATTTCCAGACTACGAACTACCGCCCGTTTTAACACTTCGTCATCTACTAAGTCGTTTTTGGACATATCAGGGGATATGCAGTTCGTAATAAATATGCACTCGTCATAAATATGTCGAAGGTATTCAATTGGCAATTTGGACATACTCAACGCTGTTTAGTATATGAGGGCCTATGTATGGGCTTAACCCCCCTACCGTTACAACCTCCACTTTGTACCCTTTGAAGATAGCATCAAACAGGTCACAAATGGCCATAAAATTGTCGAAAGTTTCCTTACCTTGTTGAAAATCAATAAGGATGTCAATATCGCTTCCGCTTTTTTGCTCCTGTCTTACAAAGGAGCCGAATAAGCCAATCTTGCTTATCCCATATTGACGTATTTGTACGCTGTTGGATGAAATTTTGTCTTTTATGTACTTTTTTGACAGCATAAGGGCAGTCTTTCTGCAAAAGTACCGATTTTTCCTCAAACTGTGCGTGTTTCGGTTGGTTCCTGGCCGAAGGCTTTTTGTGGAAAAACACCCGCCGGGTAGTTTCAATGGAAACTTCAGGTAATCCCGAGGGCTTTCGACACTTCGCTTTTGTAGCTCCGTCCGATGGGGAGTTCCTGGTTATTGATTTCCACGTGGTTGGGGGAGAAGGCTCTAATTTTTTTGATGGCGATCAAAAAAGAGCGGTGGATGCGCAAGAACTCGCCTTCGGGCAATTTTTGTTCCAGGTAGCTGATTTTCTGTTTGGTGACGATACGGCGGTTGGGGAGGTAGATGATGACATAATCCTTCAGGCTCTCGATGTACTGGATTTCGTCGAGGGGCACTTTGATCATTTTCTTATCAGCCCGTACGATAATGTTTTCCTGGCTCTGCAGTTGTAGGTTTTCGTCGGGTATGGGGATGGGGGCGGGGCTGGTGGCACCTGCTTTCTGCTGGAAGAGGCCGAAGGCTTTGTTGACCGCTTTGAGGAAGCGGCTAAAGGGGATGGGTTTGAGGAGGTAGTCCACTACGTCGAGTTCAAAGGCTTCGATGGCGTAATCGCGGTATGCGGTGGTGAAAATGACCCTGGGCGGGTTGTGCAGCGTTTTGAGGAACTCTATGCCGTCGAGGCGGGGCATCTGAATATCGAGAAAAATCAGGTCAATAGGCTGGGAGAGCAGCAGGTCGAAGGCCTGGAGCGCGTTGTCGCAGCGGCTGACCAGTTCCAGCCCCTCGACCCGTTGGATATACGATTCGAGTACATCCAGGGCTAGGGGTTCATCATCTACCAGCAGGCATTTTACTTTCATAGTCGGGAGTTATGCTGATGCAACGATTGGGAGGTTCCCGCCGGCTAAGTGGCCTTTTCCGGTGGGTTCCGTTTCGGTGGGCAGCGGGATGCGCAGGACGATCATGAACGTATCGTCTTCATTGAAGACCTGTAGGTCGTATGTAGTTCCGTACAGCAAGTCCAGGCGGCGGCGCACATTGCGCAGCCCTATGCCTTTGGTGTAGTCCAATTCCTCGGCCAAAGCACCGGGCTGGAGTTCGGTTTTGCTGTTTTCGACGCGCAGGGTGAGGGTATGGGCGCGTATACCAATGTCAATATTGATAAACATTTCTTCTGTTTCCCGGCTGACCCCGTGCTTGAAGGCGTTTTCGATAAAGGGGAGCATAAGCAGGGGCGGGACGTGGTGGGACGGGTGCAGGTCCCCGCTCTGAGTAAACATCACGTCCAGGCGGTCGCCATAGCGCAGTTTTTCCAGTTCGATCATGTTTTGGATTTGCTGCATCTCTTTGCGCAGGGAAATCAGGGGGACGTTGCATTCGTAGAGCATGTAGTCCAGCAGGTTGGAAAGGCGGAGCACCACCTCGGAGGACTGCTTGGAGTTTTGCAGGGTCAGGGCGTACAGGGTGTTGAGCGTATTGAACAAAAAGTGCGGGTGGATCTGTGCTTTCAGGAACTTGAGCTCGGCATCGAGTTTTTCGCGGCCCATTTCGCGGGCCAGTTTTTCGTTTTCATAGTTTCGCTTCACCAACTTGATAGCGGCGGCGGCCAACACGATGGTGTACATATTGGTCATCTGCTGTATGGCCTTGCCCAGGTGGTCGAGCGGGTACTTGTCGTAGGGATAGTCGGGGATGTAGTACGGCACCCATAGGAGGTGCACGATGATCCGGTCTATGTAGCCAAACAGCACAGCAGAACTGACGAACAAGAGGATGAACGTCGTATATTCTTTTTTGTCCAGGAAACGCGGGATGAGAAAATACAGGGTGAAATACGTAGCGGTGATGGTGGCCGGCAGGGCAGTCAGGTTTTGGGTGAACCCTTTGACGTAGTCGTCGCGGATATTTCCGTACAACAAGGAGAAGAAAAGGACGTAGGCCACCCAAAAAAGCACGTGGGTGGCGATGCGGTTGCGCGGCGCGGTCAGTTTGCTGAGAAGTTGTTCCATAAGCGCGACATCATGATTGGGCTGGTTGCGAGCGTTCATCTGCGCTGAACCCCCGCAACCAGTCTAATGAACAGCGGGAGGTTGTGTACAAAACGCCTTTCGAAAGGGACACAGACAGAGGCTCCACGCAAACGATTGAGCTTTGCAAAACCTACCTGCACCCGTTTGGCACAAATCTATTAAATCATTTTGAATACGGGAGTGCTAACGATAAACAACCGATTTTTTTAGGTTTTTGGAAGATTTATGCCCCCGATTGGCATTAGAACACCATTCGCCGCTTTTGGACAAACCAACGGGGCCGATGGGCGATATTCCGGACTTCCAAACGCTGTATGGGTTACTTTTGGATGTGTTAAAGTTGTTGTCAGGATTTCTTTAATAAACGGCATTGTGAAGCGCCCCGGCCGGTGTTCCGGTCGGGGACTTTTTCCTTTCCTCCGGCGGGCAGCCGGAATCTTTTCCATCGCAAAGTATTCTTTTTTCATACTCAACCTGTTTCCAGAGGCTCCGCAAAGGGCCTCTCTTTTGTCGTGGGGAGCTTAGTAGAAAAGGCTTCTTTTTTCCCACCTCGCCGACCCCCTCGCAACCAGTCTAATGTTAAAACACGGCATTTACCATGCCAAGGGATTGCACATTCGGAATAAGTCGCTATATTTGCAGCAGAGCAAATGTATCCTGTAGCAGGTGGTTTGCTGGACCGGCAACGGTTCAATGCCCATGAAACATGATAGTCAAAAACCGATTTAAACAAAAATGCCTGGCATTCCTGTGGCTATGCGTGTCCTTCCCGCATATCGCCCACTCCCTGTCCGCGGAAAAAATCGGAACGGACTTTCTTTATTCCCCTACTTCCATTCTTTCCAATAGCTCGCTCACCTGCGGTTGCCGCAACGTCAACGTCGTGCTCGACCCGTTGAGTGGCAGCAAAGTGCTCACGCCCAAAGATGTAGCCGGTGGGGACTGCGTCCTTGCCAATGC
>JBEGMH010000049.1:0-5177 GCA_041183125.1 Bacteroidota bacterium | reverse complement strand
GCGTAGGAGCGGGTGTTTCCGCTACGGGGCTATCGTTCAAAAAAGGGTGTTCGGCCACGACCGGTATCGTCCGGGCGATGAGCTTGTGGATATCGCGGATGTAGGGGCGTTCTTCCTCATCGCAGAAAGAAACCGCCACCCCCTCGTTGCCTGCCCGGCCGGTGCGCCCGATGCGGTGTACGTAGGTCTCCGGGATATTCGGGATTTCGTAGTTGATGACGTGCGACAGTTCTTCTACATCAATGCCCCGGGCGGCGATATCCGTGGCGACCAGGATGCGGGTCTGGCGCGTCTTGAAATTGTTCAGGGCGCGCTGCCGGGCATTCTGCGATTTATTGCCGTGGATCGCTTCCGCTCCGATACCGGCCCGGTGCAGATCTTTGACCAGGCGGTCGGCCCCGTGTTTAGTGCGGGTGAATACGAGGGCGGACGGGATATCCATTTCGAACAGCAGGTGGATCAGCAGGGCCTTTTTCTGGTTTTTAGGCACATAGTAGAGCGACTGGTTGATGCGCTCGGCGGTCGAAGAGGGCGGCGTAACGGCTACGCGCTCCGGGTCGCGGAGGATATTGCCCGCTAATTGCACGATTTCGGGGGGCATGGTAGCCGAAAAAAACAGCGACTGCCGCTTGTCGGGGAGGTGTTTCAGCACCTTGCGCACATCGTGGATGAAGCCCATGTCGAGCATGCGGTCCGCTTCATCGAGTACAAAAATCTCGATCGTGTCCAAGCGGATGAAGCCCTGCTGGATCAAATCGAGCAGCCGGCCCGGGGTCGCCACTAAAATATCCGTACCGGATTGGAGGGCGTTGACCTGGGCGTGCTGGGACACTCCGCCGAAAATCACCAGCGAGCGGATGCCCGTCAGGCGTCCGTAAGTAGCGATGCTCTCGTCTATCTGAATGGCCAGCTCGCGGGTGGGGGTCAGGATGAGGGCGCGGATACCGCTGCGCCGGTTATTGGGGCGGGGCTTTCCGCGCAGGATCTGCAGGATGGGGGTAGCGAAGGCCGCTGTTTTGCCCGTGCCGGTTTGGGCACAAGCCAGGAGGTCTTTCCCGGCCAACACTTTGGGGATAGCTTGTTGCTGGATGGGGGTTGGGGAAGTGTAGCCTGATTCGTGCAGTGTTTTGAGGATTTCGGGAATCAGGTTCAGCGATTCAAACGTCATAAAAATCATTTAAGGGCAGGTGCGGGCTTAGGCGCGCGTGTTCTGCTTGTGGATAATGTGTGAAAGAATAATGTCCCCGTGGTCGCGGGTGTTTTCAATAAAGTATTTGTTGATTTGCCGCCCGCCGCAGACTACCCCGGACAGATAGACGTTCGGCAAGTTGGTTTCCAGGGTATCCGGGTTGTGGTCGGGGACCTGGTCGTCGGAGGCGCTACAGCTCAGTCCGAGGCGTTGCAAGAGGGCGTAATTCGGCTGGTAGCCCGTCATGGCCAATACGAAATCGTTTTCGATCCTAAAAGGCCCTTCCGGTCCTTCCAACACGACTTCGCCTGGGCGGATTTCTTTGACCATCGTGTGGAAGTACGCCGTGATGCTCCCCTCGGCAATGCGGTTGACGATATTGGGCCGTATCCAGTATTTCACGTTGGGGTGTATTTCAGCCCCCCGGATGGCCATAGAGACCACGGCCCCCTTTTGGTGGAGCTCCAGGGCGGCATCACAGGCTGAGTTGCGGGCACCGACCACCAGCACGCGCTGGTCAATGTACGGGTGGGCATCGTCGTAGTAATGGCGCACCCAGGGCAGGTTTTCCCCCGGCACTTCCAGCAGGCGTGGCGTATCGTAGAATCCGGTGGCGACCACGACGTGGTGGGCCAGGTATTCCCCCTGTGTGCCGCGGATTCGGTAGCGCCCGTCGGGTTGGCGGTCCATGGACTGCACTTCTTCATAGCAGCGCACGGACAACCCCCAGGCTTCTTTCAGCCGGCGGTAATATTCCAGGGCTTCCCGTCGGGTGGGCTTGTCCCCGTGCGATATGAAGGGCACTTGCCCGATCTCGAGCAGGCGGGAAGTCGAAAAGAACGTCATATTGGTGGGAAAGTGGTAGATGGAATTGGCCAACACGCCTTTTTCGAGTACGATGTAGCGCAGCCCCGCTTTTTTTGCCGACAAAGCGACATTCAATCCGCTCGGCCCTCCACCTATAACAACCAGGTCAAAATAATCCATAACTCTTTGTGAACACAAAACTACGCTTTTTCGTTCAATCGCGCCCGGCATTGTAAAAATACCGGAGATTTGCGTACCTTCCAATTTCAAAAAACAGACCATGGCCATTCCAACCGTCGAGCGCTACCAGCAACTATTTGAATCCTACCGAAAGGGGCTCCCTTTTTCCGGCAGCCCGGAGGGGCTGTACGCACCGGTCAACTACATCCTGGAGTTGGGCGGCAAGCGCCTGCGCCCGGCGATGGCCCTGCTCGGCTACGGCTTGTACCGGCCCGATGTGGAAAAAGCGTTGCCCCTGGCCTACGCCGTCGAAATCTTCCACAACTTCACCCTGGTACACGACGATATCATGGATGCGGCGTCCCTGCGCAGGGGCAAACCGACGGTACACGCGCTGTTCGGGGAAAATACGGCTATCCTCTCGGGCGACGTCATGCTCATTTTTGCGTACGAGTACCTCCTGCAATCCGAGCAACGCCACCTGCCGGGTATCCTGGCTACGTTCAACCAGGTCGCGCGCGAAGTCTGCGAAGGGCAGCAGATGGATATGGAATTCGAACAACGCCCCCAGGTGTCCATCCCGGAGTACCTGCGCATGATCGAGCTCAAAACGGCAGCCCTTCTCGCGGGTAGCCTCTGCATAGGGGCGACCGCAGCCGACGCCCCTGCGGAAGACGTCCAGCGCCTAGACCGCTTTGGCCGGCAGAGCGGCACCGCGTTCCAGCTCCAGGACGATATCCTCGACACCTTCGGCGAAGGGGGCAAGGTGGGCAAGAAAATCGGGGGCGATATCGCGCAGAACAAAAAAACCTTCCTCTGGCTCAAAGCCCTGGAACTCGCTTCCCCCGCGCAGCGGGAAAGATTGCAGGCCCTGGCACTCGCCCGCCCCGCCGACCAGCAGGAAAAAATCCAGGAAGTAACCGCATTATACCAGCAGCTCGGCGTCTTGGAATATGCCCTGGCCGAAAAACAGCGCTTTTTAGAGATGGCGTTTGCCGACCTGGACGCCCTGCACTGCCCGGAAGCACATAAAGAACCCCTGCGCATCTTAGCCGATATGCTCAGCAACCGGGAGCATTAGGCGGGGGGTGTTGCAAGGGGGATAGACTGGTTGCGAGGGCAATCATCAAGGGGTCGAAAAGGCCCTTTCTTTCCCATACTATGCCTTTTTTCGGTCATCTAAGGCGCTTAGACTCCCGCAAAAAGCCTTCGTGTAGATAAAAAATGACCCTTCTTTTCCATCTCGCTGACCTCTCGCAACCAGTCTAATAAAAAAAGGAGCAACCACAAAAGCGGCTACCCCTCACACTATGAAACACTATACTCTTTACAGGGCAAGGCAAAGCCGTACCCGTGGTCTGTCTTTTTTTGTAATTGGGACAAAGCTGCTGATTCCTGTGCAGGCGAGTTTTCTTAACGAACGTAAATATACAATATATTCTTATATCATGTGCGTTTTCTCCCAAAAAATGTCCTTTCATGGAAAAAAAATGTACATATTTGTCAAAAATATATTAGATTTATTACAAGGAACCATACCACCGGCCAGCGACATTTGGCTTAAAAAAACCAAAAGTATGCGGTAGCTACCCCGCTTTGTTCCTCGGTGGTTCCCACGCCTTCAAATTTTCAGTCCCCCCTCAACGCAGGCCGACCGCAGCCCCTCCTGTCTTTTCCTCCTGGCGGGTATGCAGGTGCTGTACGACCCATGCGCCTACTTTCTTGCCCTGGGCGGAGCCTTCCTCTATGGCCGGCCGGTAGTGGATGCCCCCGTACAAGCGGCTGATGGCGGCCTCCTCGCTAGCGGCCAGGAAGGAGGGGAACTCCCGTACGGGCAGTCCGTACTCCATTTCCGTCGTATCGCGGAAGGGGAACGGCTCGCCGAACAGGTCGGTGAGCACGACGGCGGAGGCGTTGGAGATCACACTGTGGCCACTGGTGTATTCCGGGAAGGGCGGGGTTTGGAGCAGGGGCACCCAGTCTTCGTCAATAAACTGGTTGATGACGGTTTCGGGGCGCACGACGACACTGCGCCATTTCTCGTCCCAGCAACTGATGAACCCGTCGAACAGGGCGATGGCGACGCGGGTATAGGCTTCGGAGGTACGCATGAAATCCGCTTTGGACTGGCGGGTGGCGATAGCGGTGATGCCCATCCAGTGCCCGCCGGGGGTAATTTTCTTCGTGGCGAACATGGCATGGCCTTTATGGTGGGAGACGTAGGGGTTGCAGTCCCAGAAGCTGGCGATATCGTTTTGTTCTTCGCTCAGGTTTTTGCCGGTTTCATAGACCTCCATGACTTCCTTATAGAAGCGGCTGTTTTTGTTCATGTCGAACGGCGTGGGCGGGTTGGGTGCGAACTGGTTGCAGGAATCCAGCACCAGGGTGCGGATTTTCATCCAGTGGGGTTCGATACCCTCCATGTAGTCGGGCGGAGTAGGCTTCCAGTATTCGTCTTCGGGCTTGATGGTGTATTTGGGGAAGGAGCGGGTCTGGCTGTAGTTGTCCTTTTTGGCCCAGGCCATGACGTGCTGGGCGACCTGCTCCCCGTAGGCGATGGAGTGGTCGAACACGTCGCGGGGGATGCCTGCTTCGCGGAGGCGGGCGTATTGTGCTTCCCGGAAAGCGTCCATTTTGTCTTCGGAAAAGATAAGGGCTTTGCCGACGGTGAGGAAGGCGTGGAGGGCGGCCAAGTGGATGTCCACGGGTTTGTCGGGGTCGGGCTGCGGGGCGGGGGTCAGTTCCTTGATTTGCCCGGCCAGGGAGCGGTGTTCGGGGTAGGCGTGGACCAGGGTTTCGTAGGCGGCGATATTGGAGTAGGCATAGATGCGGCTCGCCACGGGGGGGGAGAAGATGTCGTGGATGATGATGTCTGTCAACTGCTTGACAGAGGCGTGGTAGAGCTCGGTATCGGTGAGCAAGGCTTTGTACGCACCGTCGTCCGATTTTTGGCAGCTATTTGCGGCAATGCCCTGCAGGACGAGGGCGGTCAGCACGAGGA
>JBEGMH010000048.1:0-9867 GCA_041183125.1 Bacteroidota bacterium | reverse complement strand
TGCCCCAGGCGGCTACCTCCGGGGGGGTGGGATGGATTTTGTAGCAGCTCTCCCAGGTTCCGTCGCGCCGGCAGAGGTAGGTGACGTTGAGCAGCCGGCCCTCTTCCACGATGGGCATGCTACCGGTGATGATGTTGATGTTGTACGCCATGGCCAGTTGGATGAACTTCTGCAGGAGCGGCTCTGTAAACTTGGCCAGTTCGCGGATGGCCTTCGCTTCGCCCAGGTGGTTGTACTCGGCCATGAGCGGGGCGTTAAACAGAGCCGGGAACAGGATGAAATGCGCTTTATAGTCGCTGATGGCATCCACGAAGTACTCTACCTGTTCTGCCAGGGCGTCGAAGTTGTCGAAGAGGCGCATCTGCCACTGGACGAGCCCCAGGCGCACCACCTCTTTGGGTGCGTTGATGAGCTGCTCCTTGTCTACGTAGTAGATATTGTTCCACTCTAATAGCGTGGCAAATTCTTTGGATTCCGTATCCCCGGGCAGGTAGTTTTTCAGGATTTTTTTGACGTGGAAATCGTTCGACATCTGGAAGGTCAGCGTCGCATCGAAAATTTCTTTCAAGCGCACTTTTTCGATGTACTCCCTTGGCTTGAGCACGTCTGCATAGTTTTTGTAGTTGGGTATCCGGCCACCGGCGATGATCGCGCGCAGGTTCAGGCTCTCGCACAGTTCCTTGCGCGCATCGTACAAGCGCCGCCCCAGGCGCAGGCCGCGGTATTCGGGGTGTACAAAAAGCTCGATGCCGTAGAGGATGTCCCCGTCGGGGTCGTGGGTGCTGAACGTATATTTCCCGGTGATTTCCTCGAAGGTGTGGCTGTCCCCGTACTTTCGGTAGTTGACGATGATGGAAAGGGCGGAAGCGACTACTTTGCCATCCACTAACACACAGAGCTGTCCTTCGGGGAATAGTTCCAAGAGCTTTTTGATGTCCTGGGCATACCAGTAGTCCCCACCGATGCCTGCATAGGCTTCTATCATAGCTTCGCGCAGGCCAAAGTAATCTTCGACCTGGAGGTTTCTCAACTCAATGCGCATAGAAAAAACGGGATTTATAGGGCCTTATCAGGGGTACGGGGTGCGCTGGGCGGCACCCGTTTTGCCCAACCGGGCCCAAAAATCGCAATTTAAACTTTCCGCAAGAATAAAACCAATCCGAAAGCGACTTGCGCGTCCTTTCTTTTCCGTCTATCTGAATTGATGTACCTTTGCAAAGATGAACGAGCTTCCAAAGATCAGGAAAACCTTCCTCTTCAGCGATATTGAAGGGTCCACCCGGCTTGCGCAGGCCCTGGGGGAAGGCTACGCTTTTGTCTTGGAACGCTACCGCAGTATTTTCCAATCTGCCATCCGCACCTTCAACGGAAAAGTAGTGGACAACGCCGGCGACGGGTTTTTCGCTGTTTTTGATGCCCCGGAAGATGCCGTAGCCTTCGCCATGACCATCCTGCGGGCGTATTCCGTAGAAAGCTGGGCCCGCGGGATCCGCCTGCGGGTCCGCATAGGCATCCACAGCGGGGAGGCTATTGCCAGCCCCGGGGGCTTTATCGGGCAGGAAATACACCGGGCATCCCGTATCTGTGGGGCTGCCCACGGCGGTCAGGCGCTGCTCTCCCAGGCCGCGGTAAACGAACTGCGCGATAAGCTCCCCAAAGGGGCCGGGGTGCGCTTGTTGGGGGCTTTCCTGCTCAAAGACTTCGACCAGGCAGAGCCTTTGTACCAGCTCGATATTTCGGGCCTGCCCGCTGATTTTCCCGCGCCCCGCACCACGGCACCCATGCGGTCCATAGCCGTTCTACCTTTCCGCAACCTGAGCAGCGACCCGCAGCAGGAGTATTTCTGCGATGGGATTGCCGAGGAGATCATCATCTCCCTGGGCAAGATCCCCGACCTGCAAGTCGTGTCCCGCGCCTCTTCTTTTGCGTTGAAAGGCCACGACCTGTCGGTTGCGGAAATAGGGCAAAAACTGCACGCCAACGTACTCCTGGAGGGGGCCGTGCGCAAAATCGGCGCCCAATTGCGCATCACCGCCGAACTCATAGACACCGCACAGGGCATCAACCTGTGGTCGGGCCGCTTCGACCGGCAGATCAAAGACCTTTTTGCCGTCCAGGACGAAATCGCCCAGAACATCACTGCCGCCCTGCGCGTCAAACTAGGAGGCCTGCAAACGCGCAATATCCGCACCGTGCAAACCAATAACGTGCAGGCCTACGACTACTACATCCGGGGCAGGCGCTTTTACGGGCAGTTCAGCCGGCAGGGCGTGCTCCTGGCCCTGCAGATGTTCCAAAAAGCCATTGAAGAAGACGCTGCCTACGCGCTGGCCTACTCCGGCCTGGCCGATTGCTACGCCTACCTCTTCTCGTTCTACGCCGCCAACAGCGAAAACCTGCTGCTCGCCCAACAAAACAGCCTGCGCGCCGTCGAACTCGACCCCCTACAGGCACCGGGGCATATCTCGCGGGGCGTCGCCCTTTCGCTGGAAGCAAAGTACGAGGAAGCCGAAGCTGCTTTTGAACGCGCTATCGCACTCGACCCCCAACTCTTCGAGGTCTGGTACTGGTATGCGCGCGTAGCCCTGACCCAGGGAAAACTGGAAAAAGCAGCCCACTTGTTCGAAGCAGCACACCGCGTACAACCAGATGATTTTCAGTCACTTTTGATTTGCGGACAAGTGTACGAACAGCTCGGCCAGCCCGAGAAGGCAGCGGATGCCCGCCAACGGGGCGTAGCGCTCGCCGAGCACCACCTCGAGCTCAACCCCGGCGATGCACGGGCCTACTACCTGGCCGCCAACGGCCTCATGGCCCTGGGGCAGAGCGCCAAAAGCCTCAACTTCTTACAAAACGCCCTGGACCTGGCCCCCGACGATGCCATCTTGCTCTACAATGCCGGTTGCATCTTTGCCCTGGCAGGCCTAAAAGAAAAAGCTATCCACGCCCTGGAACGGGCAGTACAAGGCGGCCTCAAACAAAAAGCCTGGTTTGAGAACGACAGCAACCTCCAATCGCTGCGCGAGGACCCCCGCTTCAAAGACCTGTTGGGCAAGCAGTAGGATGGCTGCGAGGGGGCTGCCCAACAGGTCACGTAACTCTTTTTTTCCTCCTCGCTGATCCCTCGCAACAAGTCTATTTTCTTTTTTAGAAAAAAATAGAAAAAGCCCAACAATTCGGTACTTTTAGAAAAAATATCCCGTATGTGCCGCATAGCTAAAATAGGATGGGCCTGCCTGACCGGCTTCTTCGCGTTCAGTTGCCGCCAAAAACCGCTGGTCAGCCCACCGGCTCCCGCGATGGACTTCTTCGTCGGGGCCTACACCGACCAGACCGGCCCCTCCGGCCAACGGGCGAAGGGCATTACGCGGCTGGTGCTCGACAGCAGCGGTACCGCGATGCTCCCCCCGCATACGGACAGCGGTTTGGTGAACCCCTCTTTCCTGACCTTGAGCGCTGACCGTCGGTTTTTGTATGCCGTAGAGGAAACGGGACCGGACGGACCAGACAGCACCGGGCACCTGCGGGCGTACGCCGTAGAAGCCAGTGGCCTGCGCCTGCTGAACCGACAGTCTACCCATGGGTTTGCCCCCTGCCATGTGCAGACCGACCGCGCCAACCGCTTTGCGTTCGTCGCGAACTACGGGGGTGGCGTCGCCTTGTTCCCCATCGGGCCGGATGGATCCCTGGCCATGGCCAGCGATGTGCAGCGACCGGCAGGTAAAGGGCCGCACCCCCGGCAAGACGCCCCTCACCCCCACGCGGCATTCCTGGCACCCGACGAGCGCTTCCTCTATGTGCCCGACCTCGGTGCCGACCGCATCTACATCTATCAGATCGATACCGTGGCCGGACGGCTCCTTCCCGCTGAACCGGCCTTCTGCTCCCTACCGCCGGGCGCGGGCCCCCGGCATCTGGCCTTCCACCCCACCCTGCCTTTTGCCTATGTTATCAATGAACTCAACAACACCATTACCCAACTGCGGCGCGATGCGGAAAAGGGGCACCTAAGCGTGCTCAGCTCCATCAGCACCCTGCCCGAAGGCGCGGGAGAAGGGTCGTTTTGCGCCGATATACACCTCACGCCCGACGGGCGCTACCTATACGGCAGCAACCGGGGGCACGATAGCCTGGTGGGCTTCCGCGTAGACCCCCAAAGCGGGCAGCTCAGACTCGTCGGGCATACGCCTGTGCGCGGTAGCTTTCCCCGCAATTTCGCCATACACCCGGATGGAAAATGGCTGCTCGTAGCCAACCAGAAATCCGATAATATCGTCGCTTACCGCATACAGGACGATGGCAGCCTTGCTTTCCAATGGGAAAAAAGTAGCCCTACCCCGGTTTGTATCCAGTTTTTTTAAATACACTTGTTGCGAGGGGTCAGCGAGGTGGGAAAAAGAGTCATTTTTTATCCACACGAAGGCTTTTTGAGGGAGTATAACCGCGTTATATGACCGAAAAAAGGCACCCTGTGGGAAAAAAGGGCCTTTTTGACCCCTCGAGGATTCCCCTCGCAACAAGTCTAATTACAGCCCTATGCATACAGAGTTATTTGGCCAGCTTCAGGGAAAAAACGCTTTGGTCTGCGGTGCCAGCAAAGGCATCGGCCGAGCTTCCGCTATCGCGCTCGCGAACATGGGCGCGCGCATCACGGCCGTCGCCCGAAGCGCCGGGCTCCTGGCTTCGCTGATAGAAGAACTGCCCGGTGGCCCCGGGCAGAACCACGACTTTTTGGTCCTCGACTTCAACGACCCCGAGGCACTGCAAAAGCGGGTCGGGCTTCTGGTGCAAGACAGCCCCTACCACATCCTGATCAACAATACAGGCGGACCGCCCGCAGGACCCCTGCTCGAGGCCAGGCCCGACGATTTTTTGCAGGCCTATCGGCAACACCTCCTGTGCAGCCACCTTCTGGTGCAGCTCCTGGTGCCCGGTATGCGCCGCAGCGGGTACGGGCGCATCGTCAATATCATCTCCACCTCGGTTAAGATCCCCCTCGAAGAGCTCGGCGTTTCCAATACGACCAGGGGGGCTATGGCGAGCTGGGCCAAGACCCTGGCTTCCGAGCTCGGGCCCGACGGCATCACCATTAATAATGTGTTGCCCGGTATGACCGCTACCGAGCGGCTTATCGCCCTGTTGACGGGCAAAGCCGCCCGGCGCGGAACCAGCTTGGAAGAAGAGTCGGATGCCATGCGGGCGACCATCCCGATGGGGCGTTTTGCGCGTCCGGAGGAAGTAGCCGCAGCGGTGGCTTTTTTGGCGTCCCCGGCTGCCTCTTACATTACGGGGACCAGCATTCCCGTGGACGGGGGCCGCACCAGATCGCTGTAATCGTCAGGACAGGAGCGATTGAAGCTTCATGGCCACGCTCATATCGCCTTTTATCTTGACTTTGCCCCCCATCACGGCCATCATAGGGTTGAGTTCGCCGCTGCGCAATTTTTCCAGTGTCTCCATACTGGCCGAGATCGTGCAGTCGGCCTCCCGGTCTTCCGTGCTCACCGCGGGGGTGTCGCCTGTCAGGTCTATGAAGACCACCTGGTCGTCCACTACCATTTTCAAGGTCTTCCCAATGGAAGGCATAGCGGCAGCTTGTGCTTTGAACTTTTCAAGAAATGCTTCGATTGACATCGTTTCGCGATTTTACAGTAAATAAATGAGCGAATTTTCGCTGCAAGATACCAAACAAAGTAACGCCGCTACGCGAACAGCCCTTGATTTTTTTAAAATGTCAAAATGACATTCTTTTTATTTTTTAAATGCCATTTTGGCATTAGCCCATGGTCTAATCCCGCCAAACCGACGCTTTTACAAGCATGGAACAACATTTGAGCCCATAGGGACAAACCGCTTACTGCAAGCGGGTTGCGAAGGATGAGCCAGGAGGTGGAAAAGCATCTTTTCCCCTGTGGCGACTCCCCGCGACCCATCGGGCGGAGCTGTAAATAAAATTGTGTAAAACCTTTTTTAATCGTTCCTGTTTAAAAGCGTATGTTATGAAAGTGATCAGTTATCAGCCGGTAGCAGCCGGTCGTTTAGACCAGTGGGTAGATGGATTTTTCAACCGCAACCTGAACCAGTTGGTAGGCGGTGACCAGTTCGCTTCCCAACCCTTGGTGAACGTATTAGAGACTGCAACGGGCTACACCCTGGAGGTAGCGGCCCCTGGGATGGAAAAGACGGATTTTGAAATCAAGGTAGAAGGCGATTACCTGAATGTCTCCGCCCGCAAAGAAAACCGCCGGGAGGAGAGCGACGGAAACAAGTTTTTGAGAAAAGAATTTTCTTTCTCAACTTTTTCCAGAAGTTTTCGTTTACCAAAGAACGCAGCGCTTGAGAGAATCCAGGCTGCTTACATAAACGGGGTACTGCAACTGAGCATCCCCAAGACAGAAGTGGACATCCAACGCAACAGAACCATAGAGGTTGCGTAGCGTCTGCCAACGATTTGCTATAAAGAATTAGGTTAGTTAATAGGGTTTTAGGTGTTTTTTAGGGGTCAGCATCCTTGCTGACCTTTTTTTTTGCCCGGCTTACCCCTCCCGATGGTCCAGGGCAGCGGCTTCCAGTTCATCGTAGAACTCCTGTCCGTATTTTCGCACCAGGGCATCTTTGACAAAGCGATAGACGGGCAGTTTGGCCTTCGCCCCTGCCGAGCACGCTGCGGAGCAGATATCCCAGCGTTCGTAGTTCATCGCTTCGAAGCCGGGGCCCTGGCGACGGGTCCGGATGGGGTACAGGTGGCAGGAAATCGGCTTTTGGAAATCCGTGGCCCCTGCTTTCCAAGCCATCTCTATACCGCACTGTGCGATGCCGAGTTCGTTGAAGGTCATATAAGCACAGGGGCCATTTTGGACCAGCGGGGTAGCGTATTCCTCATGGTCTTCGAGGTATTCGAAAACAGCGCCTGAGTCGAGCACTTCCCTTCCTTCGGGGGTTAAAAAGGGGCGTACCTGGGCATAGATACGCTTGAGGATAGGGAGTTCCTCCTTGGCTAAGGGAGCCCCGTAGTCCCCTTCCCAACAGCAGGCCCCTTTACAGGCATTCAGGTCGCACAGAAAGCGCTCTTCGATCACCTCATCGCTGACCAATACATCCTTGATGATATACATACGTCATTCACTTTTATAGTGGGCAAAATAGGGCAGAATTTAGTACCCTTGCTTCCTGTGGGAAATTTTTTTTTACGCAGCCGCCACCGCCAGCGTTTTTTTACAAAAATAAACGGCCTCCTGTGCAACAAAACGGCGAATGAGCCTATAATAAAGGAGAGGTAAGGAGATTCCCCGGGCTTCAGAAAACGGCTCTTTTTCCACCTCACCGCTTCTTTCCGGAACGAGCTGGCAGAAGAGGGAAAAAAACGGCCAAAAGGAAAAATAAACGGGAAATCCCTTTCAAAAGCTGTCTTTTTCCTTTAGACTTGTTGCGAAAGGGTAGCGGGAAGGAAAAAAGTCGTTTGGACCCTATGTACTTCCCCTTGCAATAAACCTAACATAGCATCTACGCATTTGTAAACCGATAAAGTCAACAGAGGATGGATCCCTTAAAGCAAAAATTCTTTGAGAAAGCCAGTGTGCTGCGCGCCGAAATCAAGGCTATGCTCAAGGAACATGGAAACACAAAAGTAGAAGACGTAACCCTGGGCCAGATTTACGGAGGGGCCCGGGATATCAAGATGATGGTTTGGGAGCCTTCCGAGTTAGACGCTATGGAGGGTATCCGTTTCCGGGGGTACTCCATCGCACAACTCAAAGAACTGTTGCCCAAGGGTGCCGAGAACCGGGAGCCCATGCCGGAAGGCTTGTTCTGGCTGCTCCTCACCGGGGAAATCCCCGGGCGGGAAGAAGCCTACTGGGTCGCCAACCAGTGGCGGCAGCGCAGCGAAATCCCCGCCCACGTGTACGCCGTATTAGATGCGCTGCCCACCGATACACACCCCATGACGCAGTTCACTATCGGCATCAATGCCCTGCAGACGGAAAGCATTTTTGCGCAGCGCTACGAAGAAGGCTTTTCGAAAGATGAGTACTGGGACGCCACCTACGAGGACACCATGAACCTCCTGGGCAAACTCCCCAAGTTAGCTGCCTACATCTACCGCCGCAGCTACCACCAGGGCGTACATATCCCTGCAGATCCTTCCCTCGACTGGTCGGGCAACTTCGCCCACATGCTCGGGTTTGACAGCTCCTACTTCCGCTCCCTCATGCGCCTTTACCTGACCATCCACGCCGACCACGAGGGCGGCAATGCGTCGGCCCACACCACGCATTTGGTCGGTTCTACCCTGAGCGATGCATATTTATCGCTCGCGGCAGGCATCAATGCACTGGCTGGCCCCCTGCACGGCCTGGCCAACCAGGAAGTGATCAAATGGATTTTTGAAATGGTGGACGAGTTGGGCACGTCCAAACCCTCTTCCGAACAGATCGCGGAGTATGTCCGCAAAACCCTATCGGAAGGCAAAGTAGTGCCGGGCTATGGCCACGCTGTGTTGCGCCGCCCCGACCCGCGCTTCATGGCGCAGATGGAGTTTGCCAAAAAATACATCCAGTCGGACGACATCGTGGAGATCGTCTGGAAGATTTTCGACACCGTCCCCCCCATCCTCCAAAGCCTGGGCAAAATCAAAAACCCATGGCCTAATGTGGACGCCCACTCCGGCGCGCTGCTCATCCATTACGGCCTCAAAGAGTACAACTACTATACGGTGCTCTTTGGCGTGTCCCGCGCTATAGGCGTATTGTCTGCCCTTTGTTGGTCGCGCGTGTTGGGGTTCCCGCTGGAGCGCCCCAAATCGGTCACCACCGAATGGGCCCGGGATTTTATCAAGCAGTTGGGGTAGCAAAAAAGATTTTTTTCGGGATAAATCGAAAAATGAATTATTTTGGGGCCTGATATCAGGCTCTTATTTTTTAAATCGGCTTGTATAGCCTTTGAGCACAGAGGCTATAAGCCTATAAAAACCAAGTTGCGATATGGTTGTCCCCGCAGAACTGCGCTACACCAAAGACCATGAGTGGATCCGTATAGAAGAAGGCAACACGGCTGTCGTCGGCATCACGGATTTTGCACAAAGCGAACTAGGCGACATCGTCTATGTGGAAGTAGAAACCGTGGGTGAAGACATTTCCAAGGGCGATACTTTCGGAACGGTGGAAGCTGTAAAAACGACCTCCGACCTGTACATGCCCGTGTCTGGAAAGATACTGGAATTCAACCCACAGCTCGACGCGACGGGGGGAGACCAGCCCCAGTTGGTGAACACCGACCCCTACGGCGAGGGATGGATCGTGAAAATTGCCCTTTCCGACCTCGGCGAACTGGACCATCTACTGGATGCTGCTGCATACGAAAATTTAACCCAATGATTCTTCAGGGGCGCACACCACAAAGCGTGCCTCCTGCATCTACACACATAGATATGGCTCTTACGATTCAATCATATTTGTAAACCTTGTCAGCATGGATATTGCACTAACCGGCAACCAGGTTTTGATCGGGTCTCTTCTTTTGCTCGTTTCTGTTCAGGTCTTGATTATGTACCTGCGCAGGAGCTACAAGAAGAACTCCGAGGGAGGCCTGGTTTCAAAGCATGCCAAAGCCAGCAAGCACAGCATCGAGCTCGATGGAAGAACAAAGTACCCGGAGGTAGATGCCTTCTCCCTCAGCGGTACTTTCTTCAACTACGGGATTGCGATTTCGCTTGGCTTTACGCTGCTCGCATTCGGCTGGACGCAGTACGAGAAACAAGTGGTCTCTTCCGACAACTTCATCCTCATCGAGGAAGAAATCGAGGTTGAACCGCCGCGTACGGCAGAACCGCCACCCCCGCCGCCGCCTCCGCCACCGCCTGTCATCCAG
>JBEGMH010000047.1:0-20396 GCA_041183125.1 Bacteroidota bacterium | reverse complement strand
AAAAGAAAGGTTGAGCCGGGCACAAAGGTGGACGAGCGATACCGAATCCAGGCCACCGCTCACGGCGAGCAGGAAGCGCTGGCCCTGCGGTGCCGCCCCCGTCAACCGGTGTAACGCTGCCCCCAACGCTGCCTCCATATTCGTCAGTCTTTTGATCCCGGCAGGGGCTGTGCCCGGCGCGCCATCAAGGGCATATCTTTGACGACCATCTGCACGTTCCCGCTGTTGCGTTCCTCGAGGAGCATGAACTTGCCCCTACGCAGGTTCTCGAGCACGTCCTCGTGGTAATGGCGGATGGTATAGAGCTCCAGACCGCGTTCCACGATCACTTTGAACTGCTCTTTTATCTTGTCGGCAAAGCGGTCCACCCGGTCGTCAATATCGTTGACACAGACGTTGAAGCTGATAGCCGAATTTTGCATCATATTGATTTGCAGGCGCATTTCGGCGATCATTTGGAAAAGGTAGCTCAAGTGGTGTTCCGCTACGAAAGAAAAGTCGCGGGTAGATATCGAGAGCAATGCCTGGCCCCGTTCCACCGCCACGATGGGCGGGTAGCGGTCATCGGCTTCGTCGGAGATACAAGTCCCGGCACCGGAAGGTTCGATAAAAGACTTGACGTAGAGTGGGATGCTCTTGTTTTGCAAGGGCTTGATGGTCTTGGGGTGGATGACCCGGGCCCCGTAATAGGTCATTTCGATCGCCTCTTTATAGGAAAGACGGTCTAGTTTCACCACATTTTCAAAAAGCCTTGGGTCGGCCGTCAGGACACCCGGCACATCTTTCCAGATGGTCATACCCGATGCGTCCAGACAGAAGGAAAAGATGGCGGCCGTATAGTCTGACCCCTCGCGGCCCAGCGTCGTCGTAAAATTCTCACTGGTGCTGCCGATAAAGCCCTGGGTCAGGACGAACCCCTCTGCTTCGAGCATGGGCTTGACTACGCGGTCTGCGTTTTCGACCGTTTCATCCCACTGCACCCAGCCTTCGCGGAACATGTCATCCGTGCGGATGATATCGCGTGCATCCAGCCACTGTGTGGGCAAAGCGATTTGTTGGAGATAGGCACATACGATGTGCGACGAAAGGACCTCGCCGACCGATACGATCTGGTCGTACATGTAGTCGTAATTGGGGTGGGGCTCCTCGTCGAGCACCCATTCGATCTCTACAAAGGTATCGTTGACGAGCGAATAGACATTGTGCCCTGCCGGGAACAGGGCATCCATGACGAGGTAATGCGCTGCTTTGATATCGTCCAGCAAGCTCTGGGCCATACCGCTTTGCTGGGCGTGGGCTTCTGCTACCTTCTCCAACGCGTTGGTCGTTTTGCCGATAGCGGATACTACGATGAGCAAAGACTCCCCGGCATACCCTTGCAAGATACTCCCCACATGCCGGATGGCATGGGCATCTTTGAGCGAGGCCCCGCCAAATTTGAACACATTAATATTTTTTTTCATAAAAAAATAAAAAATTTTATACTAAAAGTCGGGCTATTTTAAATATACTATTTGTATCACCAGTTCGTCTTGCGCGCGATGATCGCTGCCATTTCCTGCTGGAGTGCCCTGGCCTCTGCGGCGGCGGCCTGGTCGAAGTCGGCGTCATGGCTGGCATAGAGGATACTCCGGGAGGCATTTACGAGGAGTCCGCACTGTTCGTTCCAAGCATTTTCACTGATGGCGTGTAGGTCTCCGCCCTGTGCGCCGACCCCGGGTACGAGGAGGAAATATTCGGGTACGATCTCGCGTATGTTGCGAAACTGTTCCGGGTGGGTAGCCCCGACGACGAACATCAGCTCGTCGGGTCCGCCCCAGGTACGGGCAGTGCTAAGGACCTGCTGGTAGAGCGGGAGCCCGTTTTCTTCCAGGGTTTCGAACTGAAAATCCCGGCTGCCCGGGTTGGAAGTGAGGGCCAGCAGCACGGCCCATTTGCCGGGGAAGCCCAGGAAGGGGGCCACGGAATCGGCGCCCATGTAAGGGGCGACCGTCACCGCATCGCAAGATAGGGTCTCGAAAAAGGCCTGCGCGTACAAGCGCGACGTATTGCCGATGTCTCCCCGTTTAGCATCCGCAATAATAAAATGCTCGCTACCGATATAGCGGATCGTTTTTTCCAGGAGCATCCACCCTTCGAGGCCGAGGGCTTCGTAGAAGGCCAGATTGGGCTTATAGGCCACGCAGTAGGGGCGCGTCGCGTCAATGATGCGCCGGTTGAATTCCCAGAGCGGGTCAGCCGAACCGTCCCGCAGGAAAGGCGGGATTTTCCCGGGGTCTGTGTCCAGTCCGACGCAGAGGTAGGATTGGCGGGACAAGATACGTTGGTACAGATCGCTGCGGGTCATGTCAAGCGAGGCCATTTACCGCTACCACACCGGATATTTCGGGGACTTTGAGGCGGATAGTCTGCTCTATGCCCGCCCGCATGGTCATCATGGACATGTTGCAGCTTTCGCAGTTCCCCAGCCATTTTATTTGAACCCAGTTGTCTTCAGTAATATCTACCAACTCCACGTCGCCGCCGTCAACGGCCAGGTGGGGTCGGATATCGTCGAGTGCGGAATCTACGCGCTCGAGGAGGTTTTGTTTGTCAGAAGTTGGCATGGATGAAGATTTGCCAGGTGGAAAAAAAGGTGGGTTATTTCACTTCTACGATACGGGTAGGGGCCATTTTTTCATTGCGTTCCCGGATTTGCGCGAGCGCATTTTCCGCGACGGTCATGAAAGCGTTGCGGGTATTGGCATCGGAATCCTGCAGCACGGCGGGTTTGCCCAGGTCGCCCGATTCGCGGATACCTTGCACGAGGGGGACTTGGCCCAGGAGTTTGGTCTGGGCCATTTCGGCCAACTTAGCCCCTCCGCCCTGTCCGAAGATGAAGTATTTGTTGTCCGGCAGTTCTTTGGGGGTGAACCAGGACATATTTTCCACGACGCCGAGGATAGGCACATCCACGGACGGGAGCAGGAACATGTTCATCGCCTTGACGGCATCTGCGAGGGCGACTTCCTGGGGCGTCGTCACGAGGATGGCCCCGGTGACGGGTACGGTTTGCACCAGGGTGAGTTGAATATCTCCGGTACCGGGCGGTAGGTCCACGATGAGGTAATCCAGGGCGGGCCAGATCGTCTCCTGGAAGAACTGTTTGATGATACCGCCCAGGCGGGGTCCCCGCAACACTACGGCCTGTTCCGGTTCGATGATAAAGCCGATGGACATCACCGGCATGCCTTCTGCTTCCAGCGGAACCATTTTAGGCTGGTTGTAAACGGACTGGATTTGGGGTCGTTTCCCCTGGAGGCCGAGCATAGTCGGGATAGAAGGCCCGTACAAGTCGGCGTCAATAAGGCCCACCCGGGCACCTAATTGTTTCAACCCCAATGCCAGGTTGACGGAGACGGTGGATTTTCCGACGCCCCCTTTACCGGAAGCTACGGCGATGATATTTTTGATGTGGGGGGCTGCGTTAGCGGGTTCGGAGGCGCCCTGGCCCACGTTGCGCGCACTCATGTGCACATGCACGTTGGCGCCCGGGTAGATTTCCTGAATAGCCGCCTGGCAGGCGAAATTCAAATCGGATTTATAGGTATTGTTCAGCGAGGGGAGCTCCAGGGTGAAGGCCACGTTAGGCCCTTCGACATGGAGATCGCGTACCATGTTCATGGTAATCAAATCCTGGCCTGTGTTGGGGTCGGTGACCTTGGTCAAGGCTTTGACCACTTTGCTCGTTTCGATTTGCATGTCAAAAATACAGTTTGCGAACAAAGTTAAGAACATTTCGAGGTACGGCGGGGTTCACGCGGTTCTATTTGGGGTAATTTTTTCAAATAACGAAAATATCCTACCTTTGCCCGCCATGAAAGTCCACTACGATTTAGACCACTTACCGCTGTTCCGCAACGCGGTCATCACGATAGGCTCCTTCGATGGCGTCCACCAGGGGCATCAGAAAATTATTGCCCAGGTAGTGCGTCTTGCGCAGAGCATTGGTGGGGAAAGCGTGTTGATCACGTTCCACCCCCACCCTCGAAAGGTTATCTATCCCAGGGAGGGAGACGTATCGCTCATCAACACCCTTGAGGAAAAAATCCAGTTGATCGAGGCCTTCGGGCTGGGGCATTTGGTAGTGGTCCCGTTCACGGTAGAGTTTTCCCAGCTCAGTGCCGAGGAGTATATCGAAAAATTCCTGGTAGGCCGTTTCCACCCCAAATACATCGCTATCGGGTTTGACCACCGCTTCGGGGTGGGCCGGCAGGGCGACCTCCACTACCTGCGCTGGTACGCGGGGCAATTCGGCTATGAAGTGGTCGAAATCCCTCGGTTCGACATAGAAGCCATCAAGGTCAGTTCGACCAAAGTGCGCAATGCGTTGCTGCGCGGGGATATGCACGCTGCCGCCCAGCTGATGGGACATTACCCGGTGTTGAGCGGCCGGGTGGTCCATGGCCAGAAAGTAGGCAAACAATTGGGCTTCCCCACGGCCAACCTAGAGATTGGCGACAAGAGCAAGCTCATCCCTCCCGACGGGGTCTATGCGGTATTTGTACGCTTGAAGCAATCGCGCTTTGGGGGTATGTTGTACATTGGACCCAAACCCACGATGGGCGATTCGGGTAAAAAGGTTATCGAAGTCCATATCTTTGGATGGAACCAAGCTATTTATGGAGAAAGCATACAGCTCGAGCTGGTGCACTATGTCCGGGGCGACCTCAAATTCAGTTCGCTGGACGCGCTGCGCGCGCAATTGGTCAAAGACCAAAGCGCGACGGAGTCCCTCTTGTTAAATGCACCCCGCTTAGGGCCTTTCCTTCCTGTGAAAGCAGCTCCGACCGTAGCGGTCGTCTTGCTCAACTACAACGGGCAGAAGTACCTGGAGCAGTTTTTGCCGGTATTGCTGAAAAATACAGGCCCGGGGGTATCTGTGGTCGTAGCCGACAACCATTCCTCAGACGACTCGATTGCCTTCCTGGAAGCACAATACCCCCAGATACAGCGGGTGTTGTTGAGCAAAAACCACGGCTTCGCCGAAGGCTACAACCAGGCGTTGCGGCAGGTGCGCGCGGACTACTACATCTTGCTCAATTCCGATATTGAGGTTACGCCCGGATGGATAGACCCTATCCTCTCGCTCATGGAGGATGATCCTTCGATTGGGGCAGCCCAACCTAAAGTCCGCGCCTTCCACAACCGGGAGTTCTTCGAACACGCCGGCGCATCGGGCGGCTGGCTGGACGCATTGGGATACCCGTTTTGCCGGGGCCGTATCCTGGGGGTGGCAGAAAAAGACGACGGGCAATACGATCAGGTACAGGAAGTGTTCTGGGCTACCGGGGCGGCATTTTTTGTACGCGCCGACGCCTATCACAACCTGGGCGGCTTCGACGGCAGCTATTTTGCCCACGCCGAAGAAATTGACCTCTGCTGGCGTATGAAGCGCGCCGGGTATAAGATCATCGTCCATCCGGCCTCTGTCGTCTATCACGTCGGTGGCGGGACGCTCGATTACCTCAACCCCCGCAAAGCCTATCTGAATTTCCGCAACACGCTCTATACCGTTTTCAAAAATGAGCCCTGGGAAAAACTGCTCTGGCTGCTGCCCCTGCGCCTCGTTTTAGATGGCGTCGCAGCCCTGCATTTTTTGCTGAAAGGCCAGCCCGGCCACTTCATGGCCATCGTACAAGCGCACTGGACGTTCTTCCCCCGTCTACCACAGCTCCTTTTAGACAAAGTGCAATACGACCGCCGCATCCGGGAGCACCGCATCAGCCCCTATCCGCGAGAGGCGGGGCTATACAAGGGCTCCATCGTATGGCAGTATTTTGCCCGCCAACACCGGCGCTTCAGCCAACTGTTCCACGCATGAAAGCAGTACCCCACATCTTATACGAGGACGACAGCCTCATCGTTGTCGAAAAACCTTCCGGAATACTCAGCATCCCGGATCGTTTTGACGCCACCAAACCCAACTTGTTGGCAATCTTGCAGGAGAGGGTCGGCCCCATCTGGGTCGTACACCGCCTGGACCGCGAAACGAGCGGTATCATTTGTTTTGCCAAAAACGAAGCTGCGCACCGACACCTCAGCATCCAGTTCACCGAGCGCCGCGTGGACAAAATTTACCTCGCCCTCGTCGAAGGCAGGCCCTCCCCTCCCAACGGCAGCATTGAGAAACCCATAGGCCCGCATCCCAACATCCCGGGAAAAATGACGATCAGCCGTATGGGCAAATACTCGCTTACCTTCTACGAGACCTGCGATACCTTCCGCGCCTTCTCCTTGGTCGAGGCCAATATCAAAACTGGCAGGACCCACCAGGTGCGCGTCCACCTCAGCTCCATTGGCCATCCGCTGGCGGTTGACCCCGTGTACGGCAAGCGCGAGGCGATCTACCTCTCCGAAATCAAGCTGCGCCATTTCAGGATAGGGAAAAGCGAGGAGGAACGCCCTATCATGAACCGCCTCACCCTGCACGCCCTCCGGCTCGGGCTGGAACACCCCGAAACGGGTGCCCGGCTCGCCGTTGAAAGCCCGCTGCCCAAAGACTTCGGGGCGCTGATCAAACAATTGGACAAATGGGGGCGTTAGGAGTATCTGAGCCTGATTCCGATATGCATGAACCTGGAAATACCCCCCGACAAACCTGGCTGGTAGCTGCCCTCGCTGCCCTTTTCTTCCTTCCTTTCCTGGGAGGCGTGCATCTGTTCGACTGGGACGAGATCAACTTTGCGGAAATAGCGCGGGAGATGATCGTGCGGGGCGATTATCTAAAACCCCACATTGACTATCAGCCTTTTTTTCAAAAACCGCCCCTGTTCATCTGGCTACAAGCCCTCTCCATGCAACTGTTCGGCATCGGGGAAATGGCAGCGCGGCTGCCCAACGCCCTGTGCGGCATCTTGACCCTGGTGTTGCTCTACCGTTTAGGAGCACGCCTATATAACCCTTTTTTCGGCTGGCTGTGGGCGGGGGCTTACCTGGGCTCGGTACTGCCGTTCCTCTACTTCAAATCCGGCATCATTGACCCCTGGTTCAACTTGTTCATCTTCCTGGGGGTTTACCACCTAATCCTGTATTATTGGAAAATAGATGGGGTTGCGTTCTCATTCCGCTATCCCGCCCGGTACTACCAGGTTATGGCCGGTCTGTTCATCGGGCTTGGCATCCTCACGAAAGGACCGGTAGCGTACTTGCTCGCCGCCCTTATCGCCGGGGTGTACTGGCTCTATGAAAACCTGCGTTTTTACATTCCGCTCCGGGATTTTGCCTGGATCACCCTCATCGCCCTGGGCACTACCCTGCTTTGGTTTGTTCCGGAGCTATTGCTCAACGGCCCCTCCTTCCTCAAAGAGTTTACCCTTTACCAGATCCGGCTGTTCTCGACGGCAGATGCCGGGCACAAGGGCTTCCTGGGATACCACGTGGTCGTTTTGCTCTTCGGCTGCTTCCCGGCGTCTATCTTTGCTTTTCGGGCCCTTTTCAAGGTCAAAAAAGAGCGCATCGCCCCGGAAGAAGAGTATCAAAACGACTTCAGGCGGTGGATGCGGATCAGTTTTTGGGTAGTGCTCGTGCTGTTCTCGGTGGTCGGCACAAAAATCGTACACTATTCTTCCCTGGCTTACTTTCCCATCACCTATCTCGCTGCCTGGACTTTGTACCAGATGAAAAACGGCGCACTGCCCTTTGGCAGGCGGCTTCGCGGGGGGCTGCTGGCCGTAGGCGGGGTGTATATCCTCCTCCTCCTCGTTCTCCCCTGGCTGGGCAAACAGATAGAAAGCCTGAAACCTCTGTTCAGGGATCCTTTCGCACAAGCCAACCTCGACGCCAACGTACGGTGGACAGGGCTCGAATCATTCCCTGCCCTCCTCCTCGCAGCCGTCTTGTTTTTTTCCATGCGCGCATTTTCCAGAAAACAGACCTGGAGTGGGTTCCGCCTGCTCTTCGGCGGCAGCGCCTTGTTTGTATTCTTGACCCTGATCGCCTTTGTAAAGCGCGTGGAAGGGTACTCACAGCGGGCAGCCATCGAGTTCTTCGAGTCCAAAGCCGGCGAGGACTGCTACATACTGACCCACGGCTATAAGTCCTATGCGCATTTATTTTACGCCCGGAAAAGGCCTCCTGTACATCCCGAGGCACACGATCCCCACTTTTTGAAATACGGGGACGCCGACAAGCCCGTCTACCTCGTCTCAAAAATCCATAAAACCGACGAGGTGCTCAAAATGGGTGGTTTCCGGGAGCTCTACCGAAAAAATGGGTTTGTGTTTTTTATTAGGGATTGAGCGCTTCCCTGCGTATCTCTTCCACCTCAGCTATGGCTTTGGGGATAGGGGTCCCTAACACGCGGTGTCCCTCCGGGGTCACGACGACGTTGTCTTCGATGCGGACCCCGGTGAACCCCAAATAGGGCGCAAGTCGGTCGTAGCGGATAAAGTCCTTGCAGCGCCCCTCTTTTTCCCATATTGAGATCAGTTCTGGAATGAAGTAAATCCCTGGTTCAACAGTCAGTACAAAACCGGGTTCCAGTTCGCGTGCCAGGCGCAGGGATTTCAGCCCAAACTGTTTGCTGCGCTCTAATCCCGGCCGGTAGCCGACAAAGTGCTCCCCAAGCCCTTCCATGTCGTGCACATCGAGTCCCAGCATGTGGCCCAAGCCATGCGGAAAAAACAGCGCATGGGCGCCGGCGGCGACGGCCTCGTCCACGTCCCCCTGCATAATCCCGAGGTCTTTCAAGCCCGACGCGATCTGCCGTGCGGCTTGCAGGTGGATGTCGCGATACAGCACGCCTGGCTTGACGGCCTTAATAGCGTTCGTTTCGGTTGCGAGCACCAGTTCGTAGATATCCCGTTGCCGTGCGCTGAAGGCAGCGGAAACGGGAAAAGTACGGGTGATATCCCCCGCGTACCCGCTCGCCGTTTCGGCCCCGAAATCGCCCAGAAGAAGTTGCCCTTCCTTCAGCGTGTTGTGGTACTCGTGGTTGTGCAGCACGTGGCCGTTGATGGTGAGGATGATGCCATACGCTAATTGCCCCCCGCCGGAAACGGCGATCCCCGCAGCGATACCCGCTAATTCCGACTCCGACATACCTGCGCGGGCTTTGCGCATGACGTCCACGTGCATGCGGCCTGTGGTAGCCAGGGCAGCTTCTATTTCGAGCAACTCGGAATCGTCTTTGACAGACCTTTGGCGCACGATGGCGTGGATGAGGGGTTCGGAAGCCCCGGCCTGCAGGGCAGCGACCGGCACCGACAACCACTCAGACAGCCGGATGGCTTGGTCGCCCCGGTACGTCGGGGCATAATGGACCGACTGCCCCTTGCCCAGGGCTTCGCGCAGTACGCTGGCCAATTCGTCGAAAGGGCGGACCTCTTCCATGCCGATCTCCTGCGCCAGCGCGTGCAAACCCGGCTGCGGGCCCATCCAGACGATATCGTCTATGGTGGGCTCATTGCCAAAAAGCGTTTCCGTACCCTTGTCTGCATCCAGCAACACCGCCAGGTGCGGCAGGCGAATACCGGTAAAATAGAGGAAGTTGCTGTCTTGCCGGAAAGGGTAGACATTATCGGTATAGTTCATCGGCGCTTCCTCATTGCCGGGAAGCAGGATCAACCCCTGTCCCATTTCCTGCATCAAGCGCCGGCGGCGCTGCGCGTACGTAGTTCCGGTGGGCATTTTTTATGGATTTTAGCAGACTTTTTGTAAAGGGAGGGTCTTTTTTGACTCCTCATTGGTTTTCTTTACAAGCAGTCTATGCGGTGTAAAAAAGCAGGTCAGTTGCTTTTCCTGCGGTTTATTTCATCGCGTATCTGGGCCGCTTTTTGATAGTCTTCGAGGTCCAGGGCATCGCTCAGCAATTGTTCGAGCTCTTCCTCGCTGTAGGAGGTGAGGCCTTCTTTTTTTTGGGTGGGGAGGGATTGCCGTTCGTGATAATCCCATACGATTCCGGCAGCCATCAATATAGACCGATAGGTAAATACGGGGCACCCAAATCGGATGGCCAGGGCCAGGGCATCGGAGGTGCGCGAGTCGAGCTCAACGCTCTCCCCTTCCGGCGTCCGGCAGACCAAGGCTGCGAAAAACACGTTATCCCGCAGCGCGGTGATGATCACTTCCTCTAATTCTATAGAAAACATCCGCAGGGTATTGGCGATCAGGTCGTGGGTGAGCGGACGTGCGTTTGCTTTCCCCTCTACGGCGGCTGCAATGGCCTGCGCCTCAAAACTTCCAATAGAGACTGGCAAACGACGGCTGCCCTCTTCTTCCTTGAGAATGACAAGGTAGCTGGAGGGTTGCGCCTCATTGTGCGCCAATGCTACGATCTGGAGGGGGATTTTATCCATGCCGGGAGTGCCCTTTTATAATTTTCCTAAATATCTTAAAAAAACGTGAATCGCCCAATATTCCCTATTTTTTATAAAAAAAACCCGCACGCGTGCGCCCTACCCCGCAAGCGGAATGTTTTCCTCAAACAAAGCCATTTGCCCCAGGCTGATGTTCTCGTCGTTCGGACTGAGGGCCTCGTGAAAGTACAAGGTGTAGGTTCCACTCATTTTTTGAATCAGCAACTCCACCAGGACGGAATTCTGGAATACGCCCCCGCTGAACGCCAGTTTCGCAACACCGCTTCGGAAAGCTACCTCTGCTATCGCATCTACTATCCAGATGTGAAAAGCAGCTGCGATTTGGGCCGGGGCTATCCCTTCCTCCAAGTCTTGCAAGACGGCTTCGAGGAGCGGGGACAAGGCAACCTGAGCGCCTTCCATGCGCACGGGATATCGTTGTGACCACTGCCAGGCACGCTCTTGAAAATGCGATAAAGCCGCTTGTTCGAGCTGCATAGCTGCCTCTCCTTCAAAGGTATTGCGGGCAGCCAGTCCGCAGAGTGCGGCGATGCCATCGAACAAGCGGCCCGCACTGGAAGTCTTCATACCGCCTAGCTGTGCCGCCAATTGCTGGTAAAGCCCCCATTCCAACTGGCTGAAGAGCGGGGCGACAATGGCTTCTGCCCGCCCCTGCCCCAAGGTCAGGGACAAGGCGCAGAGCCTTGGATCCCGGGCCATCTTGTCGCCTGCCAAGTGGGGGAAATATGAAAAATGGCCTATTCTCGATATCTTCCGTTCGGAGTACCGAAAAAATTCCGCCCCCCACACCTGTCCGTCCGCCCCCCAGCCTGTACCGTCCAGGACTACGCCCAGGATGGGTTCTTCTTGGGCAAAAAGCCCGTGTTCGGCCAATATGGCCCCGAAGTGTGCGGCATGGTGCTGAAACCCGTGAAAGGGAACCCGCCATTTGTCTGTCAACTCCCGTCCGAGGGTATGTGAAAAATATCCGGGGTGCAGGTCGGCCAGCACAGCCTCCGGTTTTGCTCCGCACAAGCCCAGGAGATGGTCCAGGGTATGTTTGAAATGCCGTTGGGTATCCCAACTGTCCAGGTCGCCGAGGTACTGGCTCACATAGGTGTTGCCGCTGCTCAACAGCGCAAAAGCACTCTTGAGATCGGCCCCCATGGCCAGCACGGGCACCGACCACTGCCGGGCAGCCTCTAACAATAGGGTCGGTGCCAGCCCCCTGGAGCGCCGCAGCCATATCGGCTGCCCACTCAGGGGACTGAAGCGGAGCACCGAATCGTCCTGCGGGCTGAGGATGGGCCGATTGTGTGAAAGCACAAAGTCGGCTACTGCCATCAAGTCCGTCCTTGCTTTTTCCTCCTCAAACACGATTGGGGCATGGCTGATATTCCCGCTGGTCGCGACCAAGGGGTTGGGAAAGGCGGAAGCAATCGCCTGTAACAGCGGCGCGTACGGCAGCATGACGCCCAGGTGGCCCAGCCCCGGGGCGATGGATTCCAATGCCAGGGGGCTTTCGGGGTTTTCCTTCAGCGGAACCAGCACGATGGGGGAAACGGGGCCCAAGAGGGCTTCGCAGGCCTGTGCCGGGAGAGCCACATCGGCTTGGAGGCGGGCGAGGTCCGGATACAGCAGGGCGAAAGGCTTGGAGGGCCTGTGTTTTCTTTGCCGCAGCGTCTGAAGCGCTTTTTCCTGCGTCGCGTCGGCCATGAGCAGGAAGCCCCCCACCCCTTTGACGGCGACGATATGGCCTTGTGCCAGCGCCTTTACGGCCTTTTTTAGAACGGTTTCGGAATCCTGCGCATAACCGCCCCCTTCAAGATCGAACCAGCCAAGCTGGATACCGCAGGTTCCGCAGGAGTTTGTCTGGGAGTAGTACCTGCGGTCCAGAGGGTCGTTGTATTCCTCCGCGCAGGCTGGGCAAAGCGCGAAGGGGGCCATTGCCGTCCGCTCCCGGTCGTAGGGAAGGGAAGCCATGATCGAATAGCGGGGCCCACAGGACGTGCAGGTGATGAACGGGTAGCCGAAGCGCCGGTTGTCGGCTGTGGCCAGCTCTTGGCGGCATTCCGGACAAAGCGCAAAATCCGGGCTGATCAGCAGATTGGGAAGGGCCTCGGAAGTGCTGTGCACGATTTCAAAGGCATCGTACTCCCGGTGGGGAACTTCCCGGATATGGACGGCCGTGATGCGTGCAAGCCGGGGCGCACGGTTGCGCAGCAGCGCAGCGAAGCGGTCCAGTTCAAGGGTGCTGCAACGCACCTCGATGTGCACGCCGTCCGGGCCGTTCAGTACCCAGCCCCTGAGCTTGTATTCCTGGGCGAGCTGAAAGACGAAGGGCCGAAAGCCGACGCCCTGTACCTGTCCCTGTAGGTGAAGGTGGTAATTTTGCATAGTGCCGGAGGCTGTATGTATCCAAACAAACAGCAGGCAAATTTGCAAAAAAAAGCGTGGATTGCCGTAAAAATAGACTGGTTGCGAGGGGTCAGCGAGGTAGGAAAAAAAGGGCCTTGTTGACCCCTTGAGGATTCCCCTCGCAACAAGTCGAATAGACCTTTTGCCCCGAAAGACACCCTGCGGGAAGCGCGCTATATCGCTTTATCGGCACAACTGGAGCTGGCAAAAGCCTCCGGTTTGGAACGAAAAATAAAGCCCATCCCGAGGATATAGCCCATAGCTGCTTTGAATGCGACGTGCGATTGGAACGCCGGATCCCGGTTGATATCGGCATGGATTTCAAGCGGGAGCTTCAAGCGGGCAGCCAGGGGGGCCAGGGCATAGGCCAACTCGATGGAGTAGGAGACCTCGCCCATCATACGTTCCCGGAGACCGACGGGGTAAGGGCTCGTCCAGCGCCGAAGGAACATGAAAGCCCCCTGTTTTTCCCGGACGACGACCAGCGCCGTCGCATAATCCACGCTATCTTTGCGGAGCTTGGAATCCGACCCTATGCAAATGCGGAGGCGGTGGCCCTGTGCGATTTCACGGGTTAAATCAGACTCCAACTGTTCCTCCAGGGGGAGCTGTATGACTTCACCATTTCCGCGGTACCAATGCATGCTAAAGCTCCAATTTATTGATTTTGGGTTAAATATACTTTTTAATAGGATACTTTCAACATTTTACATGCCCAATAAAGTTCCAAAACCGTACATTTCCCACAAAATTAACCGCAGCATGTTTTAAGCGGATGCATTACTGAGTCCCATTCAGCCCGCTAAAATCCCAGCGACCTACCCGTATTGCAGAATATTATTACCTTTGGGGCACAAAAAATAGTGTTATGGCATTTTCAAAAAAATTGGATTGGGCGCTCCTGGCCCTGCGCCTGATGTTCGGCGCCGGTATGCTCTATGGCCATGGGCTGCGCAAGTGGGACCGCTTGTTCGGGGATGCGGAAATCAAGTTCGCGGATCCTTTTGGGATTGGCCCGGTGCCTTCCCTGGCGCTGGTCGTATTTGCCGAGGTGGTGTGCGCCGCCTTGCTCGTGCTCGGCCTATTCACCCGTTGGGCGACCATCCCCCTCATCATCGCCATGCTGGTGGCCGTGTTCTACGCCCATGGCAGCGATCCTTTCAGCGACAAGGAAATGGGGCTCCTCTACCTCACGGCATACGTCAGCATAGCCCTGGCCGGCCCAGGCTGGTACTCGGTGGACGCACAATGGAAAGCCCGGAAATAAGCAACTATTTCTGCCTTTAAACCAAAATACCACGCCGTATGCCGGTCGTATTCGCGCACCGATCCCCCTTGCGCTCTCTTGCCCTGACCTTGTTCTCGGGGCTATGCCTGGTTGTTTTTTCCTGTAAAAAAACAGCTAACCCGGCAATACCCTATCAAACGATCGAAGGGGAAGCCCAGGGTTCCTACTACCGCATCACCTACGCCGATTCCGCCGGGCGGGACTTTACGCCCCAGGTGGAACAACTGCTCGACGATATGAATGCGGAAGTGTCCACCTACCTGGATTCTTCTATTATTACCCGGTTTAACGCCGCTCCGGGCACAGATTTCCGCTTTTCGGCCAAGTCCCGCTACTTTTTAGATAACTACCTAAAATCCAGGGAAGTGTTCCGGGAAAGCGCGGGGGCCTTCGACCCTACGGTCATGCCCCTGGTCAGCTATTGGGGCTTTGGGGCCAAGCCAAAGCAAATCAGCACCGTAGATAGCCTGAAAGTAGACTCCCTGCTCCGCTACGTCGGCCTCACCCGGATTATGATGCTCCCCCAAGGACGCGACTCGGTCATCCTGCGCAAGGAACTCCCAGGCGTACAGCTCGATTTCAACGCCATCGCGCAGGGGTACACCGTGGACGAGGTAGGCCGCCTGCTCGAAGCCAACGGGGTCGTTCACTACTTAGTGGACATAGGGGGCGAAGTGTTGGCCAAAGGAGTCAACCCAAGGGGAAAAGACTGGACCATCGGCATTAACACTCCCCGGGAAGACGGACAAACGGAGGAAATTTTCGCCACCGTGCCCCTGCGGAACCGCGCCCTGGCCACCTCGGGCAATTACCGCAAATTCTACGAGGTGGACGGCGTGAAGTATAGCCATACCATCAACCCTCAGACTGGCTACCCGGAGCGAAACGCCTTGCTCAGCGCCTCCGTATTCGCCCCCGACGCCATGAGCGCCGATGCCTACGCCACTGCCTGCATGGTGTTAGGCCCCCAAAACGGTATGGCCATGATCGAACGACTGGAAAACCTCGAAGCCTACTTCATCATCGGAAAACCCGATGGCTCTATGGGCGTGCAATACTCCAGTGGACTGAAATCCCTTTTTGAAAAGAAAAAATAAGCCCCTAAGCGCATGATCTTCAAATTGGACCGCGACCTCTGTTTCTTAGATATCGAATCCACCGGGCTGAATGTGGTCAGCGACCGTATCCTGCAGTTGGCGATGATCAAATACCCCAAAGACGGCAGCGACCCCCAGGAACTTTCCATGCTGATCAACCCCGGTATCCCCATCTCCCTGGAAGCCATGCTGGTACACGGTATCACCCCCAAGGATGTGGCCAATAAGCCGACCTTCCAACAGGTCGCCCAGAAAATACGCGATTTTATCGGCGATGCGGATTTCGCCGGCTACAACTCCAACCGCTTCGATATCCCCCTGCTCATGGAGGAGTTCTCCCGGGTGGGCATCGAATTGGACATGGCCCGCCGCCGCACCGTGGACGTACAGCGCATTTTCTACAAAATGGAGCCCCGGACGCTCAAAGCCGCCCTCAAGTTCTACTGCGACCGCGAACTCGAAGACGCCCACGACGCCCTGGCCGATGTCCGCGCCACTATTGACGTCTTTTTTGGCCAGCTCCAGCGCTACGAAGGCCAAGATTTCGTGGACGACCACGGGGCGGTTCAACCTTCGCCCGTCATCAGGGACGTGCAGGCCCTGCACGACTTCACCAACGACATGAGGTTCGTGGACGCCACCCAGAAACTGCGCTACGATACCGACGGCACGGTCGTCTTCAACTTCGGCAAGTACAACGGACAGCCCGTAGCCGAGACCTTGGCCAACGACAAACAATACTACCACTGGATCTTGACCAAAGAATTTACTTCCCAGGTCAAACAAACGGTAAAAAATATCGTGCGGGACTATGAAAAGAACCAGCGCCCTAAGGAAGATTAGCCTGCCGGCGCTCGCCCTGCTGCTGTCCACCTGCGCCCAGTTAGAAGAAGGCTGCCTCGACGCCTACGCCGTCAACCTCACCATTGACGCCGACAAAGCCTGCGATGATTGCTGTACCTTCCCCCAACTCCGCCTGGACTTGCTCCACAAAATACAAGTGCGCGACAGCCTGAAAAACCTCACGCTGGGGACCGAAGTCTATACCGACGGGGCCGGCAACCCGCTGCGTATCTCCGATATCCGATTCTATCTCAGTGCCGTGGAAATGATCAAAGCCGACGGCAGCACGGTATCCACCCAGGGAACTCTCTCCCTGTACAAACCGGATAAATCGAAGTTTGACGCACCGGACTACTACGCCCTGGCTACCCCGGCGTCCCTGGCCCGTATCGTCGCTTCTACCTTCCGAAACGCAGATCAGGTAGTGGCCCTGCGCCTGCAATTAGGCATCGGGAATCCCGCCGGACAGGCCGACCCCACTTCCGCCCCTTCCGGGCACCCGCTGGCGCTGCAGTCCCCTTCTATGTGGAGCGCAACCAAAGGCTATACCGCCCAGCGCCTCGTACTGCTTCCCGGCAGCAGCGATACCACTACGGTCACTATCGAAACCTCGGGCCCCTCCGCCCTGCGCACCGTCGAACTCCCCCTGGCCTCTCCCTTATCCGTACCCGCCGGGTACCACGCCACTTTCACCCTGCGCATAGACTACGCCGCCTGGCTGCGCAATGTCAATATCCTCAAAGACTCCCGGGAAAGCATAGCCCAGAAATTGGCCGATGCTTTCACTGCCTCACTCACTGTCGTACAAGCCAGTACTTCCAAGAACTAAAGCGGGTTGTCCGAAAAGACCTTTTCATCCGGTACTGCCAAAAAATATTTTGAAAAAGTGCTTTTTTTCCTAATTTTTCGAATCAAAAAAAGGGCCTTTTTGACCCCTCGATGATTCCCCTCGCAACAAGTCTATTATTTTATTCTTCAGGCTGGAGCGATGAAACACGAACAGGTAAACTCGCGTATCCCGATGGTTCCCCCATTTTTTTCAAAATAATTTATTAGAACCAGAAATTATTTTGAAATTTTAGCGCGTCGAGTATCTTTACAAAGCTATAGGATAGGGTTTTTAGGCGTTTTTGCCATAAAACCAGTTGTGAGGGGAATCGTCGAACGGACCAACCCTTGCCAACCGCCTTTTGAAAACCTCATCCCGCTTCTTCTTTTTAACACCTTTAACACCTAAAGCGATATGCCAGGCGAAACCTCTCCAAGCACCAACCTCAACACCCGGGCCGACAAACAGAATACCTACGACGCCATCGTCATCGGGAGCGGTATCAGCGGGGGCTGGGCAGCCAAAGAACTGACCGAAAAAGGCCTAAAAGTGCTCATGCTGGAACGCGGGGGGCCTTACGAGCACATCAAAGACTACAAAACCGCCAGCCTCAAGCCCTGGGAATTCGAACACCGGGGACGCACCACCACCCAGCAGCGCCTGGACTATCCCGTCATACACCGGGGCTGGGCCGCCAGCGAGGCCGTCATGGACGCCTGGACCAACGAAAAAGACTCCCCCTACACCGAAATCAAGCCCTTCACCTGGTGGCGGGCCTACCGAATGGGCGGTCGCAGCATCCTCTGGGGCCGCCAAAGCTACCGGCTCAGCGACCTGGATTTTGAAGCCAACCTCAAAGAAGGCATCGGCGTGGACTGGCCCCTCCGCTACAAAGATATCGCCCCCTGGTACGACTACGCGGAGCGCTTCGCCGGCATCAGCGGCAGTAAAGAGGGCATCCCCCACCTCCCCGACGGCGAATTCCTGCCGCCCATGGAGCTGAACTGCGTCGAAAAAGACGCCGCCGCCAAAATCAAAACGCATTTCAAAGGCCAGCGCCACCTCATCATCGGACGCTCGGCTAACCTCACGGCCCCTCTGCAGAGCCGCACCAACTGCCAATTCCGCAACCGTTGCTGGGAAGGCTGCCCCTTCGGAGGCTATTTCAGCACGCAGTCCTCTACCCTACCCGCCGCCCTGGCCACCGGCAACCTCACCGTGCGGCCGCACTCCATCGTCACCAAGTTGCTGTACGACAAAGATGCCCGCAAGGCTACCGGCGTGGAGGTATTGGATGCCGAAGACATGAAGACCTATACCTTCAAGAGCAAAATTGTGTTCGTCTGCGCCTCCGCCCTCAACTCTACCTGGATCCTGTTCAATACCGCCACCGATATCTGGCCCGGCGGACTGGGCAGCAGCTCCGGTGAACTGGGCCACAACGTCATGGACCACCACTACAACCTCGGCGCTTCGGGAACCGTGGAGGGCTTCGAAGACAAATATACCTACGGCCGCCGACCCAACGGCTTCTATATCCCCCGGTTCACCAATATCAACGGCGACAAACGGGACTACCTGAGAGGCTTCGGCTACCAGGGCAGCGCCAGCCGACAAGGATGGAGCCGCGAAATTGCCGAACTCACCATAGGCGCCGCCTTCAAGGAAGCGCTCACCGAGCCCGGTAGCTGGACCATCGGCGCCGGAGGCTTCGGGGAAATCCTTCCCTACCACGAAAACCGAATCTACTTAGATCCCGAGCGCAAGGACAAATGGGGCCTGCCCATCTTAGCCATGGACGCCGAACTCAAAGAAAACGAATACCGCATGCGAAAGGACATCGTTTCCGAACTCGTCGCCATGCTCGAAGTCGCCGGTGCCAAAAACATCAATACCGTGGACAACGGACACGCCATCGGGCACGGCATCCATGAAATGGGTACCGCACGCATGGGGCGCGACCCTAAAACCTCGGTGCTCAATGGCCACAACCAGGTCTGGGATGCCCAAAACGTGTTCGTCACCGATGGCGCCTGCATGACCTCCTCGGCCTGCCAGAACCCGTCGCTGACCTACATGGCCCTCACCGCCCGCGCCGCCGACCACGCCGTTTCACTGCTCAAAAAAGGGGAACTGTAAGGAACCCTTTGCTGTTCTCACATGTTCAACAGGCGCAATGGAGCGAGTCCATTGCGCCTGTTGAACAAATACAAGCACTATGGAAAGCCATCCTGAGGAGGAACCTGAGATCTACTGCAAAAACTGCCAAACCCCTTTTAGCGGGAAGTTCTGCCCCCAGTGCGGGCAGTCGGTGAAGTTGTTTGAAAAACCAGTCGTCGTTTTTATCAATGACTTCCTGGGCGACCTATTTGCCTTCGACACCCGCTTCTGGCGTACGCTGAAAGCCATGTTCTTCTTCCCGGGAAGGATGATCGCAGAATATGTGGGGGGGCGCCATATCCGCTATACGCCCCCGTTCCGGGCATACGTCTTTACCAGCTTTTTTTTCTTCCTGGCCCTCAACGCCACTACAAACCGGACCCTGGAGAAAAACAAGCAGCAGTTGCTCAGGGCATCCCACGAGCTGCAGGGAGCGGACTCCCTCTCTTCGGCCCGGAAGGATACCAGCATCCAATTGGGTGGGGAGCTTCTCTCCCTTGAACTGGGTGCTCCAGAAAAAGATACCACTCAACGAAAAGATACCATCGCAGAAGCCGGGGAAAACGGGGGTTTTTCCCTGGGCCTCGACAACAGCCGCGAGGCAGACCGCAAGCTCTTGAGCGAGGTAATCGCCGAACCCGGGCCCTACCTCTCCCGCTTTTACAGCACCCTGTCCTGGGCTTTGTTTCTGTTGATGCCCCTGCTGGGATTCTTCCTATGGCTCGCCTTTCGCAAGTCGCGCTCCTATTTTGTCCCGCATTTCCTGTTTGCCATCAACCTGCATACCTTCTTGTTCCTACTGCTGACCCTGGCCATGGCCGCGGGGCTGCTTTTCCCCGGGCGGGATACCGCGCCGGAGTTCCGCCTGCTCGCCCTGATGCCCATATACGCGTTTGCCGGTGCCGTACAGCTCTACCGAAAAACCTGGGTCGGCACGGCGCTGCGCATGTTGGGCGTGCTCTTCCTCTACCTGACTACCGTATCTACGGCGAGCGCCTTTCTGCTGTATTTTGCCATCATAGGGAAATAGCTTCCCCAAAAACCCATACCGCTATGTTCCGCATCTATTGCTTAGGGGTTATCCTGCTGCTCGCCGCCATCTTCCTAAATGCCGTCATACTCAAGCTCGGGATTATGGGCTGGTATGAGTTTTTGGGGAAATTACAGGCGGAGGGGAAAAAGACCTTCGCTTCCATGCGCCTGGTGGATTACGCTTGGCTGTTCCTGGCCTATCCCTTCCTGCTCGGACTGGCCTGCCACCTGGGCGACAAGCTGTATGCGTTTTTTTTCCTGCGCTGACCCCTCATCGAGGGGTCAAAAAGGCCCTTTTTTTCCCACACTGTGCCTTTTTTCGGTCATCTAAGGCCGTTAGACTCCCTCAAAAAGCCTTCGTGTGGATAAAAAATGACTCTTTTTTCCCACCT
>JBEGMH010000046.1:0-19440 GCA_041183125.1 Bacteroidota bacterium | reverse complement strand
ATTTTTGTACGGGGCGGGGGCAGCGACCAAAACCTCATCGTATTGGACGAGGCAGTCGTCTATAACCCCAGTCATTTGTTCGGCTTTTTCAGCACGTTCAACACGGACGCCGTAAAAGACTTGAAGCTGTACAAAGGAGGGTTTCCCGCGCAGTACGGCGGCCGCTTGTCTTCTGTCATTGACGTACGCCTGCAAGACGGCAACAACCAGCGTTTTTCCGGGGCGGGCGGCATCGGGTTGTTAGCCTCCCGGCTCACCCTGGAAGGACCCATCCAAAAAGATCGTTCCTCCTTTATGGTGTCGGGCAGGAGAACTTACGTGGACCTGTTTACCCGCGGTATCAACGAGGCCCAGGCAAGGAATAACTCGGACGCGAACCCAATCCCCAACTATTATTTCTACGATCTGAACGGCAAGGTCAATCTGCATTTGGGAGAAAAAGACCGCCTTTATATAAGTGCTTATTTCGGACGGGACCGCTTCAGCTTCCCCGGGGATGATTTTGCTTTTAACTTCGACTGGGGCAATGCTACCGGTACGATGCGCTGGAACCACGTTTTTTCGCCCCGCCTTTTTTCCAATACGACGGTTACGTTCTCCGACTATCAGTACGAAATCGGGAACGACCTCACTGGTTTCAGTTCCAGCCTGGGGTCGCGCATACAGGATGTCAGTGGCAAAACGGATTTCTACTACTCGCTGAACAATGCCCATCAAATCCGTTTCGGTGCCCAGGCGATACGGCACGTGTTCACGGTAGGGCGCCTCCGGGCGGGCAGTGACGACGGAGCCGTATCGTTTTCAGCGGGTCGGGATTACCAGTCGCTGGAATGGGGCGGGTATTTTTCCGATGACTGGACGGTATCGGATCGGCTTTCCTTTCAGGGAGGGCTGCGGCTGAGCGGGTTCCTGACGGATGGAAAAAGCTATGCCGGACTCGAACCGCGCTTCGCGGGGCGCTTTCAGGTGTCAGACAAGGCGGTGCTGAAGGCGAGCTATGCGCGGATGTTCCAGTACCTGCACCTCGTGGCCAATGCCGGGGTTGCGCTGCCAACAGATGTTTGGTTCCCCTCTACGGAGCGGGTGCGCCCACAATCCTCCGAGCAAGTGGCCATGGGGTTGACCTTTCTTCCCGGGCCCGGTTGGCAGTTGGAGTTCGAAACCTATTACAAAAAAATGGATCGCCAGTTGGAATTCGTAGATGGGGCGCAATTGTTTGTAAACGACAACCTGGAAAACGAATTTGCCATCGGGCAGGGTAGGGCGTATGGTGCGGAATTCAGCATCGAACGCAAGCAAGGCCCTGTGACCGGGTGGATCGGCTATACCCTGGCAAGGGTTTTCCGGGAGAATTTCAGCCCTTTGGACCCCAAGCGCGTTTTTTTGCAGCAGGGTGCTTTTTCCCCTATTTACGACCGGCGGCATAACTTGTCGGTCGTGCTGTTCTGGGAAATCAACCGAAGATGGACGGCTTCAGGAACGTTCGTATATGGTTCCGGCGACCTGCGCTGGCTGCCCTCCGGGCGTTTTACCTTCCAGGATGTGGCCGGGTCGGCGAGCCAGTCGGTAGTCCCCGTATATGAGGACCGCAACAACTTCCGCTTACCGGATTACCACCGTCTGGATCTGGGGCTGAGCTGCCGGTTCTTTCCCAAATGGGGGGAAAGCGACCTAACCCTCAGTATCGTCAATGCGTACGACCGGCGGAACGTTTTTTTCATATACCTGGATCCTGTATTTGCAGATGATCAGGACGGCAACGGCGTCGGCCTGAATGTGCCCCTGGGGGTCAAGGCAAAGCAGGTGTCTTTGTTCCCCATCCTTCCCGCGTTTACCTGGAATTTCAAATTTTAAACGAAGTATTATGAAAACAGGCTTCTGGAAGCAGTTGCTTTGGATACTCTTGCCTTTGTCGGTTGCATGCAACCTGGAAAAAGAAATCGAAATCGAACTCCCGGACTACGCGGGGCAGCTCGCCCTGGAATGTTACCTGGAACCCGGGAAGCCGTACCGCCTTACCTTGACGCGCAGCACGGCATATTTTGACCTATTGCCGGGCAAACCGGATAGCGTGTTGGCGTATTTGCAGGGTATTTTGGTCAACGGGGCACAAGTCAATATCCGGCAGGGCAACAAGACCATCAAACTGGCCAACAGACTGGCCGTAGATCCGGAAAGCCAGCACTTCTACAACTATTTCTCCCCGGAGTTAGTGCCGCTGGATACGGTGCAGCCGTTTTACCTCGATATCCTGACGGCCGATGGAAAGACCATACAAGCCAGTGCGCGCGTCCCGGTGCGGGTGGCGATAGACAGCGTAGTGGTGGAATTCAAAGAAAAAGATACCCTGGCGAGGGCTTTGACGTATTTCACAGACCGGCCGGGCGAGACGAACTACTATCGAAGGGTATTGCACCGGGGCAACTTGAACCGTATTCCGGAGCAAGATTTTTCCTCCGACGACCGTTTCGTGCAGGATGTGTTTGTCTTTGGTACTGGCTATGACTTTGCAGAAGGGGATACGCTCATCAATACCATTTACCACCTTGAAGAGCCTTATTTTAGGTATCTGCAGAGTGTGCAGGGCGCTGTTTCTTCCAACGGGAACCCTTTTGCCCAGCCCAGTACTATCCTGTCCAACCTCAAAGGTACCGCCAATGCCATAGGTATATTTACCGGTTTACAATATGACCGGGTCTTTACCATTGTGAAGCGCTAGAGAGGGGAGTGAGGGTACAAAAAAAGCCGGTCCAATCCTGAACCGGCTTTTTTTATGCCCTTTTTTACGAAGAGTACTCGGGGGCGATTAATTTTTCTTGGCAGCGTCCATGATGCCTTTGAGGGCAGGATCGACTTTTACTTCCGTACGGCGGTTTTGGGCTTTACCCTCGCGGGAAGTATTGTCTGCTTTAGGCATGGTGTCGCCACGGCCGGCTACAGCAACCTGGCTTGGGGAAGCACCCTGCTTGACCAGTTCGCGGACCACGGCGAGGGCGCGGCGGGCGGAGAGTTCCCAGTTGTCCTGGAAAGAAGCGCCGGGGTTGACTTTCACGTTGTCCGTATGGCCTTCGATTTGGATTTTGACGGCAGGATTGTTCTTCAGCGTCATGGCTAATTCGGCGAGGGCCTGCTTTTCAGCCTTGGTAAGGCTGTAGGAGCCACTGCGGTAGTTGATCGGAGCGGTCATCACGTAGAAGGCACCGTTTCTCTCTTCCAACTTCAGGCCGCTTTTTTCGTAAGCGGCGAAAATGCCGTTGATTTCGTCCTTGATTTTATTGAGTTCGGCCTGGGTCATGTTCAGTTTCTCCTGAACGGAGTTCATCTGGCCGCGCGTGGCGTCCAAATCTTTGCGCAGGCTCGAAAGTTCCCCATTAAGGCGGGTCTTTTCGGCTTCCATTTCGGATTTGAGGGTGCTGTTGTCCTGTTCGAGGGCCTTTACGCGCTTTTGGGTATCGGCGAGAGCAGCATCGCTCTGCTGTTTGCTGGCAGCCAGCTCATCGTATTTTTTCTTGGAAACACAAGAGGAGACAAGACCTAGGGAAAGCAGTACTATCAGCGATTTGAGTACGAGACGCATGTTTGTAAAAATTTGATTAATGAAAATATTTTTAGCGTTTTTTTAATCCATTGCAAAACAATGTATATTTTCTGAATTATACAAAGATAATCCCAAAATTATTGGACTGCTTGGGTTGGGTGGCTAAGCCGGAAAAAAGAACTTTTTTGTTTACGCGCAGTCTTTTTGAAGGAGTCTAACGGGTCTATAAGACTGAAAAAAGACACAGCGTGGGCAAAAAAGGGCCTTTTTGAACCCTCGATGAATCCCCTCGCAACAAGTATCCCAGGAAAAAACTACTTTTGCAACGGGGTTTTATTTCATGTCATTTACAAAGGCATTGTGCAAGGCGCGTGCCAGGGGGGAAAACCAGATGGAACACACAATTCGTTCGGAAGGAAAGTTTAAATTCATCGCAACGGGGGAGGGCAAAGAGCCCCTCCTGCTTCTACACGGGCTTTTCGGGGCATTGAGCAACTTCGAAGATATCCTGTCGTATTTTGGTGCCAGGCGAAATGTAGTGGTACCCATCCTTCCTATGTATGAGATGCCGCTGCGGAAAGTATCCGTTTCCGGTCTGGTAGAGCACGTATCGGAATTTGTGGAATACATGGGCTTTGAAAAAGTCCATGTGATGGGCAATTCGTTAGGAGGGCATATCGCTATACTTTTTGCCCTCGCCCATCCTGAAAAAATCGCTTCTATCATCCTGACGGGTAGTTCGGGTTTGTTCGAAAACGCTATGGGCAGCAGTTTTCCGCCCCGCAGCAACTACGAGTTTATCAAGAAAAAAACGGAAGCTACCTTCTACAACCCGGACGTTGCGTCGAAGGAGCTCGTAGATGAGGTGTTCGATACGGTAAACGACCGCAATAAGGCGATCCGGGTGTTGGCGACCGCAAAGTCTGCGATACGCCACAACCTTTCGGACAAACTTCACGAAATCAAGGCACCCACTTTGTTGGTCTGGGGTAGGCAGGATATCATAACCCCTCCTTTTGTGGGCGAAAAATTCAAGGAACTCATCCCTCATGCCCAGTTGTTTTTTATCGAGGAGTGTGGCCATGCCCCCATGATGGAGCATCCAGAGACCTTTAACAAGCTATTGGAAGATTTCCTGGACGCTGTGTCTCCGGAAAAATAGTGGGAAACCGCTCGTCCCAATAAAGAATAGGCTTGTTGCGAGGGGTCAGCGAGGTGGGAAAAAAGGGCCTTTTTGACCCCTTGATGACCCCCCTCGCAACAGGTCTAATGAGTATGAGTGGGCGTTAAGTACCTATGCTGGCTGCTCCCGTTAAAAGGATGTGAGGTCGGGTGTAGGATTTTGCGTTAACGGATAAATAACCTTTTAGCCAAATGAACAAGACCTCGCTGATGATTGCCGCCTGTGCGCTCTTGATAGCTGCCTGCGCGACCCCCAACCAAACGGCCAAAAATGGGAAGAGCGGCCTGGAACAACGCATGCTGGATACTATCCAGGTGGACGCTACGAAACCGAACGCGCTCAAGACCCAGGAGGAATACAGCCTTCCGGTGTACCGTCCAAGCGGGAAAAGGGACCATGACCTGCTCCACGTTCGGCTGGAGTTGGGGTTCAACTTCGAAAAGGAAGAAGTATACGGTCGGGCCGTACTGGATTTGAAGCCGTATTTTCACCCCAGCCAATCGCTGGTGCTCGATGCAAAAGGCTTTGAATGGAAGTACGTCGGTTTTCCGGGCGGCCAGCAAGCACTACGGTACGACTATGATGGCGAGCGTATTACGGTTGATTTGGGAAAATCGTTCAGCCGCAACGAGCGCTACCAGGTCGAATTGGAATATATCGCCCGGCCCACGGCAGAAGGGGGCAGCAGCGCGATCACATCCGACCAGGGCTTATTTTTTATCAATCCAAGAGGGGAAGATGGAGGAAAGCCCACCCAAATCTGGACCCAGGGCGAAACGTCCTGGAATTCCCGCTGGTTCCCGGTCATTGACCAACCCAACGAACGCTGCACCCAGGAAATGTTCCTGACGGTCCCGGATATCTACAAAACGCTTTCTAACGGGATACTGGTTTCAGAAGAGAAGCGCCCCAACGGGATGCGCATGGATCATTGGCGCATGGATATGCCCCACGCACCGTACTTATTCATGTTAGCCGTCGGCGATTTTGCGGTCGTAAAAGATTCTTGGAGAGACAAAGAGGTCGCGTATTACGTGGAACCAGAGTACGCCGCTTCGGCCCGCGCTATCTTTCGGCATACCCCGGAGATGTTGGAGTTTTTTTCCAATAAGTTGGGAGTGCCTTTCCCCTGGCAGAAGTACGCTCAGATTGTCGTGCGGGATTATGTGTCCGGTGCCATGGAGAATACAACAGCCGTCGTATTTGGCGAGTTTATCCAAAAACACAGCCGTGACCTGATTGACGACCCCAACGATAAAATCGTCGCACACGAAATGTTCCACCACTGGTTCGGGGACCTAGTGACTTGCGAGAGCTGGGCTAACCTCACCATGAACGAAGGGTTTGCGAACTACAGCGAATACCTCTGGTACGAACATAAGTATGGCCGTGATGCAGCAGATTTTCACCTCTCAGAGGAATGGGCAGGGTACCTGGCTTCCTCCCCGGAGGAAATGCACCCCCTAATCCACTTCGGGTACGACAACGACGAGGCGATGTTCGATGCGCACAGCTACAACAAAGGCGGTGCGGTTCTGCACATGCTGCGCAAATATGTAGGCGATGAGGTGTTTTTTACAGCGCTGAACCGCTATCTGACCAAACATGCGTTCTCCTCGGTGGAAGCGCACCATCTTCGCCTGGAAATGGAGGAGGTGAGTGGGGAGGACCTGAATTGGTTTTTCAACCAGTGGTACTTTAGCCAGGGACATCCAGAGCTGGATATCCAGTACGGCTACGATGCTAACACAGGGGAAGCCCTCATTCGGGTAGAACAACTGCAAAACCCGGATAGAAACCCGGCCGTTTTTGATCTACCGGTTCAGGTAGATGTGTACGCGGCAGGAAAAGTGAGCCGGTATCCCGTCCGGGTCAATGAGCGGGTGCAAACCATTCGGCTCCCCGTTCCTCAAAAGCCGGACTTGATCAACTTTGATGCAGAGCGTATGCTGTTAGCTGAAATCAAAGACAATAGAACCGAAGAGGTACTGCTCTTCCAGTTCCGGAATGCCCCCCGCTTTTTGGACCGCTACGACGCCCTGAACGATCTCCTCGAACAGGAAAGTCCCCGTGCAAAGGAACTGCTCCCACTCGCTGTACGGGATACCTTCTGGGTAATCCGAGCAATGGCTATCGGCAGCCTGGATGAGAAAACAGCATCAGGTATGGAGGGTTTGCTGAAAGAAATGGCGGAAAAGGATGCGCACTCCGAAGTACGTGCCTCCGCGCTGGTACGGCTAAGCGAGTTGAACGAGCGTATGGCACTGGAATCCGCCAAGCAAATCCTTACCCAGGACTCGTCTTTCACCGTCATGGGTGTAGCCCTGGAAGTGCTGCACCAGTCTGATCCACAGGCGGGGTTGGAGTATGCCGCCAGGCTGGAAAACGAGCGAAATGAAAGTATTTTATTAGCCATCAGTACGATATATCGGGAAAACCCCCTTGCGGAGCGCCTTGCCTTTTTTGAAAAAAACTTTAAAAGAATCAGTACTTTCGACGCTATCCTGTTTATAGGGAACTATCAAGAAGTAGCGTATAGCCTCGGCGAGCCCATGCTTTCAAAGGCCATTGGCACATTGCGGACCATGGCCCTGGATGAGGGCTATTCACCCTGGCACCGTTTAGGGGCTACTAAGGCGCTGAACGATTTGCGCAGTATTTTTGTGGAGCGGGCCGAAGCGACCAAACAGACGAACGAAAAAACGGTTTTAGATAAGAAGGTATCCGACTTGAGCCGTATGATCGAAGAAATAAAAACCTTCGAAAAGAACCCGGAGCTCAAGTCTATTTACCAGCAGCTCGATGCAGCGCCCCGCAAGTAAGGTGGTGGGCGAAGGAAACCCGTTCATTTTTTTAGGCTTGTAAAATTTGCCTCCTATGGCTGTTCAAAATAATTATCAACTGTTGATTCAGAAACTGGATGAGTTCATCCGGAAGTACTATGTGAATCGCTTGCTGAAAGGCTCTTTGTACAGTACAGGGCTTATCCTTGGGTTCTTTTTGGCGAGCAGCCTGTTGGAGTACTTCCTTTACTTCGGGACAACGAGCCGCAAAATCCTTTTCTTCTCTTTTGTAGGAACGAGTGCCCTGGCCCTGGGATATTGGGTGCTCGACCCCCTGCTGCGCTATTTCCGCCTGGGGAAAGCCATCAGCCATGAGCAGGCGGCAGTCATTATCGGGGATCATTTCGCCGGCGTCAAAGACAAACTCCTGAACATCCTGCAACTCAAACAGCAATCGGAACAATCCGGCGAAACAGAGCTGATATTAGCGGGCATCAACCAAAAGACCGAGGAAATCCGCTTGCTGCCATTCAAATCGGCCATCAACCTGAATCAAAACAAAAAATACCTTCGCTACGCGCTGCCCCCGCTGCTGGTATTGTTGGTCTTGCTGTTGGCCGCTCCCAGCGTCATCCAGGAGTCAACCCACCGGCTCATTTACAATTCCAAAGAGTTTTTCAGGCCCGCCCCTTTTTCATTCGAACTGGATGAAGGAGTGCTCCGGGTAGTGCAATACGAAGACTTTTCCCTGCAAATCGCCGTTGAGGGTACCCAGCTCCCCAACGAGGCGTTCATTGAAATCAATGGCTATCAGTATAAATTGTCAAAGGAGGGGCCGGACGCTTTTTCCTATCTGTTCAAAAACGTTCAGGAAGATGTATCGTTCCGCCTCGCAGCAGCGGGCGTGGAATCCAGGAAATACGAGCTCAAGGTGCTGCGCAAGCCCAACCTCGCCTCTTTCGAGGTGCAACTGAACTATCCGGATTATATCGGACGGAAAGACGAAACGCTGGAAAATACAGGCGACTTGATCCTGCCCCAGGGCACGCGCATAAATTGGGTGTTCAAAGCGCAACATACCGATGAAATCAATATTTGGTTCTCGGGCAACAGCACTGCCGCCTCTGCCGAACGCTTTGGCGATGAGCTGTTCAGCTTCTCCCGTAAAGCGATGAAGGATGAGCGGTACCGTCTCCTCTTTTCAAACCGCGACCTGCCGAAAGGGGATTCGGTGGGCTATTCCATTACAGTAGTCCCCGACCAGTATCCCAATATCAACGCAGAGCGCTTTCTCGACAGTTCTAATGCGCGGGTACAGTATTTTGTCGGGGAATGTTCGGATGACTATGGGCTTCGCAGCATCAGTTTCCACTACCGGATCCAAAAAGAAGGTGGCAAACAGGGAGAGCTGGTCAGTACGCCTATCTCCCGTCCCGGGGGTAAGCAGGCCGGCTTTGAACATGCCTTTGACCTGCGCGATATAGGCCTCACCCCAGGGGACGAGGTGACTTACTATTTCGAAGTTTATGACAACGACGGGGTCAATGGCCCGAAAGCGTCGAGGACAAACCTCATGTCATACGCCATGCCTACCGTGAAAGAACTGGAGGCCGTAGCGGAGAAAAATGATGACGAAATCAAGGAGAACCTCAAAGATGCTCTATCAGAATCTCGAAAGGTACAGCAACAGATGAAAAAAATGCGGGAAAAACTGCTCCAGGAAAAAGAGTTGAGCTGGCAAAACCGCAAGGAACTGGAGAAGCTGCTGGAAAGACAAAAAGAGCTGCAGAAACAAATCGAAGAGGCCAAAAAAGCCTTTGATGAAAACCGCGAAACCCAGGAAGAGCTCTCCCAGGAGCAGACAGAAACCGTGGAGCAGAAGGAAGAACAACTGGAAAAACTCTTCGAGGAGGCTATGAGCGAGGAAATGCAAAAGCTCATGGAACAGTTGGAAGAAATGCTCCAAAAAATGGAAAAAGACGAGGCCCTCGACATGATGGAAAAAATGCAGTCCCAGGATGAAGAAACAGAACTGGAACTCGACCGCCTCCTCGAACTTTTCAAACAATTAGAGCTAGAACAGGAACTGAACAAAGCCATGGAAAAACTCTCCGAGCTCGGGGAAAAACAAGAAAAACTGAGTGAAGAGACCCGAAAAGGAGAGGAAAATCAGGAGGAACTCCAGAAAAAACAGGAGGCTTTGGACAAAGAGTTCCAGGAGTTCAAACAGGAAATGAAGGAAATCGAGGAAAAAAACGATAAGCTGGAAAACGAGAAAAACCTCGGAAACCCACAAGAGGAAATGCAGGATATCCAACGGGATATCAACGAGAGCAAGATGAACCTCGACCAAAACAAAAACCAGAAAGCCGCACAGTCCCAGAAAAATGCAGCGCAGAAAATGAAGGAGATGTCCAACAACATGCAGATGCAGATGCAATCCGGGGAAATGCAGCAGATGATGGAAGATATGCAGGCGTTGCGCCAACTCCTCGAAAACCTGGTAGGCCTCTCTTTTGAACAGGAAGACCTGGTGAAGAAAATGGAACAGACAGAAATCAATACGCCGCGCTATGTGGAACTGGTACAGGAACAGTTCAAAATCAAAGACGATTTCCGCCTGGTCGAAGATAGCCTCCAGGCCCTCTCGAAACGGGTGTTCCAAATCGAGTCTTTTATCACGTCTAAAGTAGTGGACATCAAAGAAAATATGCGCTACAGCTTGGAAGACCTCGAAGAGCGCCGCAAGTTCCAGGCAGCTGACCATCAGCAGCGCACCATGAAAAACCTCAACGACCTCGCCCTCATGCTCAGCGAGGTCATGAACCAGATGCAGCAGCAAATGTCGAGGATGATGGCCGGGGCCCAAATGTGTACCGTCCCACAAAACAAAGGTGGGCAACCCCAGGACAAAATGTCGGAAGGACAGCAAAAATTGAACAACGAAATGCGCCAGATGCGCGACCAAATGCAGAAAAATGGCGGTGAGGGCCCCTCCGCTAAGGAGTTTGCGCAAATGGCCGCCAAACAGGCCGCTATGCGCAAAGCCCTCCAGGAAAAACAGCGGCAACTTCAGGAACAGGGCAAAGGAGGAAACAAAGGCCTTCAGGAACTAATTGACCAAATGGATAAAACGGAAATAGACCTCGTCAACAAACGCTTGACAAACGAAATGCTCAAGCGTCAACAAGACATCATGTCCCGCCTCCTCGAACATGAAGAGGCCGAACGCCAACAGGAGTTTGACGAAAAACGAAAGTCAGAAGTCGCCAAAGACCTCCAACGCAAAATGCCCCCCGCACTGGAAGAGTATATCCGAAAGCGCAAGGCGGAAGTAGAACAGTACAAAATGGTATCCCCTACGCTCAAACCATACTATAAATCACTGGTAGAAGGATATTTCAATACGCTGAAAGGAGGCTCTAAATAGACTTGTTGCGAGGGGTCAGCAAGGTGGGAAAAAAAGGGCCTTTTTGACCCCTCGATGATTCCCCTCGCAACAAGTCTAATAGAACCTCACGCGCGAGGCCATCCCAGCGAACCTCTCTGCCCTTGACAGAAGCGCCGAATAGGCATATATTTGTGTTGTTTTTTAGGATTTAGGTAAAAGGGTTATGTTAAAATTACCGTCAAACCTTGAAAACGTAGCCGAAGTGCGCGCCTACGTGGATGATATAGTGTCTCGATACAGAATCAGCGCTGATTTGTACCCCAATATCCTTATCAGCCTGACCGAAGCGGTTACCAATGCTATTGTACACGGAAACCGACAGGATGCCTCCAAAAAGGTCATGATCCACATGCGAAAACAATGCAACTGCCTGTCTATCTGCGTAAGTGATGAAGGCAGAGGGTTCGACTATAAAAATCTCCCGGACCCCACCGCGCCCGAAAACCTCACCAAATGCGGAGGCCGCGGAGTACTGGTCATGCGGGAACTCTCCGACTGTATCCATTTCAAAGATAATGGGCGAACCGTGGAAATGGAATTTAAGCTATGAACGAAGAAGAAGATTTTTTTGACCTGGATTCCCCGGAAGAACCCTCAGAGCCTATCCGGTTCTATTCGGAAGATATTGATTTCACCCTTGTTGACCAGGCTATCTTTCAGTCCTGGATAGAGCGGACAGTAACTCGCCACGGCGGTCTGCTCTCCTTCCTCAACTTCGTATTTTGCAGCGACGCGTATCTCCACAAGCTCAATGTGGAGTACCTACACCATGATACCTTGACGGATATCATAACGTTCCCTTATCAGGACTACCCGACGATAGAAGGGGATATTTTTATCAGTGTTGAACGCGTTCGCGAAAATGCCCGGACGTACGGGGTCTCCTTCCAGGAGGAGTTGGCCCGCGTCATGGCCCACGGCGTCTTGCACTTATGTGGTTTTGGCGACAAATCGGAGGAAGAGCAGTCCAGTATGAGGGGTATGGAGGAGGAGGCTATGCGCATGCTTCATGGTCATTGACCGTTCAGCTCCCCGCAAAAAGTCTAATCGGTTTCTAAAAGGGCTTTCAGGTCTTCCAAGGTTTTTTTGAGCCCCCGTACGTCGTCCTTTACCAACAAGAGTTTATTTCCGGACTGTTTCAGGGCCATCCCGGTTTTTATGCCCTTGCCGGCTACTTGCGCCAGAATGCGTTTGAACGCCGCACTTTCGTAGAAGGGCGACTGCGGATTTTCGATAAAATAGGCGCGCAGTTTGTCGTTTTTCAGGATGATGCGTTCAATGCCCCAACAACGGCAAAACCAGCGCAGGCGAAGCCCTTCAAACAGTTCGTTGACCGGTCCCGGAATCCTGCCAAACCGGTCCCGGAGTTGTGTTTTGAACGTGGCCACCTGGTCTTCCTGTTCGATTTTGTCGAGTTCCGTATAGAGGTTTAAGCGTTCTTGTATGCTGCTGACGTATGTGTCGGGTATGTGCATTTCCACGTCTGTGTCTATTTGAACGTCTCGTATGTACTGGTAGGACTGTTTGTTGAGTTCTTCTTCGAATAGTCCCCGGAACTCATTTTCTTTTAGTTCCTGGACAGCTTCTTCCAATATTTTTTGATAGGTTTCATATCCTATGTCGGCGATAAACCCACTTTGCTCAGAGCCCAGAAGGTTGCCTGCTCCCCGGATATCCAGATCGCGCATGGCGATTTGAAAGCCGCTTCCCAGGTCGGAAAATTCTTCCAGGGTACGGAGCCGCTTGCGGGCATCTGTGGTCAGGGTAGATAGCGAGGGGCTGAACAAATAACAGAAGGCTTTTTTATTGGAGCGGCCGACCCTTCCCCGCAACTGGTGCAGGTCGCTCATGCCAAACTGGTGGGCATTGTTGATGAGCATCGTATTGGCATTGGGGATGTCGAGCCCGGTTTCGATGATATTGGTACAGACCAAAACGTCGTACTCCCGGTCAATAAAACGCACCAGGGCTTGTTCCAGATCTTCGGGCTCCATTTGGCCGTGCGCAATACCTATGGAAACGTCGGGGCAGAGATTGCGCACCATAGCCGCCATATCCGGGAGGTTTTTGACCCGGTTGTGTACAAAAAACACCTGGCCGCCCCGGTTTACTTCGTAATAGATGGCATCGCGGATCAGCGCTTCGTCAAAAGGCTGGACTTCGGTGTGGATCGGCTGTCGGTTGGGCGGTGGGGTTCGGATAACCGATAGGTCCCGTGCGGCCATCAGCGAAAATTGCATAGTGCGGGGTATCGGTGTAGCCGTTAGGGTGAGCGTGTCCACGTTGATTTTGAGGGTGCGTAACTTTTCCTTGGCGCTGACCCCAAATTTTTGTTCCTCGTCAATAATCAACAATCCGAGGTCTTTGAAGGCTACCTCTTTGCCCAAAAGCGCATGGGTGCCTATGATGAGATCGATTTTCCCATCCTTCAGACGTTCTAATATGGCTTTTTTCTCTTTGGCCGAACGAAAGCGATTGAGGAAATCAATGCGCAAGTCGAATGCTTTGAGCCGTTCGGAGAATGTCTTATAGTGCTGCAGGGCCAGAATCGTGGTAGGCACGAGTATAGCGACCTGCTTCCCGTCGGAAATCGCTTTGAACGCTGCCCGTATCGCTACTTCCGTTTTTCCAAAGCCCACATCGCCACAGATGAGCCGATCCATGGGATAGGGTTTCATCATATCCTCCTTGACATCGTTGGTTGCCTTGAGCTGGTCGGGGGTATCTTCATATATAAAAGAGGCTTCGAGCTCGGTTTGGAGGTAGCCGTCGGGGGAAAACGCAAAGCCAGGTGCACCCTTTCGTTTGGCATAGAGCTTTATGAGTTCCCCTGCGATGTCTTTTACTTTCTTTTTAGTCTTGTTTTTCAGGTTTTTCCAGGCATCGGAGCCGAGTTTGCTCAGCTGGGGCGGGGTTCCTTCCTGCCCCGTATACTTTGCGATTTTGTGCAGGGAGTTGATGCTGACGTATAGGATATCGTTATTTTTATAAATCAGCCGCACGGATTCCTGGACGTGGCCGTTGATATTAATTTTTTCCAGCCCGGAAAACTTTCCGATGCCGTGGTCTATGTGCGTGACAAAATCGCCTGGCTGTAAATCGCGCAATAGTCTAAGGCTGAGGGCCTGGTCCTTACTAAAGCCCTGGCGCAGTTTGTAGCGGTGGAAACGTTCAAAAATCTGATGATCGGTATAACAGGCAATTTTGAGGTCTAAATCGGTAAATCCTTCCCGAATCGTTTGGGGGATAGGCTGGAACTGAACCTGCGCATGGAGGTCTTCAAAAATGGCGTAGAAGCGTTCAATTTGGCGGGCGCTATCGGAAAAAATGAAATTTTCGACCCGCTGTTTTGTGTTTTCATGCAATGCCTGAATGAGCAAGTCAAAGTTGCGGTTGAAACTCGGTTGGGGCTTGGCGTTGAAAGAAATCGTCTGGGAAATACCGGGCAATCCCGGCTGGAAAGCAATGAGTGGTTTAGTAAGTATGTCCTGTAAGACCTGCTTGGAGGACAAAAAGGGTTTTTCCCGAAAAAGTTCTGCTATCTCCCTTTCGTCCAGAACCGAAATCGTTTTAGCAAAGACCTCTGCTTTTTCAGAACAAGAGTCGAGCTTATCCACCAGCATATCTGGGGATTTTATCCAAATAATACTCCCCGGAGGCAAAATACTGAGGAACGAAACTTTGTCTTTCTTGTGAAACCCTTTGTTGATATTGGGAATGATGGATATCCGCTGTATATTTTGCATAGAAAGCTGGGTCAAAGGATTGAAGGTGCGGATCGCTTCTACTTCGACGTCGAAGAGCTCGATGCGGTAGGGCAGTTCGTTGCCGTAGGAAAAAATGTCAACGATGCCGCCCCGCACGGAAAACTGCCCAGGCTCGAAGACGAAATCCTCCATAGAGAAGCCAAACTCTACGAGGAACGCACTCATGTCCTCCACGCTCAGTTGCTCGCCTATGGCAATATCCAACCGGTTGGAGGCCAAAACATTAGGAGATAATACTTGCTCAAAAAGGGCTTCCGGGTAGGTGACCAGGATCTCGCCAGCCGACGGACGGCTGGCCAGGGCATGGATGGTCTCTGCCCTCATCTGCACATAGGTGGGATTGATCTCCTCGAAGAAACCCGGCCTTTTGAAAGAGTCGGGAAAAAAATGAACCGGCTTCTTCTCCATCAACGCAGCTAAGTCGTTCTGTAGGTAGGCAGCTGTATCGCGGTCTTCTGCGATGATCAAAAAAGGAGCTGGCTTGGCATGGTATAGACCGGCTATGACAAAAGCATCCTGTGAGCCGATGACCCCAGACAAAAGGATACGGCTTGCCGGATTAGCCTGGAGACCACCCTGTATCCTGAGGATCCGCGGGTCCTGTTTGAAAAGATGAAGTAGTTGTTCCTGTTGTTTCACAGCCTAAAGAACCGATAAGGCAGCTTTTAAGTTTTTCTAAAAGCGGGGACGCAAAAATAGGTATTCGGTCTCCGTATTTTTCTTATTTTACATAAGTATTGTTTTTTTTTAAAAAAGTAGATTATGAAAAAGGTAATTTTTGCACTGCTGTTCTTTGGAGTAGTAGCATCTTGTACGGGCCAAGCCGGTGGCAATGCCAAAGGAAAGGGCGCAGACGTAGTTCGGGTACTGGCTGTTCCCGATTTCAAGAAGGCTATAGACAAAAAAGGGGTACAGTTGGTTGATGTGCGCACACCGGGAGAATTCTCACAAGGGCATATCGAAGGAGCGGCAAACATAGACGTTGAGGCAGCGAGCTTCAAAGAAGCAGTAGCAGGCCTGGATAAAAACAAGCCCGTCGCTGTATATTGCCGAAAAGGAGGGCGGAGCCATACCGCCAGCCTTATTCTCAAAGAGATGGGCTTTAAGAAAGTTTATGATCTGAAAGGCGGATACACGGCCTGGACAGCAGAAAAGTAAAGGGCTTACTGTCCTAAGTATATTGGATTTCATTGGGAAGGGTACGGTTCCAGGTACCCTTTTCCGCTTTAGCAGCATCCCCTATGGTTTTTAAACAAAAGGCGGGAAGTGCTGTTTTGAATCCATCTTTCGCGTATAAAACCTCTTGTATTGGCAAAGAAAATCGTAGTCATTGGGTCTGGTTTTGCGGGGCTTTCGGCAGCTTGCCACTTGGCTTCCGCAGGGTATGAAGTAACCGTACTGGAAAAGAATGCGACGCCTGGTGGGCGTGCCCGCATCATGAAAACCGACGGGTTTGTATTTGACATGGGTCCAAGTTGGTATTGGATGCCCGATGTCTTTGAGCGTTTCTTTGGTATTTTTGGCAAAAAAGTATCGGATTACTACGATTTAGTTCGTCTTGACCCCTCTTACACTGTCACCTTCGGCACGGATGATGTGATGGAGGTACCTGCTAAGCTGGATGAGCTGTACGCCATGTTCGAACGCTATGAGCCGGGGAGCAGCAAAAATCTAACGCGTTTTCTAGAAGAGGCTGCTTATAAGTACGAGGTAGGTATGGCGGAGTTTGTCCATAAGCCTAGCCATTCTATTATGGAATTCGCGGATATTCGCATACTACAGAGCCTTTTCAAGCTTCAGATGTTCCGTTCCATGTCAGGCTACTTAAGGAAGCTATTCCGGAACGAAAAGTTGATTCAATTGCTGGAGTTTCCCGTGCTTTTTCTGGGTGCAACCCCCGAAAACACCCCGGCTCTCTACAGCTTGATGAATTATGCAGATATCAAACTGGGAACTTGGTATCCCATGGGAGGTATGCATCGGGTGGTGGAAGCGATGGTGTCATTGGCAAAAGAACTAGGGGTGTCTTTTCACTTTGACCAAGAGGTGAAAGGGGTCAAAATCAAAGGTGGCCGTGCAGCACAGGTATATACGGACGAGGCAGTCTTTGATTGTGATGTACTGGTCGCTGGTGCGGACTACCACCACATTGAGCAGGAAGTGTTGGAGCCATCTTATCGCCAGTACTCGAAAAAATATTGGGAAAAACGCGTTATGGCACCTTCTTCCCTCCTTTTTTACCTGGGGGTAGGCAAAAAGCTAGAGAACCTGCGCCACCACAACCTATTTTTTGATGAGGATTTCCACGCGCATGCCGTCGAGATTTATGATGAACCCCGGTGGCCTTCCAAACCTCTATTTTATGTGAGCATGCCCTCCGTGACCGATGCTTCTGTAGCGCCTGAGGGTATGGAGAACCTGTTCGTGCTGATTCCATTGGCACCGGGTCTGGAGGATAGCAACGAGTTGAGGGAAAAGTACTACGACATAGTGATGGAGCGATTGGAGCGGCATACTCATCAGAATATCAGGGAACATGTCGTATACAAGCGTTCGTATGCCCATCAGGACTTTATGCACGACTACCATGCGTTCAAAGGCAATGCGTACGGATTGGCCAACACTTTGCTACAAACGGCCTTTCTAAAGCCCAAACTCCGCAGTAAAAAGGTCGGGAATCTCTTCTATACTGGCCAACTTACCACACCTGGCCCAGGGGTGCCCCCGTCGCTGATATCCGGTGAAGTGGTAGCTAAAGAGGTTCAAAAACTATTCCCCTAAGAAGTTTACGATCACAAACACCCAAATCACCACTATGCTCGAATTGTACAACCAAACATGCTTAGAGTGCAGCCAGCTCATCACGCAGCGATACAGCACTTCCTTCTCGCTCGGTATCCGCGTCTTCGACCGAAAATTCCGTGCACCCATCTGTGCTATTTACGGATTTGTGCGCTTCGCGGATGAAATAGTGGACACGTTCCACGACTTTCCCAAAAAATTATTGCTCGACCGCTTTCGCCAGGAAACCTATCAAGCCATCGAAGAAGGGATAAGCCTGAACCCGGTCTTGCAGTCCTTTCAGCAGACCGTCAACACGTACAAAATCGAACGCGAACTAATAGACGCTTTTTTGGAGAGTATGGAAATGGATCTTCACCATGCTTCCTATGAAGAGCATTTGTATAAAAAGTATATTTACGGATCCGCAGAAGTGGTGGGTCTGATGTGCCTGCGCGTGTTCTGCGAAGGGGACGAAGGGATGTACCAGCATCTCAAAGAACCAGCTTGTGCCTTGGGATCTGCGTTCCAGAAAATCAACTTCCTGCGGGATATGAAAAGTGACTTCGACGACCGAGGGCGGGTATATTTCCCGGGAGTTGACTTTACCCACTTCACCAATGATGACAAGCGGATGATAGAAGCGGATATCAAAAAGGACTTTGACTTTGCCCTCACGGGTATTGTTCAGTTGCCTAAAGGGGTTCGTTTCGGGGTATATCTCGCGTATGTGTACTATACCAACCTGTTTAAAACAATTATCTCGGAGCCTGCGCACCAAGTGAAGAAAAAACGGATCCGGGTCAATGATGGGAAAAAAATGCTCCTTTTGTTTAGCTCTGCCGTGAGAAGTAGTCTTAACTTATTATAGGTGGAAAGGAAAGCTATTTTCAAATGGATACTTTTCCTGTGGCCATTCGTCGCAACGGGGATGCTTTGGCTTTCAGATCCGGTGTCCCTCTCTAATCTGGACTACTCGGTGGAAGGGATAGGTAGACTTTCGCTCCTGGAGACGAAGTGGGCCTATAGTTACATCCATCTGTTCGCTTTCGTACCCGTCTTTCTGCTGAGTTTCGACACGCGTGTTCGGTATTGCGCTTACTGGCGTACCCTGTTCCCGGCTATAGGCATTATGGCTGTGTTGTTCATCGTATGGGATGCATACTTTGAATATGCTGGGGTCTGGGGGTTCAACGATACATATACCACGGGACTTAGATGGCTCGGTTTACCCTGGGAAGAGTGGATGTTCTTTGTAACCGTGCCGTTCGCCAGTTTTTTTATATATGCCTGTCTTAATACGTATTTTCCGACCGACCCACTAAAGGTGTATGATAAATGGATATCCCTGGGACTAGTCTCGGTTTTGCTCCTTTCGGCACTGTGGTATCTCGACAGGTTATATACGGCCAGCACATTTATTCTCACGGGGGGGCTGCTGCTGTACCACTATATATATATACCCAATACATACCGAACGCTGTTTTTTCGTGCGTATCTAATCATTTTGATTCCTTTTTTACTCTGTAATGGCATCCTGACGGGTGTGGTGACCCAAGGTCCGATCGTAGTATATAACCCACAAGAATTCATGGGGTTGCGAATTACTACTATCCCGTTGGAAGACTCAGCTTACGGCTTTCTTCTCCTGCTGGGAGTGGTAAGTTTTCAAGAATTTTTCAAAAAAACCACAAAAAGGCTTGCGTAATAGGATTAGGTGGTTTACATTTGCACTCGCTTTTGAAAGGGGGAGATAAGGACAGAGGGAAGAGTTAGAAAAAAAGAGCGAAAAAAAAGAGCGAAAGAGTTGTGGGGAGAGAGAAAAGGTTGTAGGTTTGCACTCCCAAGCGAAAGGGATTTGGGGATTAGGTATTAAAGAAGCCAAAGGGCTTTAAGATAATCGCGAGAGCGAAAAGAGTTCATTGACACTGTGGGGA
>JBEGMH010000045.1:0-9939 GCA_041183125.1 Bacteroidota bacterium | reverse complement strand
CGTATCCCAAAAACATTGCTCAATACCAAGCCAATGATCAGCGCAAAAATCACGTATTCAATACCATAACCGTTGACCGTCTTATTGCCGGCCAAGACGAGGGAAAAAACCGCTGCCAAGAAAACCACGGAAAATTGTAGCAGGTAACGGCGCGTATCGCCCCCCGACAGGCTCGTCGCCACCGCGGAAAGCACAGCAAAAACCAGCCCGACCAGCCCGATACGCAACAGGTTAGCGCCGCCCAACACGCCAGCAAGCAAGCCGGAAACATCCTCCCATTTATAGCTGGGAGCCTCCCATTCAAAAGCCGGTGCTGCGAACGTCCATGCCATTACCCCCAATAGCAGCGCACCGGAAATCAGCAGCGCCCAGATGTCTTCCGACCAACTCTTCGGCCCGTGGGAGGCCGGCTCCCCCTGGGAAGTACGGCCCGGATCGGTGTGTGTACCTTGCATGGTGTGTATTTTTGTTCAAAAAGCCTTCGCGTGGACAAAAAATCCCTCTTTTTTCCCTCCTCGCTGCCCCTTGCCACAAGTAGGATTAGACTTGTGGCAAGGGGCAGCGAGGGATCAAAACGGGTCTTTTCCGTCCACACTGTGCCTTTTTTCAGTCATGTAGCGCCGCTATACTCCTTCAAAAAGCCTTCGCGTGGACAAAAAATCCCTCTTTTTTCCCTCCTCGCTGCCCCTTGCCACAAGTCTATTACTTTTTTGAGGGATAATCCTTTATTTTCCGCAAAAAAAATCATGGACAACCGCAGCTTCCGCCATTGGGCGCACGAATTTGCCGACTGGATGGCCGACTACTTCGAGGAGGTGGCCCAGTACCCGGTAAAGCCCCGGGTCCAGCCGGGCGACATCAAAAAGCAGCTCCCTGCCTCTCCGCCCGAGCTGCCCGAGGCTTTTGCACAACAATTCGAAGATTTCAAAAATATCATCCTGCCGGGCATGACCCACTGGCAGCACCCGCAGTTCTTCGCGTACTTCCCTGCCAGCCGAAGCGCACCCTCCGTGTTGGGCGAGATGCTGACGGCTGCCCTGGGCGCACAGTGTATGATTTGGTATACCTCCCCCGCAGCGGAGGAGCTCGAGGAGCGCTGTATGGAGTGGCTGCGCGACATGCTGGCCCTGCCCTCCGACTGGACCGGCTGTATCCAGGAAACGGCTTCTGCAGCCAGTCTGGTAGCCTTGCTCATGGCGCGGGAGCACGCCTCTCAATATGCAGTAAACCAGTCGGGCTTCTACGGGCAGCCCCGGATGCGCGTCTATGCGTCCGGGCAGGTACATTCTTCTGTGGTAAAAGGGCTAAAAATTGCGGGCTATGGCGAGGAGAACCTGGTGACCATCCCCACCGACGAAGCCTTTGCCTTGCAGCCGGATTTGCTGGAAGCTGCTATCCAGGAAGACTTGCGCCTGGGCTACCTGCCCGTGTGCGCTGTCGCCGCCCTCGGCAGCACTAGTTCGACCGCCATAGACCCCATCCGGGCTATGGGCGAAATCTGTAAAAAATACGGCCTCTTTTTCCATGTGGACGCCGCATACGCCGGCACCGCCCTGGTCCTTCCCGAAATGCGCTGGATGGCCGACGGACTGGAATACGCCGACAGCTTCGTCGTGAACCCGCACAAATGGATGTTCACCAACTTCGATTGCACCGCCTTTTTCGTGCGCGACGTGTCCCTGCTCAAAAATACGTTCAGCATCCTTCCCGAGTACCTGAAAACGCCCCTCGACCAACAGGTCAACAACTACCGCGACTGGGGCATACAATTAGGGAGGCGCTTCCGGGCCCTCAAGCTGTGGTTTGTCATCCGCACCTACGGGGTGGAAGGCATACAGCAGCGCATCCGGGAACACATCCGCATCGGGCAGTGGTTGGATACCCAAATCCGGCAGACCGCCGACTTTGAAGTATTGGCCCCCACGCCCCTGAACCTCGTTTGTTTCCGCTACCACCCTGCAACCGTACCCGACGAAGCCGCGCTCAACGAACTCAACGAAAGACTGCTGCTCACCCTGAACGATAGCGGGGACATACTGCTCACACAGACCAAGTTAGGGGGAAAGTACGCCCTGCGCCTCGTCGCCGGCCAGGCGGAGACCCGGCAAGAAGACGTAGCGCAGGGCTGGGAACGCATTCGGGACACCGCCAGGAGCCTCTCCCTCACACAGTAAAGCGCCACAAGTCGAACGCTTCCCGTTCCAGGCGCTCCCGGTGGTCGGGATGTGCGATATCAATCAGTGCGCGGATGCGGTCGCGGATCGTGCGCCCATAGAGCTCGGCTACCCCGTATTCGGTTACGATGTAATGTGCATGGGCGCGCGTCGTGACCACTCCTGCACCCTGGTTGAGCGTGGCCACGATCCGGCTTTGCCCTTTGGAGGTGACCGAGGGTAGGGCGATGATGGGCTTTCCCTGGTCGGATAACGCAGCACCGCGCATGAAATCCATTTGCCCCCCTACGCCCGAGTAGATGCGGGTACCGATCGAGTCGGCACAGACCTGGCCCGTAAAGTCCACTTCGATGGCACTGTTGATCGCCGTCACTTTCGGGTTTTGACGGATCACGGACGTATCGTTGACGTATTCCACGTCGAGGAAGCGTACGAGGGGATTATCGTTTACAAAGTCGTATAATTTGCGGGAGCCCATCATGAAGGTCGTCACGATAAAGTTGCGGTGTTTGACCTTGTGCTGGTTGGTGACCACTCCTTTTTCAATCAGCGGCAGGAGGCCGTCGGAGAACATCTCCGTATGGATGCCCAATTCTTTATGGTGTTCCATAGCAGCAAGGGCCGCGTTGGGGATAGCGCCGATGCCCATCTGCAGGGTAGCGCCATCGTCCACCAGCTCGGCGATATAATGGCCGATACGGATTTCCACGTCGTCGGGTTCGGGGATAATGAACTCCGGCAGCGGATAGTCCACCTCCACCACCTTGTGGAAGCGGCTGATGTGTATGCTGCTGTCGCCCGTGGTGCGCGGCATGTGGGGGTTGATCTCTGCGATGAGCACTTTAGCCGTTTGTGCGGCGGCCAGCGAGGTATCCACCGAGATCCCCAGGCTGCAGTAGCCGCTCTGGTTGGGCGGGGATACCTGCAACAGGGCCACGTCCAGGTCAATGATGCCCCGGCGGAACAGACGGGGTGTCTCGCTGAGAAAAACCGGGATAAAATCGGCCCATCCGCCCTGTACCGCACGGCGCAGGTTCGCGCCGACAAACATATTTTTGACCCGGAAGCTGTCTTTTACTGATTCATCGGCGTAGGGGGCATGCCCCTCCGTATGCAATTGAAATACCTCGACATTGCGCAACTCCTGTGCACGTTCCGCCATGGCTTTGACCAATATCTGGGGAGAGGCCGCCACGCTGTGGACAAAGACCTTATTACCTGATTGGATGACCGATACCGCTTCCTCAGCGCTGACCGGATGGTAGTTTTTTGTGTTCGTCGTCATGACTATGTACTTTAATACGTAGGGTTTGATAATGGAATAATCGGACTGCAAAAGTAGGGAACCCGCACAGCACCACAGGGTGTTGATATTTCCCGGGAAATGATGATTTTTGTTCTTGCAAAAAAAGCTCAAATGGGGGTTAGCAAATTTTTGGATCTGGCAGGGCAACACAGTATATGGTATTACCTATTGGCAGCCGTATTGCTCGGGACGGTACTGCAAGCCCTTTGCATTGGAGGGCTGTACTTTTTCAAACAGTCCGGCGAAAAAAGGGCAAACGTTCTATACGGGCTTTTGCTCCTGGCCATGGGATCTACCCTATTGCACTATGTATTGCTTATGGTCGGTGCCACGCAGCGCTTTCCTGTGTTGCATTTCCTCCCGCTCTATTTTACCCTGTCGTTCCCGCCCCTGCTTTTTTACCACATCAAGATCAACCTTTATCCGGAGTACCGGTTCCGATTGACGGATGCCAAGCACTGGGTACTTCCGTTAGGGCAGTTTCTTTACTTTGTCATTCTGTTTTTCAGCCCCTTGCCCGGTAAAGCCGACCTGGGGCGTCAGTTTTACAATCCCTTCTACGGAGGCCTGGAGACGGCGCTGTATTTGGCCACCTTTTTTTTATACCTCTACTTTGGGCGGCGCTACCTCGTCGAGAAGCGCACACACCTACGAAGCAAGCGGGAGGCGCAGTTAGTGCGCTATTTGCGGCGGCTCGTACAGGTCTTGTTCCTTCTCTTCTGTGCCCATGCCGTTTTCGTACTGAGCGATTTTATCAGCTACGAATTTTTGCAGGTGAACCTCCGGGCGGTCAAGCCGTATGCTGCGTTGGGCATATTGTCCTTTGCGGCGATGCTGGCATGGCTGGGCATCTATGGCTTCCAGGTATTGGTCTGGGGCCGGAAGGTGCTGCGCTAAAACCGCAGGGTCACATAGTATCGCGGAGCCATTCCAAAACCCTTTGCATTTCCGCCCTCACCTGGCCCGACGGGCTGATAAAATTATTGTGCATAAAGCTGAATATCAGTGTTTTCCCTTTTTTGGTCAGCAAGTATCCGCTCAGGCAGTGCTGGTTGGCCAGGCTACCGGTCTTGGCAAAGACATAGGGGTCGGGCGAGCCGGCGTACCAGGAGCGGATAGTACCCGATCGCCCTCCGACGGCGAGGATACTGAAGAGTCTTTCCTTTGGGATTTCCTTGTACATGCGGTCGAGCAGCGCCACGATCGTGCGCGGGGTGAACAAGTTGTAGCGCGACAACCCCGAGCCGTCGGCCCAGTTCAGGGTATCGGGCAGGCCGTTCAGCAACTGGGCTTTGGCGTATTCGATGACTGCTTCCGTGTTCAGGTTGCCGAACAACTTTTCCGAGCACATCAACAGCAGTTGCTCGGCGAGGAAATTATCGCTTTCCTGCATGAAGCGCCGCAACAAGGTATCCGGCAGCGGCGCATACAGGGTTGAAAACACTGGTAGCGGCCCCGGGATTTCCCCTGCCGGCATGACCCGGACGCCGAGGGTGTCCTCCAAAAGGGCGCAAATAATTTCATCCGACTGGTCAAACGGCACTTCCCGCAGGAAGGGGGCGCCCGTCAACGCTGCCCGGTTGTAGTAAAACCAGGCACCGTGCTCCTCGCGGAAGATACGCGGGTAGGCACCGTTGGCCTGCTTGGGATCGGGGCGCAAGAATGGCGAGAAATACGCCGGGCTGCCCTGTATCGCCGCCTGTCCGGAATCCCGGCTGAAGCGCACGAAATTACCGTATATCGGCATCGCTGACTTCTCTACCTGGTACGCATACTGGTAATCCGCCCAGGACCACCCGGGCCCGAAATGGTCGTCGCGGTAGTTGTCGGAAGAGTAGAGAAGCAGGTTTTTGGCCTGGGAAAGGACCTCCCAGCCCTGCCGGTTCTCCAGGAAGTCGGGATGCAGGAATAAAGGGTTGCCGGTGCCCTGCACGTACATGAGCTGGTCGCGCACCCCGTAGCGCAGTACGGGCATACTGTCGCCTAACACTTTGAGGGCGGTATAGAGCGTGAACAACTTGGTGTTCGAGGCCGGGGTATAGTATTTGAAGGCATCTTTTTGGTAAATCATAGACGCAGTTTCCGGGTCGTACAAAGCGAAGCCCGTGAAATGCTGCGAAAAAACCGGGGACTCCCGGATTTTTCCGTCCAAGGTGCGCAGGTTGCGCGCCATCGCGCCACGCTGTGCATGGGCGGGGAGGGCCAGGAAGGCCAGGAGGAGGAAAAAGACGCCTCGAATCAATTGGTTGTTAGTCATTTTCATTGGTTATGTGGTGTGCTGGCTAATCCATTCCCGACCCCGGGTCGTCGTCCTGTACCGCTGCCGGGAGCTATTGGGCTTGTCGGGTACCGTCCTTTCCAACAAGCCGGCCTGCAGCAGGGGAACGATGTACTTTTCCCGAAACTTTGACCTGCTTTTCCATTCCAGCAGGGCCATCAACTCGCCAAAGGCGCACGGAACAAGTGCATATTGAAGCAAGCTGGCCACTGCCGATGGGGGGGGCTCCTGCGCAGGGCTTTCTTCCCGTACCCAAGATTCGGACTTGGCCCCGACTTGGCCCCGACTTGGTCCCGACTTGGTCCCGGTGGGTAAAAAAAACTCCGACAGTTCTGTCGAATAGGGGGTTTCCAAGCTGCGTTTGAAAAACTGTACTTGAAACGAAAGGCCTTTTTCCACCCAGCGGAAGCCAATTTCAGGGTATTTTTTGAGTTCTTCGGCAATCAAGCGCAGGCCATTTCCCCACTGGTCAATGATGCCCAATTTTTTGAAGACCGGTGCGATAACTTTGTTCCGGATATCCGATTGCCTGGCCTCCATATCCTGGAAATCAATAGACGGCAAGAGCTTTCCGGGGCTGGTCACTTCGACCATATCGTCGTACACGGCTACTTTAATGTCTTTCCCCAGAAGTGCATAATCCCTGTGTACCACCGCATTGCGAAGTACCTCCCGTATCGCTTTGACGGGGTATTCCCAGCGGGTTTCCGTGTAAACACCCCTCACTTGGGCGCTTTGGTTGATATGCCGCAATACGAACTCGTAGGCGAGTTCTGCCTGGACGCCGATGTGGGCATCAATAGTCTTTTGGTCTATGAACGTATCCGGGCTGGTGCCCTTGAACCGGGCACACTCGATTTTTGAATAGGGGAAATACCGCTTCCTGCTAGCATACGATGCGAACAACAACAGGGCATTGGTCGGCAGCAAACGCCCTTGGTATACCTTGAGCAAATCCAGTTTTTTCAACGTGCCCTCTTCTAAAGGCTCCTCCGTTTTTTCGTAAAAAAAAGAGGAGAAACCCTGTATGTCCATAGCGCCAAGCGAAAAATCGAACACGGGCTCGGCATCGAACGACACGGAGCGTTTTTGGCGTTCCAGCTCGGCGATGATTTCCTCATCTGCGGGACGGTTGCTCGAACCCACCCGGATATAGGTTCCTTCCGATTTGCCTTTTGCCCTCAAAAAGTAGGGGAAATTGCTGCCCCGAAAGATACGGACCCGGATGAGCCAAGAGTCTGCGTACCCATGGAACGATATTTCCGGCACGATGACCGGCGCACAATGGTCGTATATAATGGCGCTGATTTGCTCTTCCATGCCCAGCAGCTCACTTTCGGGAACACCCGACACCCTCCTCGGTGTATCCTGGACACCAATATACAGGTCCCCACCGGCGTCGTTTGCGAATGCCACGACCGTCTTGGCGAGCTCTGCAGGGCGGGGGATGCGTTCTTTGAACTCCAGGCGCCTGCCCTCCGGCTGTTGTATGATGTCTTGTATTTTCAATGGGCAAGTAAGATAAGGTACCCAAATGTACGGTTTTTACCTATACTTTTCGGGCGAAAGAAGGCAAAATCTCCCTGGAATCCGGTGAATTCGATTATTTTTGGGCGTTGTGCTTTGTTTTTTTATAAAAAAATTCGCTTGTGGAAAAGACGACGAACACAGAGGCCTGGTACCAGCGCAGGGCGGCCATCCTCCCCAAAGGGATCGGCATCTTCAGCCCGGCATCGGCCGTATCGGCGAAAGGGGCACTGGTATATGACGCAGAAGGCCGTGAACTCATAGATTTTGCCGGCGGTATAGGGGTACTGAACGCGGGCCACTGCCCGGAACCCGTAGTAGCTGCTATCCAGGAGCAGGCAGCGCGCCTCATCCACGTGGGGTTCAATATCGCCGTGTACGACGCCTATCTGAACCTGGCCGAGAAACTCGCCGACTTGTTCCCGCACGGCGGCCCGACCAAGGTCATGCTCGTCAATACCGGGGCGGAAGCGGTCGAAAACGCCGTCAAAATCGCGCGACAGGCAACGGGGCGCCCTGCCATTCTTTGCTACGACAGCGCTTTCCACGGGCGCAGCCTCATGGCCATGACGCTCACCTCAAAAGTGGGCTACAAGGCCAACTGCGGGCCCTTCGCACCGGAAGTCTATCGGCTGCCCTTCCCCTACTATCGCGAGGGGCAGGACCTCTCCGAAGAGGCCTTCTCCCAACAGCACATAGACCTGCTGCACCATTTTTTCCAGACCCACGTAGCAGCCTCCCAGGTGGCGGCCATCATTGTAGAGCCTGTGCAGGGGGAGGGCGGCTTCCACGTCATCGCGCCGTCTTACCTCAGGGCATTGCGCCAGGTGTGCGACGAACAAGGCATCCTGCTCATCCTCGACGAGGTGCAGTCTGGCTTCGGGCGCACCGGCAAATGGGCGGCCTATGAACACTACGGGGTCGTCCCCGACCTCTCCACCTGGGCCAAATCCATGGGGGGCGGTATGCCCATCGGCTGTGTCATCGGAAAAGCGGATGTCATGGATGCGGCAGGCCCTGCCACCATAGGCGGTACCTACCCGGGCAACCCGGTATGCGCTGCGGCAGCCCTGGCCACGATCCGCTACATGGAAGATATTGACATCAACGCCCTGGGGCAAAAGGTGGGCCACATCGTGCGCCGCCGCTTTGAAGCCATGAAACAGCGGTTCCCGGGCACGGTGGCAGCGGTACACGGACTGGGGGCCATGTTGTCTATCGAACTGCGCCGACCCGACGGGCAGCCTGCGGCCGAGTTGGCGAAGCAGATCCTGCACTATGCCAACCAACAAGGGCTCATCCTGATCAATGCCGGCGTACTGGGCAACTATATCCGCGTGCTCAGCCCGCTCGTCATCAGCGAAGCCCACCTGGAACGCGGGCTCGACATCATTGAAAACGCCCTGGAAAAACTCGCCCCATGCGCATGAACTATATCAACGGAGCCTGGACAGGCGCGCTTTCCGGCGGGATGCGCCCCTTGACCAACCCCGCTACCGAAGCACTCATCGCCGAGCTGCCCTACGGCGATGCAGCCGACTACGACCGGGCCATTGACGCCGCAATAGATGCCTTTGCCACCTGGCGGCACACGACCCCCTACGAGCGGGCCGCTATCCTGAAAAAAGCCGCCGACCACATCCGTCAGAACCTGGACGGCATCGCCCGCGACATGGTGTTGGAATCGGGCAAGCCCTTTGAGGAAGCCCGTGCCGAAGGTGCCGTCGCCGCCAACCTCTTCGAGTGGTTTGCCGAGGAGGGCAAGCGCAGCTACGGCCGGCAGATCCCCTCGTCGCGGGGCAACAAGCGCATGTCCGTCGTCTGGCAGCCCATGGGCGTCGTAGGGGCGATCACGGCCTGGAACTTCCCAGCTTACAACCCCGCCCGCTGCTGGGCCGCCATCCTGGCGGCAGGCTGTACCCTCGTGGCGCGTACCTCCGAGTACACCCCTCTGACCGCTATGCACCTCGTCGCCGCGCTCCACGAAGCGGGTGCCCCTGCCGGGGTGGTCAACTATGTACACGGAGACCCCGTAGCCGGGGGACAGCGCTTCCTGGAACGCCCCGAAGTACGCAAAATCAGCTTCACCGGAAGCACCGAGGTAGGGCGTATCCTCATGGACGGCGCTTCCCGCACCCATACCCGGCTCGCCCTCGAATTGGGCGGCAACGCACCCGTCATCGTGTGCCCGGATGTGGATCCCGTACAAGCCGCCGCAGAAAGCGTCAAAGGCAAGTTCCGCAATGCAGGGCAGGTGTGCATCGCCCCACAGCGCTTCTTTGTACAGCAGGACATCTACCCCGCTTTCGTAGAAGAAGCGACCCGACAGGTGCAAGCCCTGCGCCTCGGCAATGGCCTGGATCCGGAAACACAGGTGGGGCCGCTCATCCACGCCCGACACCGGCAGCAAGTGGCCGCATGGGTACAACGGGCGCGCCAGGAAGGTGCCCTCGTGCGCTGTGGCGGCGACCTGGTGGAAGGTCCCGGGCACTTTTTGCGCCCCTGCCTCATCGAAGCCCATGCCGGACAACCTTTCCTCCACGACGAAGTATTTGGGCCGGTCATGACCGTAACCCCTTACCAAAGCGATGCGGAAGCCCTCCGCCTCGCCAACGCCGTCCCGTTCGGCTTGGCCGCTTATGTGCTGACCCAAT
>JBEGMH010000044.1:0-21482 GCA_041183125.1 Bacteroidota bacterium | reverse complement strand
CTTTTTCGCCTGAGGCCATCAAAGAATAGTTTGAACGAGCGCTTGTTTTTTTAGTTTTGCCGTGCAAAATCAAAAAAACAAGCGCCCGTTCATTAGACTTGTTGCGAGGGGTCAGCGAAATGCTTTTTCCACAGCCCCTTTCTATTCCTTGTACAAAGACCGTACAATTTCCCATTTATTGCTTATCTTGTGCGCGGCTTTTTGTCTAGCCCTTCCAATCCTCGCTAAGTACACCGAAACGGTACCCTTCATCGTATTTATCCATACGAGAAAACTTTTTCACATGAATAGGAAAAGGTACTTAGTAACTCTGTCTGTCCTTGCGCTTGCGCAGGCCCTCACCGGCCAAACCCACGATTTTGACAAGTATTTGCAGGAGCACCGCATCCAGCCGGTCGTGCTCGAGGACCCCGGCCGTTTTCTACCGCCGGGAACGGGCCTTCCTACCCCAAGGTCCTCCGGACCGGAGCGGGTGGAAAAGGTCAAACTCCGGATGCCGGGGGCCAAAACGCCCCAGGAGTTCGATGTCCTCGTCCGCGATGGGCTGGTGTTCTTGGCCGACGATATCGCCCTGATGACCGAAGCGGAACTGGAGCTGAAAAAAATGGAGAAAGGGAGCGTCATCACCGCTTCTTTTGCGCGCTGGACCAACGGCAAAATCCCCTACGTGCTCTCCCCTACCCACAGCAAATATACCCAGATCCAACAGGCCATCGCCTACCTCAACGCACGCACCAACCTGTGCATCGTGCCGCGCAGCAACGAAGTAGGGTACATCGAGTTCCTGGAATCCACTACCCAGCCCTGCTACTCTTTCGTGGGCAGGACGGGAGGGGGCCAGGTGGTCAACATCAACGATTGCGGCGTGGGAGGGGTTCTCCACGAACTCTGCCACGTAGCGGGCTTGTTCCATGAGCACACCCGCAGCGACCGCGACACCTACGTCATCCTCTACCCGGAAAATATGAACAGCGGGGCCGCAGTGGATTTCGCCCGCATTGATTCTACTGCGTTAGACTATGGGCCGTACGACTACGGCTCCATCATGCACTACGGAACGCTGAACCACTCCAAGAATGGCGAGCCGACGATGGAGGTGCGCATCCCGCCGGGGACATTGTCCACCGTGATCGGGCAGTTGGACAGCCTTAGTCCGGGCGATATTGCCGCGCTCCAGTACATGTACCCCGTCGAGGAGTGCCTGACCAATCCCAACAACCCGTATATCGTACTGAGCCAGGCCCTCACCACCTCCCCTACCTCCGTCACGGTGGGCACCGCGTTCACGATTTCGATCAACGTCCTCAACCTGGGCAACGGAATGTTCAAGGGATGTTATTATGCAGGCATTTTTGACGCCGACAACAACCTGGTGCGCATGCTCGCCCCGGTACAGGAAAACACCAACCTCGTCCCGGGCGGCACCTATGTGAACGGGTTGGTATTCCAGGCTTCTGCGCTGTTCAACAGCCCGGGACAGTACTACATCGGCCTTTTTTACCGCAACAATTGCAGCGGGGAATACATCACCATGGGCAGCGAGCTCTTCCCCGCTTATGTACCTTTCAACCTCGCCCAAGGCTCGCCCCTGTCGCTCACGGTCTCCCCTACGACCCTGAGCTATACCCAGGCCGGGGGTACGCAGAGCGCTGCGATCTCCGCTAATGTGCCCTGGACGGTCTCCTCTTCCGCTTCCTGGGCAAGCGTGAGCGCCACCACCGGCACGGGCAACGGCACCCTGCAGATCACCTGCAGCGCCAACGGCAACTACAGCCCCCGGACCGCTACCATCACCATCGCCGGCAGCGGAGGGGTGGCCGCCCGAACCATTGCCATCACACAAGTCGGCACCAAACCGCCCCTGGAGGTGACGCCTGCACAACTCGACGTGCCGGCCAACGCGGGCAGCGCTATCCTCCAGGTCGCCGCCACTGCCGACTGGCAGGTGACCGAGAGCGCTAGCTGGGTCAGCGTATCGCCGCTCTCCGGGAACCTGGACGGAACGGTGACCATCTCCTACCAACAAAACACCGCGTTCTCCCCCCGCGCCGCCCTGGTGTATTTCACCAGCCAGGCCGGTGCTTTCAGAAGCATCACCATCTCACAGGCCGGTGCATCGCCAACCCTGTCTGTAGCGCCTTCTACCCCCAGCTTTTCCCCTTCCGGGGGTACGACGGCGGTATCCGTGGAGGCAAACGTCGCCTGGACGGTCAGTGAATCGCTCGACTGGTTGAGCGTCAGCACGACATCCGGCACTGGGAACGGGAGTTTCAGTATTATTTGCCAGAGCAACCCGGACACCTTGTCGAGAACGGGCACTATCGTCGTCAGCGGCACCAATGTGTCGCCCGTCAACCTGCTCGTCACCCAGTTGGGGGTTGCCGTGTTTATCCGGGTGAGCCCCTCTACCCTCGCGTTTTCCGCCAACGGAGCGGATACCTTGTTGGCCGTGACCACCGCCCTCGCATGGACGGCGGAAACCACCGCGGATTGGCTGGATATAGACCCGGGCATCAACGACTTGTCGGTGTATTGCTACCCCAACTTCAATGCGCTGTCGCGCGCTGCGACCATCACCCTGCGCACGGTCGAAGGGCATATCGCCACGGTCAATGTGTCCCAGGCAGCGGCCCTGCCGGTGGTGGATGTCTCCGAAGACACGATTGCTTTCAAAGGGGCCGGAGGGGTAAAAACGTTTGATATCGCCTCCAATACCAACTGGCGCGTGACCGAATTCGTCAGTTGGCTCACGGTGAGCCCTTTTTCGGGCCGCAACGATACGACGATCCGGGTGACCTGCCAGCCGCGTACCGGCACGTACTACCGCACCGCTACCATTACCGTATCGGCTACCGGGGCACCTACCCGGCGCATCCTGGTCACCCAGACGGGGGCGCCCGATGCGTTGAGCGTATCCCCGACAGCCTTGAACGTGAGTCCGGAACCGGGAACTGCCGTACTCAGCGTCAGCTCCAACCTCAACTGGTTCGTATCCGAAGGGGCGGATTGGGCAACGGTGAGCCCCGACAGCGGTGTGGACAACGGCACGGTCATCGTTTCCTACACGCAAAATACCAGTACGAGCCCCCGCAGCACCATCCTTACGGTTTCCGGGGGCGAGGCGCCCGAACAGGAAATTGTGCTTACGCAATTAGGCGCTGCCCCTGTGCTGAGCGTCGCGCCGGATTCGCTCTCCTTCCAAACGCCGGGCGGTACTGCGCAGGTCTCCATCACTGCCAACGTGCCCTGGACGCTCACAGCATCCGCCAACTGGATCAGCCTCAACCGGAGCGCGGGCACCCAAAGCGATTCCGTCTCCATCACCTGCCTGCCGAACAGTACGACCAGTGCGAGGGAAGCAACGATCCTGCTCTCGAGCCCGGGCCTGAGCGATCGGCGCATCCGGGTCGCCCAGGCAGGGGTGCCGGCGGTGCTGTTCGTGCTGCCCGATTCGCTTTCTTTCGCCAGTTCGGGGGGGAGCGCCAATATTTCCATCAGTTCCAATACGAATTGGGTTATCACCGACAATGCCGCCTGGATCAGTGTGGACAGCAGCAACGGCAGCAACAACCGCATCGTGCAGGTAGTCTGCCTGCCCAACGATTCTACGAATGCCCGGAGCGCCACGCTTAGCGTCAGCGCCCCGGGGGTGCCCACCCGCACCCTGCGCATCACACAGTCCGGTGCTGTCCCCGTGCTGAGTGCGGCCCCGTTAGCGCTCAGCTACGCCGATACCGGGGGCGTGCGCACGTTTTCCATCCAATCCAACAGCGCCTGGAGCCTGGCAGAGTCGCTGAGTTGGCTCAGCGTGGCCCCCGCGAGCGGCTTCGGCAATGCCACGGTCACAGCAACGGCGTTGGCCAACCCCGATACGCTGCCCCGCACTGGTACCGTGGCGCTCAGCAGCCCGGGGCTCCCAACCGTGACCCTCAACGTCAACCAGTTTGGCAAGGTGCCCTCCCTGGGCATCGTGCCGGATTCCTTTTTATTCGCCCCCTTTGCCGATACGGCCTTTTTGACCATCTTTTCCAACGTGAACTGGACCATCAGCGAATCCCTGGCCTGGATCCGCTTGTCGGCCCTGACCGGCGCGAACAACGGCAGCATCGAGATCATCGCCTCGTCAAACCCGGACACGATCCCCCGCTTCGGCACGATCACGGTGAGCGGTGCCGGGGTGCCCAGCCGAACCCTCACGGTATGGCAGGCCGCGGCTCCCAGCCCGCCCCCCGCTTCCTGGAACGTCATCCAAACACCGGACAACCATACGGTGATATTGTCCGATTCGCTTTTGTCCAATATTGCCGGCAAGCCTTTGCAGCAGGGCGACTACGTCGGGATCTTTTACACCAGCCCCGACGGGGAGCGTTGTGCCGGGCGGGGCGCATGGCAACAGGCCATCTCTTCCTTCCCGGTATATGGCAACAACCCGGGCACCCCTGCCAAAGACGGGATGCTCGAAGGGGAGGAGTTCATCGTAAAGGTCTGGCAAGGGCAGGAAAAACGAGAGCTCGTTGTAGCCCAAGCCAGCTATGCCAACCAGAACGAGCTGATTACCGCTACCAGCAAATATACGGTTGACGGCATCAGCAAGATCATCGGGTTGTTGGCGTATGAGATCGAAACCCAGGACATCGCCCTCCTCTCGGGCTGGAACACGATCTCTTCTTACCTGCAGCCCCAAAAGCCCCTGTTGGACTCCCTGTTCAAGCCCTACGCTTCCCTGCTGCGCATGGTCGAAGACGACAGCCTCCGCCTGTTCTCTTTCGCTCCGTCCGAAAACAGCATCGGCACCTGGCAGGTGACCCGCGGCTACCGGGTCGAAGCCCTGGGCAGCGGCACGGTGCGCTTCACGGGGATTGCCGTTGACCCGGCAGCCGTCGCGATCCCCTTCCAGCCGGGGTGGCAAACCATCCCCTTCTTCGGGCGCAGGCAGCAAAGCGCAAGCAGCGCCATGGCCTCTATTGTAGGACAAGTGGACCTCCTCAAGGACAATGCCGGCAAGGCGTATATCCCCAGCCTGGGCATCAACGCCCTCCAGTGGATGTTGCCGGGCCAGGGCTATAAATTGCGGGCGAAGAGCACCGGTACCCTGTACTACCCGACGGCCTTTATGCAAAAATCGAACGCAGGGCAAGCCCGCCCGGAAGCGCCCACGGAACAGTTCCGGCTCCCGGAAAAGTACATCACGCCCTCCAACGCTATCCTGGCTTTTGTCGCAGCAGAACTCGGGGAATGCCTGGACCCGGGCGATGAGATCGGGGTATTCAGCCCGGAAGGCCGGCTCGTAGGCGCAGCGAAATACCAGGGACAAAACCTCGCCATCCCCGTTTGGGGCGATGATCCCTACGCCCCGGGCCGGCAAGGGTTGTTGAAAGGGGAACCCTACCAACTCAAGGTCTGGAAAAAATCCGAAGGGCGTACCTATACCCTGAAACCGGTGTTTGCCCCGGGACAAAACACCTACCTCGAAGACGACCTGGTCCTTATCCACCAGGCGGAACTGGCCGATGTGAACGAAACAACCCGTCGGGAGCTGCATTTCCAGATAGCGCCCAACCCAGCCTCCGGCCAGGCTGCGCTGTGGTCGGAGGCACCGGTGGCCGGGCCCTTGCACCTCCGCCTGATGGACATGAACGGCAGGGTAATCCGCACGCGTGCCCTCCCCAGCGGCCTTCCCGCCGGGGCAGCCGAGATGCTCGACCTGTCGGGCCTGCCCAAAGGGGTGTACCTCCTGCACGCACAACACCAGCAGGAGAGCTGGACAGGCAGGGTTGTGGTGCTGGATTGATGCCTTTTATCTTTAACACGCAGGCCGGACATTGCTTTGAGGGCATCCCCGGAGAGGCTGGTGTAGGCGCCCTCCTGTTTGGCCGAATCCATGCGAAACTCGGGGATGACGGTCAGGGCGCCGAGATGTATGTTGCCGGAGACAGTCAGCGCCGAAATCCGGTTGTCCTCCAGGCCGAGGATCAAGCCATGGGCATCGTTGATCCATTCCCCGCGCAGGCCGAGGCTGAACACGTCCCCAAAAGCATATTTCGCATAGAGGGCTGCCCCCGACCAGTTGGAAGTGGGTGTATCTAACGGCTTGACGTTCTTGACGGTGGCGTTCAGACCCAGCGACAGGGCGTCAGTGGCCTGGTAGGTAGCCGTCACGTCAAACTGGTGCGCCGTCGTCTCGACCGTGGTCTCCGTTTGGTCCGCTGTACGGCCACCGATGTAATTCAGGTAAGCGGACAGTTGGTCCCCGGTATAAGAGAATTGTGCGCCAAGGTGCTTACCGCTGACCACATCAATTTTGGTATCCGTATCGTTGAACACCCCTACCATAGCCCCGAACTTGTCGCTGAGCGCTAGGTTGGCCTTGATACCGGTGTGGAAAAAGGGGCCATAAGAGAACATATACGAAGTGCTGTAATTGACATTCGTTTTGGAGTCAATCACCTCGTACCCTACGTGTGTACTAAAGTTGCCCAGGGTAAACGTCAGCTTATCGGTAGCGGCGTATTTCACATACAACTGTTTGATAAAGCTCAGTGCCGTGCCGGCGTAGCCGTTGGCGGCTTCTGCGCGCGGCCCGACAGCGATATCCGCTACGAAGCCTACTTTGCCTTCTTTGGCGAGCACCAGGTTGGCCATGCCCAGGGAAAACGAGTTGTTGTTGGGCGTGAAGCTCGTGGGGAAGGTAGACTTGTTGAAACTATGCTGGTAATAAGCATCTACGAAGCCCGAAAGCAGCAGGCCTGGCTTTTCGGGCTCGGCGGCAGGGGTAACCGCCGGTGTCGGTTCAGCGGCGGTCGCGGCGTCTTGCGCCCATGTGCTGCTCAGGAAAGCAAAAAAGCAGAGGGCGGATACCGCCAAACGAAGTGGGGACCATTTCAACATAATTCATAAATTAATAGGTGATGGAAAAGAATATTTCGATTTTTAAAAAATAGAAGAATTTAATGCTGTTTTTTTAGCAAAAAATGGAAAATCGAAACGGAGATCCTTTTCCGGGTTTCCCAAAAGTTGGTTGAAACATCCCGGTTTTGTATATTTGTGTTGCCTAAGAAGATGGATTTTCCGTTTTCTTAATTCCGCCCCCTGCCCTTCCGGGCAGGGGGCTCTCCTATTGGATGCTATAAAAGGACATGCACGTATCCGATATCTGCGAGGAGGTCGGCGGCGAGCATCTTTTTTGTTCTTTTGCCCTGTCCGACCCTCTCGGGATGTGCAGGGGAAAGCGGTTCTTCCCCCCTACCAAGGCTGCCCTCCCGCGACGTTGCTATTCAACAGACATCGCCATTTGCTCGGAGGGGGAATCGGAGTAGGCCGACATTTCGTGCTCGCCGATGTCCATACCTTTGAGTTCTTCCTCTTCGCTGACGCGGATACCGATGGTCTTTTTCAGCGCGTATAGGATGGCAAAAGAAGCGACAAAGGAGAAACCGCCGATGGCGGCCACACCGGTCAATTGAACCAGCAACTGGTCTAAGCCCGCCTTAGCGCCGAACACGCCGACGGCGAGGGTGCCCAACACCCCACACACGAGGTGTACCGACGTGGCACCCACGGGATCATCTATTTTGCGGCGGTCGAAGAACACGACGGCAAACGGCATGATGACCCCGGCTACCAACCCGATCAAAATGGCCTCGTTGGGCCCCATCTGGTCAGCCCCGGCGGTGATACCTACCAGTCCGCCCAGGATACCGTTCAGCATCATGGACAAGTCGTGGGATTTGAACAGGATGTACGAGGTGACAAAGGCACCGATGGCCCCTGCCGCCGCCGCCAGGGAGGTCGTGACAAACACCAGGGAGACCGCTGAGGGGTTGGCCGACAACACCGAGCCCCCATTGAACCCAAACCAGCCGAACCAGAGCAGGAATACCCCGATCGTAGCCAGGGGCATGCTGTGCCCCGGGATGGGCTTGATGCCATGGGAAGTGTATTTCCCGCGCCGCGGGCCCAACACCAACACTGCTGCCAACGCTGCGAAACCACCCGCAGCGTGCACCATCGTGGAACCGGCAAAATCATAGAACCCAGCGGCTTTCAGCCAGCCGCCGCCCCAGTTCCACATGCCCGTGATCGGATAGCAAAACGCCACGAAAATGGCCGAGAAAAGGAGGAAGGACCCCAGTTTGATGCGCTCGGCCACCGCACCGGATACGATCGTGGCGCAAGTAGCAGCAAACATGCCCTGGAAGATGAAGTCGGTCCAGTAGGTATAATTGCCCCCGGCATACTCGATGGGGTCCCCTTCCGGCAGGTGCAGCCCAAAGCCGCTGAACCCAAAAAATCCACCGGCGTAGTCTGCGCCGGGGTACATCAGGTTGAAACCGACCACTGCGTAGGTCAGCAGGCCAATCGCCACGATAATCGTATTCTTGAACAAAATGTTTACAACGTTCTTTTTTTGGACAAAGCCCGCCTCCAGGGTGGCAAAGCCCAGGTGCATGATAAAAACCAGCACGGTGGATATCAAAATCCAAAGGTTATTGGTAGTAAAAATTGCTTCGTTCATCGTATTTGGAAGTTATATAGTATTAAAATAGGTTCACCGGACAAGGGCTATATCGCTTCTGAGCCCGTTTCGGAAGTACGGATGCGCACGACCTGCTCGACATCAATCACGACGATCTTGCCGTCGCCCACTTCGCCGGTACGCCCGGCCCCCACGATAGCGTTGATGATCGGCTCCACCATTTCCGGCGTCGCCAGGATGTCTATCTGCAAGCGGGCAATATAGTCGGAGTCATAGACGCTGCCGCGGTACACCATCTTTTCCCGCTTTTGCAAACCATATCCCTTCACTTCCTGCAGCGTAAAGAAGTTGACGCCGATGTGCGCCAACGCATCCCGGATTTTTTCAAACCGGGACAACCGTACAATCGCTTCAATTTTTTTCATGTCCTATCATTTTTTAAGTTGAACCAGACCCTACCGACAAAGAACCTCCACCCCGTACACTATGCGCACAAGTACCCCCCGAAAAACCGGGCGGATGTGGAAACGAAAATGCTTTATCGGAACAGGCGCTATGGATTGACAAGACAAAAGTAGCCGGTATACCCCCGCCTACCAAAGCAGCTTTTTTTCAACCTGTGATGGCCAAAAGGAATTATTTTTTTGTAAAAAACTGACAATCAATTTATTGTAATTTTTTGTTTTGTTGCTGTCAGGTAGGGGAAAAAACCCTTTTCCGCGTGCGTCTGCACGGTAGCGAGCGGGATGGCGACCTGTAAAAAAAGGCCTTGTTGGGTACTTTGGGGTTTCCTTATGCCCCGGTAGGAGTGTTTTTGCAGTTTTCTTGGCGATTTTTGCAGTTTTGTTCAGCTTGGGCGACCTACCTTTATCCCCCATATTTCCGATTGGGGAAGCGACTTGTTTTTGGAAAAAACGAACCGAACGCCATGATGACGACGATGCTGCACATACTAAAGCCTTTTGCCCTGTGCGCCTGCTTTCTGGCCTGCCTGGCCAACGGTACCGGGCATCTGGGGGCACAACCCGTGCCGCAGGGCGGCCCGCTCAACCTGTTCCGCTACCAGTGGAACAAGAAGGACGGGCTTCCCGACTGGAACATCACCGCGTACTACCAGGATAAAAACAGGCTGCTGTGGATGGCCTCCAACGCCGGGCTGTTCACCTTCGACGGCCATGCCTTCCGCCCCATCCGCTCCGTCAACGCCAGCCCGGACGCGGGAAAAATCGTGCGCCTCGCCCAGGACCTACACGGCCATATCTGGTTGGTCAAGCTCCAGAACAACCAGGTGTACGTGGACCTGCTCAATCCGCGCAGCGAGGCCATCACGCCCCTGCACCGCTTCCTGAAGCAAAAAGAGCCTATCTCCATCCCGCTGCTGTCCCAGGGCCTGGTGTTCCACCAGCTCAACGGGACCATCTGGATCGGCAACAAGCAGGAGGGCTACCGCTACGACGGAAAGTGGAAAAAGATCTTCCAGGACACGCAGTTCAAAGACGTGACGGGCTCCTGGCGGCCTGCGCCCAACGGCTGGGTCTGGCACAACCTCTACAACCAAACGTTGATGCTGCGCGACAGTACATACGCCATTCGCGACAGCATATCCTTTGGGGGTACTACCGATATGGCAGTATGGCATGACCAGCACCTGAACTGCTGGATTGCCTTCATCGCCCCCGACCAGAAAAAACCTGCTTACTATAGCCGCTTCTCCGCGGTGAATGGCCACATACGCGAAACCCGTTCCCGCACGCCGCCTCAAAAGGTATTCCCCCTTATTGACATCATCCCTGCTACCGAGTTGAACCGGTTCTTCAACCGGGGATACACAGCCTGGAAAGAACGGGACAGCATCCTGCTGCAACCCATGGGCTACCCCTTTGCATACAACCTCTATGCCCAGGTACCCGACGCGGACAATACCAACATGTTTTATGTGGACCGCGACCAGGCGATCTGGTTCAGCACCCCGAACGGCCTGTCGCGGGTGGTTTTCAAGCCACGCCCGCCTTTTCAGGTCTTTCTGAGCGAAAATACCGCTACCTATTCCATTCGCGGCATCGCCCGGGCCAACGGAAAGCTCTATGCCAATACCTACAGCGGTGCCCAAATCATCAATCCTTCCAATGGACAGGCTACTCCTTTTGTCTATCCGTCCAACACCGTAGGCACCGCCCTCCTGGAAGAAGAGGGCAGCTTCTGGGTGGGCGGCCATTGGCAGCCCATACGGAAAGTCGGCCCCCGGGGGGTGAAAACCTATCTCCCAAGGGGGCAAAACAACTTTAACCAAATCTACGTGTTCCTGCGCAGCCCTTCAAAAGGTATGCTCGCAGGGTCGGACCAGGGGCTGTACATCGTCCGCGACTCCAGTGCGGACGTCCAGCTAAGCGGGCTGAAGGGGATGGAAGTATATTGCTTGTACCCAGACCCAAAAGGGCTTTGGGCCGGTACGAACCAGGGCCTGTACCAGCTCGACCAGCACCTGCACGTACAACGCAAATGGCTGCCCCCCTCCAAAGAGTTCCCCTACGAGCGCATAGAATACCTCCACAGAGACCGCGACGGCCTGTTTTGGATCGCCACCAAAGGGGCAGGCTTGATCCGTTGGAACCCCAACACCGGAGCCGCCCGGAAATACACCGAAAAAGACGGCCTCTCCAACCGCAACCTCCACGCCGTCTATGAAGATGCGCAGGGCTTCCTCTGGCTGCCCAGCGACTTTGGGCTGATGCGCTTCCACAAGGCTTCCGGGCAGGTACAGGCCTTTTTTAAAGGCGACGGCATCGCCGACAACGAGTTCAACGCCATGTCCCACTACCGGGACACCAACGGCCGGCTCTACTTCGGAGGCATCAACGGGATCACCGCGTTTCATCCCGACGATTTTCCTTCTTTTTTAAAAAGCAACTATAGGCTCACCATTACCGAAGCCAAAACCTTTGATTTGAAAAGGGGTTCCTACGCCCGCCAACTGGCCAACGCCTCCCGCATGGAAAAACTGGCCATCGCCCCATCGGATGCATACCTCGACCTGCGCGTTTCCCCGATGCTCTACGAGGAATCAGACCGCATCTTGTACGGTTGGAAAATCAAAGGGTTGCAGGAAAACTGGGTCAAGCAGCGCTCCCCGGTCATCCGGCTCAGCAACCTGCCGTACGGCAGGAACATCCTGCAGGTCCGGTTCAGCCTCGGCGGCAGCAGCTGGTCTTCCAAAACCCTGGAAGTGCCCGTCCAGGTCCTGCGGCCTTTTTACCTCCAATGGCCGTTTTTAACCCTTGTAGGGTGCTTGATGGCAGGCATCGCCGCAGCCTTCAGCTACTTCCGCAACCGGCAATTGTTGCAGGCCAACCTGCGGCTGGAAAAAGAAGTGCAGCGCCGCACCCTCCAGATCGAGGCCGACAAACAAACCATCAGCCAGCAAGCCCAGGAACTGCGGGCCCTCGACGAGATGAAATCCCGCTTCTTCGCCAACGTGACCCACGAGCTGCGCACCCCGCTGACCCTCATCCTAGGCCCTATTGAACACTTGCTCAAGGATACGGGCCTGAGCAAGAGCGGAGCCGATTTCGCTTTGTCCATCCAACGCAACGCCCAGAAACTCCTCACCCTGGTCGAAGAATTGTTAGACCTGTCGAAGGTAGAATCCAACAAACTCACCTTAGATGAAAAACCAGTCCACTTCTTTTCCTTCCTCTCCCGCACCGTAGCCGCCTTCATCCCATACGCCGCCTACCGCAACGTCGAGCTGCGCCTCCGCTACGATTGCCCCAAAGACCTCACCCTGCTGCTCGATGCCCAAAAGATGGAAAAAATCATCAACAACCTCATCGGCAATGCCCTCAAGTTTACACCCCAGGGCGCTTTCATCTCCCTGGTCGTCCACCAGGAAAGGCAGCAAATCGCCTTACAGGTCGAAGACAATGGGCAGGGCATTGCCCCCGAAGATATGCCTCACATTTTTGAACGCTATTTCCAGTCTAAAGCCCCCGGCGCCTCCCTGCAGGGAGGTACCGGCATCGGGCTGTCCCTGTGCAGGGAGTACGCACGGCTCTTTGGCGGCACCCTCAGCGTACAAAGCACCTATGGGCAGGGAAGCACCTTCACACTCCTTTTCCCCGCAAAAATCGCCCCCGCAGCGGAAAACGCCGGGGATATTGTGTTTGTCGAAAACGTCCAGGCAAAAGCCCCCTCTCCCGATAAGGTATCCCAGCCAGGGAGCGGAAAGAAACACACCATCCTTCTGGTAGAAGACAGTTGGGATATGGCCGACTATATCCGCACCGTACTCGAACCCCATTACAACCTCATCCTCGCCGATCACGGAAAAACCGCGTTGACCCAACTAAAAACCCAGCGCGTGGACCTCGTGCTCTCCGATGTCATGATGCCGGAAATGGATGGCTTCCAGTTGCTGAAACACGTCAAAAAAACGCAGCCCGGCCTTCCCTTCATCCTACTCACCGCGCGCATCGAGACCCCTGACCGCCTCCAGGCCCTCCGCCTCGGGGTAGACGACTACCTGACCAAGCCCTTCCAGGAAGAAGAACTCTTAGCCCGCCTGCACAACCTGCTGCAGCGCTACGATACCCGCAAAACCCCCATGCCGGCCAGAGCCGACGGCAGCCAGGAACCCCGCGCCGCTTATGACGAAAAATGGCTCCGGCAACTCGAATCCGTCGTCAAAGATACCCTCTCGGACCCCCACTTGTCCGTCGATCGCATCGCGGAATGCATGAACACCTCCGAACGTACCCTCCACTATAAAATCAAGTCCTTCACCGGGCTCACGCCCAACCAGTACCTCAGCGAGGCACGGCTCATGCAGGCCCTGCGCCTCTTAGAATCCAAAAGCTGCCAGACGGTAGCCGAGGTCTGCTATGCCGTAGGCTTCAAAACCCCCGCCTACTTCGCCAGGCTCCTAAAAGAGCGGTTCGGGAAAGTACCCTCGGATTACCTGTGATTCGTACCGGGCAACCTGATATGACCGCTTACCCCCCGATAATCGTCCATAAAAAGCAGGCATTTATCTATAATTTTGTATTCTAGAATATCCTGAAAATTATGTTTGTCTTCGCTCGACATAACAAAACAAACCCTTTTTCTTCGCGGCTTTGCGGCTTCGCGTGACAAATAAAACCAACCCCTTTTCTTTGCGGCTTTGCGAGCGAAAAAAAGGTCACGCAAAGACGCAGAGACGCAAAGGGGGTGTATTTTGGGTGCGTCGCGCAAGGGCTGTTTTTTTCGGCTTTGCATGCCAAGCCGTAGAAGCAACGCTTTTTTTCACCTTATGTCTTTTTGTAAAACGAACAACGAACACTTCCTAAAGAAATCCGTATGAAATTGGAAATCCATGCCCTAAACAAGCGCTACAGCAACGGCGTATGCGCCCTGGACGACGTCACCTTCACCATCGAAAAAGGCATGTTTGGCCTGCTCGGCCCCAACGGGGCGGGAAAATCCACCCTGATGCGCACCCTGGCCACCTTGCAGGATGCCGATAGCGGCTCCGTATCCCTGGGCGACATAGATGTCTTGCGCGAAAAAGACAGGGTGCGCGGTATCCTCGGCTACCTGCCCCAGGAATTTGGCGTCTATCCGCGCATGTCGGCTACCGAGCTGCTCCACCACCTGGCCGTCTTGAAGGGCTTCCACCACAAAAAAGAACGCGCCGACATGGTGGACTACCTGCTCCAAAAGGTCAACCTCTACGAACACCGCAAAAAAGCCGTGAGCAGCTACTCCGGCGGGATGCGGCAGCGCTTCGGCATCGCCCAATGCCTCATCGGCAGCCCTCTGCTGGTCATCGTGGACGAGCCCACCGCCGGCCTCGACCCCGGCGAGCGCAACCGCTTCTACAATATCCTCAGCGAAATCGGCGAACAAGTCATCGTCATCCTCTCTACGCATATCGTACAGGACGTGCGCGAGCTCTGCACCCACATGGCCATCCTGGACAAAGGGCGGCTCCTCTTCAGCGGGGCTACCGACGATGCACTGGCCCTCATCAAAGGGCGGGTCTATGAAAAAAGCGTGGAAAAAACCCGCCTCCCGGAATACCAGGAGGCCTACCCCGTCATCAGCACCAAATTGGTGGGCGGAAGGCCCCAAATCCACGTCTATGCCGAGCAACACCCTGAAAACGGGTTTGCCCCCACCGAGGAAACCCTCGAAGACGTGTTTTTTGCCAAATTGAATTCCCTGATCTAATCCCTGCACCTATGTTCAAGTTCATCTCCTTTGAGTGGAAGTACTGGCTCCGCACGCCCATGCTCTGGATTTTCCTCCTCGTGAACACTTTGCTCATCTTCGGTGCCGTGAGCTCGGAGCAAATCACGATAGGCGGCGGGGTGGGCAACGTCCACAAAAATGCCCCTCTGGTGGTGCAGCAGTACTACATGGTCATGTCCCTGTTCGGCCTCCTGATGACCACCGCGTTCATGACCGCCGCTGCCAACCGCGACTTCAGTTCGGGCATGTACCAGTTTGTATTCACCTCGCCTATAAAAAAGCGGGACTACTTTTTCGGCAAGTTCTTAGGCGCGGCCAGCATCGCCGTTATCCCCCTGCTCGGGGTATCGCTGGGTGCGCTGTTGGGCCCGCTCATGCCCTGGATAACCCCCGAGCGCTACGGGGAAGTGGTCTGGGCGGGCCACTGGCAGGGCATCCTCGCCTTCGCCCTGCCCAACACGTTGATCACAGCAGTGCTCGTGTACGGGCTGGCCATCCTCTTTCGCAGCAACCTGGTCTCTTTCATCGGGGCCATGCTCATCCTCGTGCTCTACGTCGTCAGCCAGGGCTATACCCGGGACCTCGACAAAGAGTGGCTCGCCAACCTGCTGGACCCCTTCGGCGCACAACCCCTCTCCATCGCCGCCAAGTACCTGACGGTAGAAGAAAAAAACCGCAGCGCCGTGCCCCTGGCCGGCGATTTCCTGCGCAACCGGCTGCTGTGGCTGGGCCTGGCCTCCCTGCTCCTCACCCTCCTCTATTCCCGCTTCTCGTTCAGCCTACGGGCCGGAGGGGCCGCAAAGCCCGTCGAAAAGAAGAAAGAAGAAGGCCCCGGCCCCGCCCTGGAAGGCGTCCGGGCCTTTCCTGGCCCGGCCCGCTCCGGCTTTTCCATGACGGCTTTCCTGCAGATCACCTGGTTCGAGGCCAAGTCCATCCTGAAAAACCAGACCTTTCTCATCATTGTGGCCATCGGCGTGATCAACCTCATTGCCAACCTGAGCAGCTTCAGCGACACGTATGGAAGTACCCAGTACCCCGTCACCTATGACGTCATCGAGAGGATCCGGGGGAGCTTCTACCTATTTTTGATCGCCATCGTCACCTTCTACTCCGGCGCGCTGGTCTGGAAGGAGCGGGACGCAAAAATCGCCGCCATAGAAGACGCTACCTCGGTATCCACGGGGGCCTTGTTTGCCTCCAAACTGCTCGCCCTGTTAGCCGCGCTCTTTTCGGTACTCTGTGCTACCATCCTGGTGGGCATGGCCTTCCAGGCCCTCAATGGGTACACCCGCTTCGAGCTCGGGCAGTACGCGGTGAGCCTGCTCGTGCTCGACCTGCTCGAGTTCTCGTTTTTGGCTATCGTCGCCATCCTCATCCAATACCTGGTCAACAACCGCTACCTGGCCTATTTCGTGTTTATTGCCTTCGTCGTCGTGGATTCGTTCCTCTGGTCGGCCCTCAAAATAAGCACCAATATGTTGGGCTACGGCAGCCGGCCTTTTCTGGTGTACTCCGATATGAACGGCTTTGGCCCTTTCGTGCCCGGTCAGGTGGCGTTTAACGTGTACTGGGGTCTGGTAGCCCTCCTGTTCTGCTTCCTCGCGTATGCGTTCTACCTGCGGGGGGCCGAAGATGCGCTGGCCGTGCGCGTCCGTACCGCCCTGCAGCGCCTGCGCCAAAAAGCGGTTCCCCTGGCCGTATTGGGCATCTTGTTCACCGCCTGCGCCGGCTTCGTATTCTACCAAACCGAAGTGCTCAACACCAACATCAGCCAGGATGAGTACGAGAAGCGCCAGAAAAGCTATGAGCTGACGTACAAGAAATACGAGGGCATCGCACAGCCGGTGTGGACCGACCTCGATTTCCATATCGCCCTGTATCCGTACCAACGCCACCTCTATGCCAGCACCCGCGCACAGTTGGTCAACCGATCGGGGAAAACCGTGCGGGAACTGCACTTCACCCTTCCCAGCGACATAGATTCCCTGCGGATAAGCATCCCCGGCGCCACCCTGAAAAAGGACGACCAGCGCCTCAACTACCGCATCTATGCCCTCGCCCGCCCCATGCAGCCCGGCGATACGCTCGCGATCCGCCTGCGGGCCACCAAGGAAAGCAAAGGCATAGAAAATGAAGTGTCCTTCACCTCCCTGACCCAGAACGGCACGTTTTTCAACAACAGCGACTTCATGCCTATCCTGGGCTACGTGCGGGACTACGAAATCCGAAACAAAAACCGACGGAAAAAACTCGGCCTGCCCGCCCGCAAACGCCTGCCCGAATTAGACGACAACAACCTCGCCGCCCGCAGCAAGAGCTACATAGGGCTCGATGCCGATTACGTCCAGGTGCGCACCACCATCAGCACTGCCGGCGACCAAATCGCCGTCGCACCGGGCTCCCTCCAAAAAAGCTGGCAGAAAGACGGCAGACGCTATTTCCAGTACAAACTCGACCACGCCTCGCTCAACTTCTTTTCCTTCATCTCCGCCCGCTATGAAGTGGCCCGCGAAAAATGGAAGGGCATAGACGTAGAAGTCTATCACATCAAAGAACACGCCTACAACGTGCCCAATATGTTGGCCAGCATCAAAAAGTCGCTGGAGTACTACACGACCCACTTCGGGCCGTACTACCACAAGCAGTGCCGCATCATCGAGTTCCCGCGCTATGCTTCCTTTGCCCAGGCATTCCCCGGCACCATGCCCTACAGCGAAGGCATCGGCTTCATCACCGACCTGCGCGATGTAAAAGAAGACGATATTGATTTCGTATTCTTCGTGGTCGCCCACGAAATGGCGCACCAGTACTGGGCCCATCAACTCATCGGGGCCAATATGCGCGGCTCGGAAATGCTCTCCGAAAGCTTCGCCGAATACTCCGCCCTGATGGTCATGGAAAAAGAATACGGCAAAGACAAGATGCGGAAATTCCTGTCGTACGAAATGGACCGCTACCTCAGCGGCCGCGGCGGCGAACTCGAAGCCGAGCGGCCCCTCATGGCCACCGAAAACCAATCGTACATCCACTACAACAAAGGCTCGGTAGTGCTCTACTACCTCAAGGAGATGATCGGGGAAAAAGAGGTGAACGCCGCCCTACAGGAACTGCTGCAGGAATACGCCTACAAAACAGCCCCCTACCCTACCTCGATCGCAGCCGTGCGCGCTTTTCGCAGGCACACCCCCGACTCCTTGCAGTACCTCATCGGCGACCTGTTTGAACACATCACCCTCTTCTCCAACCGCGTGACCGAGGCGAGCTACCGGCCGGTCGGCAGCGAATACGAGGTGCGCATCAGCACCCGCTCCGAGAAGTTCCGCGCCGATTCCCTGGGGCGGGAAACACCTCGCCCCCTCAACGATTACTTGGACCTCGGCGTTTTTGCCGACAGCGGGAGCAAGAAAACCCTGGGGAAAGCTTTGGTCTTGCAACGCGTGAAGATCACCCAACCCGAAAACACCTTCACCTTCCGGGTAAAGGAAAAACCGGCCCAGGCCGGTATTGATCCCTACCACTACTTGGTGGATCGCATCCCGGACGACAACGTGAAAAAGGTGGAACAAAAGGAGTAGGTTTTTATTTCAAATTTTAGGCGCAAGAAAAATAAAATTTTACTTGCGCCTAAAATTTGAAATAAAGTTTTTTTTTAAAAAAACAAAATCTTATTCCTCGCCCCCGAAGCCCATGGTCTGTACCGAGATCTGGTTGCCGAAGAAGATCGCGTTGAGCAGCAGGCGATCGGTGCCATGCCAATAGCTGCGGTAGCTCGGGTCGTCGGCGAAAGAGATGATTTTTCCATCCCCTTCCTGGCTGACGAGGATAGCTGCCGTGCCGGCGATTTTCCGGATATTCGCCTCCGACACATACCCGCTGATGTAGGGGGACGCCGTGTAGCGCGCCACGGTAGCGTATTTGTTGCGGCTGGGCAGCAGGATGGTCTGGCTGTTCTTGGTGAACACGATACGCCGCTCGCTCACCCCAAAGGCGATGGGGTTGCTGATATCAATATCCGCCGTGAACAATCCCCCGTTGATGCGGCGTGCCGCCTCGGTATCGGCCATGCGCACATAATCTATGCGTTCCTCTTTGGTGACGGCGGAATCTGAGAGGGTGCGTTCGCGCAACAGTTCCGAGCGGATAGCCCATTCGGCTGCATTTTTGTATAAGATGAGGGTCCCGCCTTCCGCTACCCAGGTCTTGATGCGGGCTATGACGGCTTTGTCGAGGCGGTTGTATGTCCCGCTGGTGAAGATCAGGGTATTGTAGCGCGTCAGGTTGGCGCGGGGCAGGTTGTCTATGTCGAGTTTCGTCACCGGTGCGTTGAGGTGTTGGTTCAGCAGGAACCAGGTCTGGCCGACCTCTTCGTAGTTGGTGCCGGTGCCGACGACCAGGGCCACGTTAGGCTTGCGCACGGTTCGGATATTATTGCTGCCCAGGTCAATCCCCTCCAGGCTAAAGCCCGTGGAGGCCGCGTAGAAGGAGATACCGGCCATCTGCCCTGCCTGTTGCACCAGGCGGTACAGGGAATCCGGGGAAACCGTCTGGCGGGCTACTGGGATCACCAGTGCGCCGTAGCCGAAATCCTGTATTCCTGCGGTCGTAGTGGCCCGGAACGGTTTATGGGCATTTTTCACCAGTACACCTTTGTCGAGCAGGAAGTACAAGGCGCGCGAGGCGTGGTACTCTGTCCAGGGGGCCAGGTAAGCCACCTGGGCCATGCCGCCTGTGGCCCCGCCCTTTGGAGTAGGCAACTGCTTGACGACTGCTCCCATTTGCACGCTTGCCTTGTCGGTTATTTTCCCGTACTGCAGTCCGGAAGCATGGATCAGCGACCAGGACGTATTGTCGTAATAGACACTGTCTTTCAGCGGAGGGGTTTCTTCAAAGATGGAATGGGCGATAAAAAAGAACGGTTGTTCTGCCGGCACCACCCAAGCATTGCCGGGGGTATAGGATTTGCCGTTCAGGTTGAGCGGGGCGGCCAGTTCGCGCACTTCGATGCGGTGGCGCAGCAGCAACTCCAGGAAGTGGCGCGACAGCGACTGGTCGCGGCTGTCGCCAAAGACCCAGGCTTTAGCGGGGTGTGCTTTGCCTTGTGCCAGGGCCGTTTGGAAGAACGCCTTTTGCAGGTCGAAGAGCCCTTTTTTCTCCGCTACCGCCCCTCGGATGGTCGCCAGGCCGGTCTGTACATGATTTCGAATAGTGAAGGCGAACGTGAGCAGGCCGTTGTCGGTTTCCTGTTCCAGACCGCGGGAGCTGCCCTGTTCGAAGGTGACCCCTACGGCCCCGAAGAAGTCGGGGTAAGTAGAGCCATAGATGGGCGATAGGTTATCGAACTGCTCTTTTGTGAAATATAGGCTACCCAGTTTGTCCATGGCGGCGATGTGGTAGCGCGCCAGGGTCAGGTTGAACGCATAGGAAGCCGGCGGGAGGAGGGGGCTTTCCGTGCGCTTGGGGGTTGGTTCGAAGTAGTACGCGCTGTTGCTGCCCATTTCGTGGAAGTCGATCTGCACATTGGGGTACCAGCGGTGGAAGAACTCCAGGCGGTTGCGGCTTTCGACCTGGGTGGCGCTCAGCCAGTCGCGGTTGAGGTTAGCCAGGTAGTGGTTGGAGCGCCCGTTGGGCCATATTTCGATATGTTCCTTGTCGAGCGGGTCGGCGCTGTTGGGGAAAGACTTGTAGGAGTTGTGCCAGTTGGCTGCCCGGTCGCGCCCGTCGGGGTTGAGGGAAGGGTCTATGAACACCACTGCCTCGCGCAACCAGGACTGCAGCTCCGCATCCATCCCTGCGGCTAAGTAGTACGCCGTCATCAGGGCCGCTTCGCCACTCGAGGTCTCATTGCCGTGCACGCTGTATCCCAACAAGACGATTACGGGCTGCTCAGCCGGTGAGTTGCCCGTGTAGCCCGGCGCAGTGCGCCGCAGGTGTTCCTGCCGGATGGTTTCCAGGCGGGCGTGGTTTTCCGGGGCGGTGAACGTAGCGACGATTTGAGGGCGCTCCTCGTAGGTTTTCCCGATGCGTTCCACGCGCACGCGGTCGGAGAGGCGGGCCAGCTCCTGGAAGTAGGCCACGATCTGGTCGTGGCGCGTGTAGTGCGAGCCGATGGGATAGCCCAGGAAGGCTTCCGGGGTCGGTATCTTAGGGTCAAAGCCCGCTGTGCCGGGCAGGAAGTAGTCCGTCTGCCCCTGCGCGCGCAGGGAGGGCAACAAGAGGAGCAGCGCCAGCACACGCAGCAGCCGAAGCGACAGGAAAGAAGTACGCATGGTGTCCGTTTTTTTTAAGAATTAGGCGATGAAAGTATAAAAATTATGCGCAAAAAAAGAAACAATCCGTACCTTTGCGCGCCTGGAGATGTGCCAGAGAGGTTGATCGGGCCGCACTCGAAATGCGGTGTACTCGCGAGGGTACCGGGGGTTCGAATCCCTCCATCTCCGCAACCAAAATTTAAAAAGCCTTGTAAATCAAAAGTTTACAAGGCTTTTTTAATATACCTTACCTTTTAAGGGGCTAGTTTGTTTTGGTTGGCAACAGGCGGTATCTCCATTGGATAGGTACTGTGTGCCCTGCCCATCCCTCTTGAACACGATTTTAAAGATTGAACGATGGACAGGATGTCCAAGCGCAATCCTGTACATCCTACAAATCCTTTAAATCGTGTTCAGACAAAGGGGCGTGGTATTTTTTTGATCGCAAAAGCCGCAAAGAAAACGGCCCTTGCATGCCCCACCCCCGCGCGCCCTGCCCAGTGGTGGTTGCCCCTGTTGGGGTTGACGAT
>JBEGMH010000043.1:0-12576 GCA_041183125.1 Bacteroidota bacterium | reverse complement strand
TATCTTATAAAAAACCCCAACCTTTGTATCCGAACACAAACACCTGCCCTTCTAATCGGCCAGGATTTTCAATCCATCAACTTTCAACAACATGAGACTAAAAAAACAGCAACTCAGGCTTGGGCCCATACTGCAACGCCTAGGGCTTCTTTTATGGGCATTTCTGCTCCTGCAGGCCGGTGCCTACGCACAGCGCACCCTGCGCGGTACCGTGACCGATGCCGCCAAGGGCGAGCCCATCATCGGTGCCAATATCCTGGTAAAAGGGACAGACAACGGGAGCGTGACCGGCCTCGATGGCACATTCTCCATCCAACTGCCCGAACAAGAAGCGGTTCTGGTCGTATCCTACATCGGCTACACCACGAAAGAGCTCTCCGTAGCCCCCGGGCTGAGCACCCTGGACATCGCCCTGGAAGAAGCGGCCTTGGGCCTGACGGAGGTCACCGTCACCGCCTTGGGCATCACCAAGGAAAAGGCAAAGCTCACCACCGCCATCCAAAGCGTGGAAGGGGCACAGCTGATCAAAGCACGTGAACCTAACAACGTCAACGGCTTGGTCGGAAAAATTGCCGGCCTCACCATCGGTGCCTCACCCGAACTCCTGCGCCGCCCCAACGTGCTCCTGCGCGGCAGCTCCGACCTGCTCTACGTGGTGGACGGCGTGCCCATCAACTCCGACACCTGGAACATCAACCCCGATGATATCGAGACGTTCACCGTGCTCAAAGGAGCAACCGCGGCAGCACTCTACGGCTTCCGCGGCCGCAACGGGGCCATCATCATCAGCACCAAGCGCGGTACGGGAAAGACCAAAGGCTATTCGGTAGAGTACAACTCCTCTACCATGGTCGAGAACGGCTTCAACGCTATCCCCAAGGTACAAGACGAATACGGCCCCGGCGACCACGGCATCTATGAGTTCGTAGACGGCAAAGGCGGCGGCAAAAACGACGGCGACTACGACGTCTGGGGACCCCGCCTCGACGGGCGCCTCCTGCCGCAGTACGACAGCCCCATAGACCCCGTCACCGGCAGGCGCGTACCGACGCCCTGGCTGCCCCGCGGCAAAGACAACCTCACCCGCTTCCTCCGCCCCGGTGTCCTGGCCAACAACAGCGTCGCCGTCTCCAGCAGCGGCGAGCGCCACGATATGCGCTTCTCCCTCAGCCATGGCTACCAGAGCGGTATCGTGCCCAACACCGACCTCAACATTACCAACTTCAACGCCACCATCGGGCTGGACTTCACTGACCGCCTGCGCTTCGAGTCCAACATCAACTACAACCGACAGTTCTCCGACAACTACCCGGACGCCAACTACGGCCCCAACTCGCTGATTTATACTATGGTTGCCTGGGCCGGTGCCGACTGGGACGTGGACGACATGAAGCAGATCTGGCAGGAAGGCAAAGAGGGCGTACAGCAAATCTACGCCGAATACCAGCGCTACAACAACCCCTGGTTCATGGTCAAAGAATGGTTGCGCGGTCACTACAAAAACGATGTCTATGGCTACGCCAGCCTCAGCTATGAGCTTACGCCCGACCTCAAGCTGCTCGGACGCTCCTCCGTCACGTCTTATGACCTACTCCGCACTGAGAAGTTCCCCTACTCTGCTGGTTCATACGGGCGCGACGAGCGCAAAGGGGATTACCGCGAAGACCGCCGCTCGCTCTTCGAAAACAATACCGATATCCTCCTCACCTACGGCAAGCGCTTCGGGCAAATCCGCCTCGACGCCGTCGCCGGGGGCAACGTGCGCAGCTTCCAGTTCCGCAGCAACTACGGCACGACCGACTACCTCATCACGCCAGGGGTTTATTCGTTCAGCAACTCGCTCAACCCCGTGCGCGCTTTTAGCTTCAACTCCCAAATGGGCGTGCTCAGCGGCTATTACTCCACCGATGTCGCCCTGGGGCGCTTCCTCAACCTCTCGCACACGGGCCGGGTGGACAAAATCTCCACGCTGCCAGCCGACAACCAGACGTTTTTCTACCCTTCCTTCGGTGCCAATACCATCGTCACCGATTACCTGCGCCTCGGGCCGGTGTCCTTCTTCAAGCTCCGCGGCGCGTATGCCAACGTGAAAGACGGCCTGACCTCCTCTACCGTTGGTACTGCCGCCAGCGCCTTCGGCGGCAACCCGCTGGGCTATGGCGACAACTACCTCTCCTCCTACGACGGCCCCAGCTACGGCAACGCCACGGTCTATTCCACCCAGACGGGCTACAACGGCAATCCGGCAGCGTATTTTACCAATACCCTGGGCAACCCCGCCCTGGAGCGCAACTCGCGCACCGAGTACGAAGCGGGCTTCGACCTGGGCTTCTTCGCCAACGCCCTCAACGTGGAGTTGACCTACTTCAACATCAAAGAAGGCCCGCGCACCTTCGCGCGCCCCATCTCGGAAACGACGGGCTTCACTGGGCAGCTCGTAAACGGCATCACCACCCGCCGCAAGGGCCTTGAAATCGTCCTCAAAGCCGACCCCTTCAAAAACGGCCGCAACCTGCGCTGGATGCCCGAAATCAACTTCTCCACCTTCCGCGAGCGCTGGGAGTCCTTCTACAAAGACCAGAACGGCAACGAGCTCACCGAGCTCAACCCCTTCCAGAAAATCGGCGACCGCGTAGATGCCTACTACTCCTCGGGCTACCTCTTCACGCAGGACGGCCAGATCATCAACGATGCCGGTGGCCGCCCTATCCGCGTCGCCTCCGTCAACGGCAATGCCCGCAAATTGCTCGGCCACCTGGACCCCGATTTCGTCTGGAGCTTCATCAACCGCTTCGCCTATAAGAATTTCACCCTGACCCTGCAGTGGGACGGGCGCCAGGGCGGTGTCCTCTCCAACTACATCCAGCGCCAGACGTTCCGCGGCGGACGCCACATCGCCACCGTACAAGGCGCTATGGCCACCGCACGCCTCGAAGACACCAAAGGCAACCGCACCTGGGTCGGCGAAGGCGTACAAATCGCTAACGGCGCTGCCATCAAAACCGATATCTACGGCAACATCACCAACTACGGCGAGCTCCAGTTCAAACCCAATGCCACGGCCACCTTCCTCCAGGACTGGATCAGCCGCTACTACCAGGACGACGAGAACAACCTGATGAGCCGCTCCTTCGCCAAGCTGCGCGAAGTGGTCGTCAGCTATAACGTACCCCTGAAACCCGGCGCTTTCTTCCGCGAAATGACGCTCTCCGCCGTGGCCCGCAACCTGCTCTACTTCGCCGAGTCCAAAGACGTGGACCTCGACCAGTACACCGGGCGCCAAGGCTCTTCCGGCTTTGAAACCCCCACGACCAAACGCTATGGCGTCAACCTGAGCTTCAAATTTTAATTTGGTTTTTTTTAAAAAAACAAAACTTATGAAACCATATAAAATGGCCTATCTGCTGATGGCCTTCCTGATAACCGCCCTCCCGTCCTGCGATTATACCGACCTCGACGTGGACCCCAACCGCCCGACCTCGGCACCGCCTTCCCTCATCCTCAACGGCGTACTCCTCAACATGCGCTCCAGTGCCTGGAATACGACTATGCGCTGGAACCAGTACTACTGCATCAACTACAACTACTACGGCAACAATGAGTACTGGTCGGGAGCCGCCAGCCTCGATTACACCCGCCTCAAAGATGTGCTGAAAATGGAGGAAGAAGCTGCCCGCAGCGGTGCCCCGGCTGTCAACCCCTACGCTGCCCTCGGCAAGTTCCTGCGCGCGTTCTACTTCGTGAATATGTCGCTCAAAGTAGGCGATATCCCGCTCGGCGAAGCCCTCAACGGGTTGGAGAACACCACGCCAAAATACGCCACCCAGAAGGAAGTGTTCGCACAGTCCCTCAAGTGGCTGGAAGAGGCCAACACCGACCTGGCCACCCTCATCCAAAAGGGCGGGCAGCGCGCCGATGGCGACTGGTTCTTCGGCGGCGACCTCCTGAAGTGGCAAAAGACCGTCAACGCCTTCCGCCTCCGCGTCCTCCTGCACCTGAGCAAAAAGGAAAGCGATGCGGACCTACAAGTCAAACAGCAGTTCGCCGCTATCCTGGGCAACCCTACTAAATACCCGCTCATGGGCAGCCTCGGCGACAACCTGCAGTTCATTTCCAGGCTCCCCTTGTACAAATACCCGAAAAACCCGGACAACTACGGCTTCGACGCCCTGCGCGAGAACACCTCTAAATTGTACATAGACCTGCTCAAAGGCTTTAAAGACCCCCGCTTGTTCGTAGTGGCCGAACCCGCTGAAGCAAAGCTCAAAACGGGCATTTCCCCGCTCTCCCACGACGCTTTCCAGGGGGCGAGCGCGGGCGAGAGCCTCGACGATATGACCTTCAACACCCAAAAGGGCGAGTATTCCCTCATCAACCGCAAGCGCTTCTACGCGACCTACGAGGGCGAGCCCATTGTGCAAATCGGCTACCCGGAAATGTGCTTCAATATCGCGGAAGGCATCCAGCGCGGCTGGGCCAGCGGCAACGCGGAGGACTGGTACAACAAGGGCATACAAGCCTCCATGGAGTTCTACGGCATCAAAACCGGCAACCTGACGGTCTCCTTCGCCAAGGCAGGTGCCGTGTTAGGCGTATTCGACACCTATACCCTGTCGGTAGATGTCAATGCCTACTTAGCCCAGCCGAGCGTGAAGTATGCCGGCAACACAGCGGCCGGCCTCGAGCAGATTCTCAAGCAGAAATACCTCGCCCTGGCACAAAGCTCTGACCTGGAAGCCTACTACAACTATCGCCGCACAGGTGTCCCGGCTTTCCTGACCGGTGTAGGCACGGGCAACGGGGGGCGTATCCCCCAGCGCTTCCAGTACCCCGCCAACGAAAGAACCACCAATACCGCCAACCTGACCGAAGCCCTGCAACGGCAGTACGGCGGCAATGACGATGTATTCGGAAAAATGTGGCTGCTCCAATAACACCGGGCATGGCCTAAAACAAAAGCGGCGCTGGAATCAACCAGCGCCGCTTTTAGTTTAGGCCATATCCTCATCGCGCACCGGCCGCCCGGCGCGCAGGTTCTCCTGGAAAGCCTGCAGGGTTTCCCACTCCCCGTGCCGGGCCATGCTGGCCTGTGCCGGCCAGGTATCCGCGTCAAAAAGGGCGAGATGAGGGTCGCTCACCAGCAGGATGGTCTCGATTTCGTCCGGGTCGGCTTGGGCTAAGGCCTCGAAGGTGTCCAAGCCCGCTTTTTTCAAAACTGCTTCTACAGACGGGCCTATGCCCTCTATGATCTTCAGGTCGTCGCCCACCTCGTCTTCGGCATCGGGCAGGAACAGGGAGCGCGAAGCCGGGTGGTCCGATTCCAGCAGCCTTTTGGCCTGGCCTACCCAGTCGTCTTTTCGTATCCTTCCCGGGAAAAATTGTATTTTTTTCGTAATTTCTTCTACCTCTGCGTCTTCCCAAGCGCTGATTTGGGCATAGGTAAATATACCGGCCTCGTACAATTTTTGCTGTAAAAAAGGGCCTATGCCCTCGATGGCCGTCAGGTCGTCCTGGTACGCTGCCGCGGTACGAGAGGCGGCGGTAACGGATTGGAATGCCCGCAGGGAGAGGTCGGGCTCTTCCTCTTCGGAAGCCGGCGCATCGGGAAACACCTCGCGCTGCCGTGCGTCCAGTACTTCCTGGGCAGAAGCGGGGTTCTTGCCCTCTTCCAGCAGGCGGAGGCGCGCCTCAAGGGCGGCGAGCCGCGTTTCCGCGAAATTGTCTCCCACTGCGGGTGCCGGGCTGGCCGGGGCAATCCCGAGCTGTGCATTGCGCGTTTTCAAGCCGAGGATCTGGTCGTTCAGGTCTTCTATGGTCGAAAGGTACTGCCGGGCGGAGGCCAGGGACTTGTCGAGCTCCACCTGTGCACGGCCCAGTTCCTCCTGCAGTTCGCGGTGGTCTTGTTGCAGCAATTTGAGTTCCGCATGGGATTCTTCGCGCTCGAACAAGCTGCGTTTCAGGTCAGCTCCTTTCAGGGCCAATTCTTCCTCCAATTGCAGACGGTCTTTTTCAGATGCCTTCAACGCGTCCTCCCGTCGGCGCAGCTCGCCCTCCAACTTTCGGATGCCCGTATTTTGGACGGCCCAGGCTAGGAAAAGCCCCAGGAGGAAGGCCGTCAGGATAAAACTCAGCAATACGATATTCTGCTCTTCTGTCGTACCGTTCAGGAATTGCAGTAAATATTCCATGATGATTGAGATTTGCGATGTACTTTTACGGTTAAAACTATCTGGCCCAATACCAAAAATAGGCCTTTTTTCCCGGATAGCCACCTGTTTTGACAGAAAGGGAGGTTCTTTGGGGAAAAAAGGAAGAAAAACCGTCATTTTTAACCCTTTAAGTGGTGTGTGTGGATGGTTTTTACATCTTGTACCCCCTCAAATGCATTGGTTTATGAAGTTTCGTTGCATATCCAACAGCATCCGTTTCCGGGTGCGCAAGTCTGATTTGGAAATGCTCCAGGCGCGGGGCTTTGTGGAAGAGGCCGTCCATTTTGCGTCGGGTGCTTGTTTCCGCTTCCGCCTGGAATGGAGCCAGGCCCCTGTGCTGGAGGCCCGCTTTGAGGAAGGGTGTATTTCCGTCCTGCTGCCGGGCGAACAGGCCCGCGAGTGGATTGCCTCCGAAGCGGTCGCTATCGAACAACATATCGGAGAGCTGCAAATACTTATTGAAAAAGATTTCCCTTGCCGGCACACCTCTGAGTCCAACCGGGAGGATACGTTTCACGAACTGGCCCCGGAGGATCCGTCTTTGTGTTAGGCCTACTCCCCGCCCAGTTTCCCGGCCGCCCAGGAGAGCGCGAGCAAGTGTTTCTGGTACAGGCCCTGTAGTTTGGCATATTTGACTTGGGCTTCCAGGAGTTTCTGTTCGCGGGTATTGAGCAGGAAGACCGAGCTTTCGCCGAGGTCGAACTTTACGCGTTCGGCATCGAGCAGGCGCTGGTAGTTGTCGCTGATGCTGCGGTATAGGGCGATCTGGGAGGCGCTGTTTTGCAGTTCAGAGAAATAATTGCGCACTTTTACCTCCAGGTCTGCCTGCTTTTGCTGCAATTTGTTGGTCGTGGTTTCCTGTTTCAGGGTAGTCAAGGCGAGTTTGCCCCGTTCTTTGCGCAGGAAGAGGGGGAAGGAAAAGTTAAGCCCCCATTTGTAATTTTGCAACAGTACATCCTGCAGCAGGTTGCCCGCCCCGTTGCCGGAGGTAAAATCCGTACCATTGCCCAGTAGGTTGTAGGAGAGGTCGAGCCTGGGCTTGAGTTGTTCGGCAGCGAGGCGGCGGTCAATGGCCAACTGCTGGAGTTCCAGGTCGAGCAGGCGCAGGTCCGGGTGCCGTGCCGGCAATTCTGTTAGGAAAGAATCCAGCAGGGGCAGCACCGGGGCACTGGTATCTGCGAAAACAGCCGGCCGGCGGCCACCCGACAGCGGGGTAGTAGGCGGTGCGGCGCGGGTGGGCGACCAAAAGAAAGCGTCCAGGGCTTGTGCGGCGACGTTGGTGGCCAGGCGGGCCTCGTTGAGGTCAAAGAGGCGGTTTTGGAGCAGGATATAGGTTTCGAGCGTATCTACGGCGGGTTTGTCCCCTTGCAGGAAGCTTTCTACCACCCCTCCCAAGCGAAAGCGCGCGATATCAGCGGCTTGTTGGTAGATGCTCACTTGTGCCCAGGCCACCGACCAGTCTATAAAAGCAAGCCCTGCCTCGAAGAGCAGGTCGTTGCGTTGGCTTTGCCGGGTGGCGCGGGCCACGGGCAACCCCAAGCGGGCTTGCTGGAGTTCAGCCCGGTAGGGGTCTATGAACAATCCGTTGAGCAGGGGCAGGTTGACCCCTAACAGGGCCTGCCCTGCCGCCGGCAGTTTGTCCTCGGGATTCAGAAAAGCGCCCCGGGCGGTATTGAACTCGGACTTGAACGAGAGCGCAAACGGCGACTGGACCTTTACCCCTGCCGAGCCCAGGGTGTAATACGATTTCCCATCAAACGATTTCTGCTGCCAATCGGCATAGAGCTTGGGGTCGAAAGCACCCCGGGCCATTTGCAGGGCCCCCTGGGCTTGCTCTTGCTGGAGGCCTGCGTTCCGGGCGATGGGGCTGTAGGCAGCCACACCTGAGAGGAACTCTTGCAGGGTGAGCACCGAGGCGGTGGTATCCTGTGCGGAAAGGGTCGCGGCGGCAGGGAGGAGAACGAGAAAAGCAATCCCCTTGCGGACAGCCGCCGTCCATAAAAACTTCCAATCCATGCGCTTCATAGCTTTACTTGATGTCTTTGATGGGCGCATCCCATTTCAGGGCTTTGAAGTCTTCCGCATCTGCGTCGTAGTATTCGGGCGGGAAGCCGTTGAGCTGCCGCCACAGTTCATACCAGACCGGCACATTGCCTAACATCGCGATGGCGTTTGCCCCGGAGCCGGGGCGCAGGGCCTCCGGCCAGGGTTTCTCCGACTGGTCGGCGGCGACGAGCACGCGGTACTTGCCATTTTCACTGATGATGTTGTCAATAGCCGCGATTTTGCCACTGTACGCGCCAAATGAAGCCCCCGGCCATCCTGAGAAGACAAAAGCCGGCCATCCGTCGAAGATGAAGCGCACCTCCTGGCCGACTTTCATCAGCGGGAAGTCCATGGGGCGCACGAAAATCTCCACAGCGGGCTCGTAGGCGGCGGGCAGGATGCTGGCCAGGGCCTCGCCCTCCTTGATGGTTTCCCCGATACCTGTATGCAAGATGCGCGCGATGTAGCCTGCTTGCGGTGCGATGATGTAGCGGTTATCGGCCCGGACGCTGTAGTTGGAGGCTTGGATTTCCAGTTTTCGGGTCGCGGCCTGTGCTTCATAGCCATCGGTCAGGGCGCTGAAGCGCTCGGAACTGGCTTTTGCGATTTTTTGCTTCGTTTCGTACAAGACGGTGCGCAGCTCCAGGCGGGCGTTCAGCAGTTCATTGCGGGTGCTGAGCAGTTTGTTTTCATTCGCTATCCATTTGGCGTTGAGTTCCTGGATTTTGAAGCGCTTGTCCTCTACTTCGTTGAGTGGTTTGATGCCCTGCTGGTAGAGGGTTTCCGCGCGTTTCAACTGCCGGTCTGCGATGATGAGGTCGAGCCGGGTGCGCTCGAGTTCGATGCTGTCGGACTGCAGCTTGAACTCCGTCTGCCGGACTTTGTTGCGCAGTTGTTCTTCTTTGAAGCGGAGCTCCAACTGCAGGGCTTCGATTTGTTGGGCTAAAGCCCCTGCTTTTTCCGAATATGCGCCGATAGAAGCACTTTTGGCCGCTACCTGGTCGCGGGTGCGGGCGACCAACTCCGGGTCGAAGTATTCCGATTTGACTTCTGATAGAAAGGCGATGGTATCGCCGGCTTTCACATATTGCCCGTCGCGCACATACCAGCGTTCGATACGCCCCGGGATAGCAGAGTGGATGGTCTGGGGACGGTGTTCGGGCCGCAGCACGGTGATTTTCCCTTTGGACTGCACGTTCTGCGTCCAGGGCAAAAACAGGAAGAGCAGGAACACCCCCAGGGCGGCTAACAGCCAGCGCACGAACAGGCGGTGGCTAGCCGACACACCCGTTTCCTGAAAGGACTTGAACCGGTGGGTACCGACTTTGGTGGTAATCGAATAGGAGGAGATATGCAACATAGAGCAGTTGTCGTTTTAGTGTTTGGAAGAACCCAATAGATCTTCCTGACGGAAAACAGGTTTGAAGTGCACACTGTTTTGAATTTCCTGAAACGTTCCTTCTACTTCTACCAGGCCATCTTTCAGGATCACCACCCGATCGCAATGAGAAGCCAGCAATAGGTCGTTGGAAACCGTCACCAGGGTCCAGGGGCGGTCGGGAGCGGTCAAGCAGGAGGCGATGAGCCGGCGGTCGCGGGGCTCCATAGCCGAGAATACATCTTCTACCACCAGCAAGCGGGGCTTGCCGGCCAATGCCCGCACCAACATGATCTTGAGGCGAATGCTTCTGGGCAGGTTGCGACCTTCCGGCATCAGCATGGTGTGGTAGCCGTCGGGGAGGTTGCGGATGAAGCTCGCCAGGCCCAGTTTTTCAGCGGCTTCCAGCACGTCGCTCAGGGGTAGGTCGGGGTTTCCGACGCTGATGTTTTCCAGGATAGTGCCCTTGAACAAATGCTCTTCGGCCAAGAAGTCGCCGATTTGGCGGCGCAGGCTGTCTAATTCTATGCTGCGCAACGGGAAACCGTTGTAGCTGATGCTCCCCTGGAAATAGGGGAATAACCCGGCCACCAGCTCTAACAGCGTCGTCTTCCCCGAACGGCTGTAGCCCGAGATGCAAACGGCTTCCCCCGGGTTGACGTGCAGGTCAATCCCGTTGAGCGCCGGTCGGTCGGAACCCGCAAAGGAAAACGATACCTTGTCCAAATGCAGCTCGATGCCGCAGTTTTTTTCACATTCTGAAAAGGCAATCCCTTTATTTTCTTCGAGCGGCAAATCCGTCACATACCCCAATTTATCTACCGCTGTCAGTACATCGTACACCGTTTCCATCGTGACGATCAACTTCTCCACAGAGCCGATGACGATGATGATCACAATGTCGGCAGCGACAAACTGCCCGAAGTTGATCTGGTTTTGCAACACCAGGTAACTCCCTAATGCCAGCAGCGAAGCGATGACCACCACTTCAAACGCCACGATACTCCCAAACTGGGAAACCAGGACCTTGAAATGCTCGCGCCGGTATTTGAGGTAATTCCCTACCAGTGCATCGGTGCGCTGTAAAGGGAACGGCGAATCCCCCGCTAACTTGAAGGTCGCCAAGGCCCGCGCCTGCTCTTCCAACCAATACGCCACCTCATACTTGTGCTTGGACTCCTTCAAACTCGTGGTCAAGCCCCGCGGCCCCGTAAAGCGGAATATCAAAAACATGACGAGCAACAACAAGAAGCTGAAGAACACATAAAACGGATGGTAAAACGAAATGAGCAGCAACCCGAACACGATCTGCAACACCGACGAGGAGAGATCCACCAGGATCTTGGGCAAGCCTTTCTGAAGGGTCAGCGTGTCGAAAAATCGGTTCACCAACTCGGGCGGGTAGTAGTTGCTCAAACTGTCCAGGCGGAGCCGCGGCAAGCGATACGAAAAATCAAATGCAGAACGTACGAAAATGCGTTGTTGGATCGTCTCGGTCACCGACATCTGCATGATTTTCAAAATACCGGAAAAAACAGTGGCCGCCGTGACCACCCCGATCAACACGTAGAGCGATGCCGACATCGTCCCCCCTGCAATCAACCCGATGATCGCTTGTACGCCAAGCGGCAAGATCAAGGCGATCAGGCCTGAGAATATAGCGTATACATAAATATATGTGATATCTTTGCCGTCCGCCGCAAGCAGGCGAAAGAAGCGCTGCAGGGGGCTCAGCACATCGTTGTTTTCCGAAGCCATACGTAGTTTTATGCCAAAAGTTCTTGAGACTTTTTCGCTCTAAGGTACCTTTTTAAAAGATATAGCGCTGCCTTATTTTTTTGAGGCCTTTCTTCCATAGGGAAAAACCTCGTCTTTATACTGCTCACAGCGCTTTGTCCCGGGCCCCTAATCCAGGATATCTTGTATGTGCCGGGTGCGGTATAAAGACTTCAGCGCTGCCTGCAGCTTCTGCCGGGCAAAAAAGATACGGCTTTTTATCGTTCCCAGGGGGACGTCTAACTCTTTTGAGATTTCTTCGTACTTAAACCCTTCACAGTGCATGAGAAAGGGGACTTTCGCCCAGGGCTCCAACGCATCTACTGCTTTTCGGATCTCTTCCATGGTCAACCGGCTCTCGCCGTTGTTCCCCACGGTCGCATCGCCGGAATCGAGCAGGTAGTTGTTGGGCGTCATGTCGTTGAGCGTCTGCCGGCGGCGGCGCTTGCGGTACTCGTTGATGAAGGAGTTTCTGAGGATGGTCATCAACCAGGCGCGGAGGTTGGTGTGCGGCTCGTAGCGGTCCATGTACTTGAACGCTTTATAGGCTGTTTCTTGTACCAGGTCGCGGGCTGCATCTTCGTCTTTGGTCAAGTTGAGCGCGAAATTAAACAGGGCCACCTTCTGACCGTCGAACAAGGCTGAAAATTCGAGTGTGGACATATCTAGGTTAATTTAGCGTATCAAAAAATAGCTTTACTATCATTTTAAAATAGTAACACAAACATAAAAAGGTAGTTTAAATATCATATTCCTTTTTTGAAAAAAAATTTGTGCGAGCTGAAAAACGGGGGGACATTTGTGAAAAGGGAATGCGTCTATGCAAAATGAAATACCGGTCCACGCCGAGTGGACACCCCTGCTCAACGGGTTCCGGGCCTATCTGCTGTTAGAGCGGGGCTTGTCCGGGAACACGCAGGACGCCTATTTAGGCGACCTGCGCAAGTTGGCGGAATTTTGCGCCCTGAGTGCCCCCGACGCCTCGGTACGGGACATAGACGCGCGCTTGCTGCAGCGTTTTTTACAATTTTTGGGCGAGCTTGGGCTGGGTGCGCGTTCGCAGGCACGGGTGTTGTCTGCCTTGAAAACGTTTTTCAAATACCTCCACCTCGAACAGCTCATCCCCAGCGACCCGACCGAGCTCTTGGAGGCTCCCCGCCTACCCCT
>JBEGMH010000042.1:0-4318 GCA_041183125.1 Bacteroidota bacterium | reverse complement strand
GAGCATCACCTTCCACTCTGCAGCGGCAGGTACGGTGAGGATGGCGTAATCGCCTTTCTTCAGTTCGATACCCCCGAGCTTGACCGGGTCGCCAAAGCTCAGCTTGGTAGCCGAGTTGGCTCCCGTGCGCCAGGTCTGGCCGAAAGGCACGATGCCGTTATCGGCAAAAACGGTGCGGCCCTTCATGCTGGGGCGGGAGTACACGATCGTGACGTCCGTGAGCCCTACCCGCTGCTTGAGCTCGGCGGTCGGACTGGCGGCCGGGGTCTGGATTTGGGCAAAAGAAGAGAATGCAGGTACCAGGAAAAGGGCAGCTGCACAGGCCTTGAGGATGGCTTGCTTCATTGGATGAATGGTTTTAATAGGTTTAAAAAAGTACAACATCTGCCAAGATGCTCGAAATCGAGGGATTTTTCGCAACTTTGGCGGGAAAACAACAAATATGAATATAGCGATAATAGCGCATGACGGTAAAAAGGTTGACATGGTCGGTTTTGTTCGCGACCACATCGATTTTTTCAGAAAAAGGAATATCAACTTAATCGCTACCGGCACCACAGGCGCCTACCTGGAAAAAGCAGGCCTCGAAGTCGAAAAAATGCAGAGCGGGCCGCTCGGGGGCGATGCCCAAATCGCCAGCCGCATCGTCGAGGGCGTGGTGGACATGGTCATCTTTTTTCGCGACCCTCTTGGCAAACACCCACATGAAGTGGACGTCAACATGCTGATGCGCCTTTGCGATGTCTACAATATCCCGTTAGCGACCAACCCTGCCGCAGCGATGCGCTTTGTGCAATCGCTCAAATTAGAGTTTTACGAAGAAGGACATGCTGACTAATTCCGCTCAAAACAACCGGGGTCAGGTGCTGTCGCACTGCGCGCTTTCCCTTCTAAGTCAAACAAGAGCGGCTGCGGCGATGCGATAGGCTTCCCTTTGTCCAGGGCAATAGACAGGGAGTCCAGGTAAAAATTGTCTTTGCTGGGGTCTATAAAAAGTCGGTCCGTAGCTTTCCCATTGATGCAATCGGTACAATAGGTCTGGAAAAATTGCGCGTAGCGGTTGTTCTGCTCCGTCAACAGGCCCTCTGCGCGCACGACACAGTTCTGGAAGCTCAGGTTGAACATGCTAGCCGGGTTTCCGCCGGATACGTCCGCCAATCGGATCTGGTCTTTTTGCGACCCGAAGAAGATGCAATTGCGAAAAGACGCGTTGAGCCGGTAGTCGCTGCGGGCCCTGCAAAGCAGCGGGTCGTCGTAACAGAAGTAGTTGCTGGCCGACAGCGCGGCGGCGTTCACCCCGTAGCTGCATATCGTGCTGTAGGAAAAGGAGTAGTCGCCCCCGTGCGACAAGACCACGGAGTTCGACAAATTTTTGTATATCAGACAGTTTTCGGCTGTTATCCGGCTGCGGACACCGATGAGGCCACTGCTCGACGTATGGTATATCCGCGTGTTGCGCAGGGTCAGGTCGGAAGCAGAATCGGCGTAAATCCCGAATATGCTGCCCCGGATATGGGTGTTTTCCACTACATTGCCCTTGCTTCGCTTCCCGAGCACAATGCCTGCCCACTGGCCCGGCTCGTCCTGGAACGGCGCTTCGAGGCGGACGCCCTGCACGATGACGGGTTTTTCCCGGGTGCCGGTCATGCGGATGCGCCCGTTGGGCAGGGTGTAGAGCATGCCGTCGTTGAATACCCCGAACAGGTCGTTCCGGGCGATGCCGCCGTGCACATAAATACGCGTGCCCGCCGGTATGTTGACGGTGCAGCTATCAATAAAAACGATACCATATAATACGTAGGGTTTGGGGTCGTTCCAGGTGATCTCGCTGTTGCGGCAGCTCAGCACCACCGGCACGCCCCGGTTGAAGCGGCTGGGGAAGTAGTTGGCGTTTTGGCCCCAGGCCTCGAGGCGTACCTCCTGGAGGTTGCCGTTGGTCTCGAACACGATCTTGTCCTCTACGATGAAAGGGCTTACGGACACAGGCTGGTTCGGATCAATCGTCACCTCGGCGAAGACGTATATACTGTCGTTGGCCCCAATTTCCACATCCCGGATATCGCTGCCGGGGATACCGTCCACGTTCATGCGGAATTTGACTTTGCTGCTGCCCAATATCCGGATCTGGGAAACCCGCACCGGCCGGTCGTTGCGGTTATATACCTTCAATTGCCGCGTAGCAGAACCCAATTGAGTGAAAACGGTATCGAAACGCAGGGTGTCCAAGGAAAATTCCAGTTTGGCTGCCGGGTCGGTCAGGAAGAGCTCCTCCTGGCCACAAGAGTAGAGCAGCGCTACAAAAGGTATGAAAAAAAGAAAGGGCAGGTATCTATTCATCGCAATGGATTCATATTTCTAACGCAAAAGTAATCTGAATATGGTTGCAGGGGGAATCCCCGGGGGCAAAAAAGGCTCTTTTTTCCCACTTCGCGCCCCTCAGCCCCCTCCATTTTCTTTTTGCTGAACCATTTTGCATAAAACCTGTTCCAGGTGCAGGATTATGCGTACCTTTGCGCCGGCTTTTTTTCAAAAAATCATTGAAAAAAAGTGACTTAACGCAGGTGTTGCGTTCTAATAGAAACGCTTTTGTACATTGGGCTGGTTGCGAGGGGCTGGGAAGTTCTTTAACCGTGTGATTTTCGGGTTCTTTGCAACAAGTCTGTCATTCATAACCACAACATCTACCCATGTCCGTCATTGGATTTTTGTCCCTGGGGATTTATCTGACTGCGTTGACTTACGTTACCATCTTCGGCGTATCTCAGTTCGGAATCCTGTACAACTACCTGCGTTTCAACCGCAAGCAGAAGCAGTTGAAAGCTATTCCCGCCCGTGCAAAGGCCCGCGCACTCGCGGGCATGGCCGTTGGCAGCGACCAAACCTCTTCTTTGCTGCCCATGGCCCCCGGTGGCGGTGCGTATGGGAGTGGGATGCCCGAAGACGAGGACCTTCCCTTCGTGACTATCCAGTTGCCCCTCTACAACGAGCGCTACGTCGTAGAGGGCCTCATTGACAATATCACCCAATTCGATTATCCGAGGGACCGCTTCGAAATCCACGTCTTAGACGACTCGACGGATGAGACGCAGGACTTGGTGCGCGAGCGGGTCAACTATTACAAGACCCTTGGTTTCAATATTGAGCAAATCCGCCGCAAGGTGCGCAAAGGGTTCAAAGCGGGGGCGCTCAAGGACGGTATGGAGTTTGCCAAAGGGGAGTTCATTGCTATCTTCGATGCGGACTTTCTTCCCCGCCCTGATTTTCTGCGCCGCACGGTACCACATTTTTCCGACCCGAGCGTGGGCGTGGTACAAACCCGCTGGGAGCACATCAACGAAGAATATTCGCTGCTGACCCGCCTCCAGGCGTATCAGTTGAACGTCCACTTCACCGTGGAGCAGGTGGGGCGCATGGCCAGCGACGACTTCCTCCAGTTCAACGGCACCGCCGGCGTCTGGCGCCGTAAAACCATTGATGAGGCAGGAGGCTGGGAGGCCGATACGCTCACCGAAGACCTCGACCTCAGCATCCGCGCCCAGTTGAAGGGCTATAAAATCAAGTTTCTCCAGGAAATCGGTGCCCCGGCCGAGCTTCCGGTGGAGATGAACAGCTACCGCTCCCAACAGTTCCGCTGGATGAAAGGCGGTGCTGAAACAGCCAAGAAGATGCTGCCCACGATATGGAGTGCAGATATGTCGTTCGCCAAAAAGATACGCTCCAGCATGCACTTGTTGGGCTCTACGATTTTCATCCTGGTGTTCATTTTAGGGGTTTCGAGTGTGCCGCTGGTCTATACCATCAACCACCTGGCACTGAACTACGGCTTTGACAAAGACTCGTTTACCGGGTTCCTGGTGGGGCTCCTGGTCGTAGCTGGTATGTTCTATGCTGCGAACGTGCAGTCGCCGGTGCGCAAAGAATCCGTGCCCAAGGCCATCCTGAAGTTCGCTACGCGCTTCCCGCTCTTCCTGGCGCTTTCCATGGGTCTTTCCCTGCATAATATGATCGCGGTCATCGAAGGGTGGAGAGGGAAAAAATCGCCCTTCGTGCGCACCCCGAAGTTCAACATACAGGCGAGCAAAGACAGCAGTTTTACGGCCAACAAGTACGTCATCCGCGAACTGAGCTGGACGACCATCCTGGAAGGGGTACTGACCATGTATTTCGCCATCGCCTTCGTCTGGGGGCTGTACTGGGGCGAAACGACCTTCCTGGTCTACCACTTCATGCTGACTTTTGGGTATGGCTACGTGTTCTACCAAACTTGGAAGGACGCTAAACCTGCTTGATATACAGATTTTTGTAATAAAAAAGGGGC
>JBEGMH010000041.1:0-2715 GCA_041183125.1 Bacteroidota bacterium | reverse complement strand
ACAGCCTGAGCGGCCGAAAAGAGTTCATGCCCTCGGAATACCGCCTCGGCCTCGACGACCTGCTGTTCCGCTACGGCATCCGCATCCAGCCCAACCTCGTGCTCGACATGCAGTGCACGGGCATTAAGCTCGTGACCGGGCAAATGGGCGACCAGCCGCAGTTGCAGTCGTTCGACTACCCCTACCACCTCTCCGTCACTCCCGATGCAACCCACCCCGTAGTAAAAAGCCTGGGGCTCATCAACTTGCTCTACCCGAGCAGTATAGACACGGCGGTGCGCACCAAAACCGATATACGGCGCACCGTACTGCTGCGCTCTACCCCTCGGAGCCGCTACCAACTGCTGCCCCTGCGCATGGATTTCGACTTCATGCGCTACCCCCTGGACCCCGCCAAATTCGACAAAGGCCCGCAACCGCTCGCCCTGCTGTTGGAAGGCCAGTTCCCTTCCATGTACGAAAACCGTCTGACGCAAGATATGCAAGCAGGCCTCGAGCAACTCGGCGCCCCGTTTCGCGCCCTCAGCCCATACAACCGGATGATCGTAGTAAGCGACGGGGACATCGCCCGCAACGCCGTCAACCGCCAAACCGGGGAAATCATCCCGCTGGGCTACAACCGCTTCACAGGAAACACCTTTGACAACAAAGACTTTTTGCTGAATGCCATAGAATACCTGCTCGACGACGCGGGTGTTGTGGAAGCCCGGGGCAAAAACGTGGACCTGCGCCTGCTGGACAGTACCCGGGCACAGGCCGAGCGCGGAAAGTGGCGCCTACTCAACCTCGCTGCACCCCTGGTCGGCCTGCTGCTGTTCGGCACCGCCTACCAGGCGCTGCGCAGGCGGCGCTACGGCAGGGCATAACCCTCGACTATGAAAAACAAAAACCTGCTCCCCCTACTGGCGCTCTTCCTCCTGTTAGGGGCCGCGAGCACCTGGTATTGGCTCCAGGAGAAAAAAAGCAGCAGCAGCCCCCTCGCCGAAGAGCGCCGCTTCGCCGTAGAAGCCTCCCGGATCGGAAAGATCGCGCTGGTGCGACGCGACGGGGAAACCATCCGCCTGGAGCGCAAAGGCAGCGACTGGCAGTACAACGGGCGCTGGAAAGCCCGCCCTACGGCCATTGCCAACCTGCTCGACGCCGTGACGCGCATCACCATTGCGTACAAGCCCGCCCAAGCCGCCGTGCCCAACATGGTGAAAAACCTGGCGACCGAAGGCATCAAAGTAGAGCTCTACAGCCCCTCCGGCACCCTGCTGATGGTCTATTACGTCGGAGGCTCCACCCCCGACGAGCGCGGCACCTTCGTGATCCGCGAGGGGTACGACCAGCCCTACGTCGCCGAGCTGCCCGGCTGGGAAGGCAACCTCCGCTTCCGCTACAACCTGCGCGGGGAAGACTGGCGCGACCGCAGCGTCTTCGCCGAAGACCCCGACGCCATCCAGTGGGTGAGCATCGAATACCCCCGGCAGCGGAACCAGTCGTTCCGCCTCGAAAAAAAACAGGGCGGGTTTGAAGTGACGCCGTTCTACCCGCACGTCCCCAAAAGCCCGCTGCCCCTGCGCCCCGGCGCAGCAGAAGCCTTCCTGGTCGGCTTCGAGCAGCTCGGGGCCGAGGCCTTCGAAAACGATTACCCCTACCAGGACTCCATCCGGCAGTTGCTCCCCTTCGCCGAAATCGCGCTGGGCTACGCCCGGGGCGGAGAGAAAAAAGTGCGCTTTTACCCCATCGAAAACCCGGCAGACCCCAGCGGTATGCCCGCCAACGGCGAGACGGAGCGCTTCTTCGCCGCCACTGAAGAGGGCGATTTCATGCTGGTGCAGAACCGCGTGTTCCGAAAGGTCTTTTGGGGCTACTCCTTTTTCTTTCGCTAAAAAAGTGGTCTCAACCGATCTTTTTCGCCGGATGTCACCCAAAAATATGTTGAACGAACACTTGTTTTTGTGATTTTGCGAAGCAAAATCACAAAAACAAGTGTTCGTTCGTTACTTTATTTTTCAAGCGCACGCGGCGAAATACTTGGGGCACCGCCCCGGGCGTTTTGCCATCTAAAATCCATGCCGTATCTTACGGCCTTACAGAACACCTTCTTTTCCAACCATCCTTTTTCCAAATGAACAGCAAGCCGTTTTTGCATACTTTGTCCCTTTGCCTGCTCTTTTTAGTCCCCTTCCGGAGCCACGCGCAGACCGAAGAATTGTCGGGCGACCTCTCTTTTTTTCAACAACAAGAAAAAACCTACCAGCGCTGGCTCGACCAGTCGGGCTTGGGCAAGGTGCTGCGCGTACAAGGCACCCAAGTGGACCAGAACACCTTGTCGCTTTACCTGGGCTTCCGCTACCAGAACCTGGACTCCATACAGGCGGGTTGGGAAAGCCTCGAGGCGGCGTTCAACGCTGCCGGCCCGGTATCGCTGGAGCAGGAGCTGTTTGGCAAAATGCTGCACTTCATGCAGGTGCCGCAGGGACAGGCCCTCGTGCAGGTCTATGACACCTACGACGTGACCAAGGCCCCTTTGTTTTTCCGGGGCATCTATTTCCGGGACGGTGCCGTGAAGGTGGAAAAAAGCGATGCTAAGGCGGAGCGCAAGCTCGCCTTCCGCCCTGCTAGCCTCGCCAGCATGAAGAAGATGTCGGTAGCCACTTTCAAGGCGAAGTACGACAAAGCCACCGTCTTCCGCAGCATCCTGGGCTACCTGAAGAAGCGCTACGAGGA
>JBEGMH010000040.1:0-5735 GCA_041183125.1 Bacteroidota bacterium | reverse complement strand
GGCGGAAGAATATAGGGCCCGGTGAAGACCAACGCACCCGGAGGGCGATGACCGCGTACAACGGGGCGAGCAGGAGGAGGGCAACCGCAGAGGCGGCGATATCGAACGCCCTTTTGGCGATCCTTTGCCACAGGGGCATGAGCTCCTGTTCGATTTCGATGAGTACCGCGCCATAGACCTGGTTCATCTTGACGGCGCCCAGCAGGATGTCGTACATATCGGGTATGATTTTGATGAGTACCTGGGGGGTGAAATCGAACAGCGTGTTGAGAATAGCGCGTAGGCGGTTGTGTTCGCTCGTTTCCACGGCGATGATGACCTCTTCTGCCTGGCAGTTGCGGATAGCGGTGGGGAGGTCGGCTAATTTGCCGAGGCAGGGCAAGTAGGCGCGCAGTTCGTTGGTGCTGCTGCCGTTGGTATCTATGAAGCCCAGGAAGCGATAGCCGAGGCTGCGGGGCTGTCCGGTTATGTCGAGATAGAGGTCAACGGCGTTCATGTTGCCGCCTACGATCAGGGTGTTGTAACTGATTTCACCGGCGCGCAGACGGCGGTTGGCGAGGCTGAGGAGCGTCATGCGCGACACAGCGGTGAGCAGGAAGTGCAGGATGAACAGCGCGGCGAAGGACGCGTAATAATTCCGGTAGTTGGACACGAAATCGTCGAGGATGAGGGCAAAAAACAGGAACAGTACCCCAAAAAAACTCAGGAAGAACGTCCGGACCAGCGCACCGGCCCTGGAAAGGCGGTAAATATCGCGGTAGTGGTCGAACACTTCGTAGAACAAGATCCAGCCCGTGGGCACCAGGGCGAGGCCATACCAAAAACTGGGATCGCGCGCGATGTCTGTCAGGCTATAGACTCCTTCCGATTGAGCGCGGTATATGAAAAACAGCGCCCAAGCGGACAGTGCGGCGCAAAAATCGGCGAATTTGTATGCCAACGTATGCCGGCGCCGCTTAACGGCCGTATTTTCGGGCAGGTCAAAGGGCTGTACCGGCTTAGAAGTGGACAAGTTTGAGGTTGTCCAATTGAATTTTGGCATTTTTTCTGGATAGTGTACCATCGGCTCTTAGTGGTATGGCTGCTTTAAGGATGACCTGGTATTCTTCCGAAACGCTGCCTGACACGGCGGGGGAAAGGTTAAAATATATTTTTTTCCAGGTTTCATTAGGGTTAAACCCAGCCACATATTGTATGCGTTGGCTGCCATTGCCGCGGGCGGTCGCTAAAAAACCAAAGCTGACGGGCACTTCCGACTGATAGTTGAGTTCTAAAAAAACGTAGGCCCCCCGGTCGAGCATCCCGGAAAAGCGGGCGGTAGTGGCGAGTTCGGCGGAGGGGCGGAGGGAGTCGAGCAGGATAACAGCCGACGCCCCTCCCTCGAACGGCGTCTGGCGGTTGATTTGTATGCGGTTGGCAGGGTCACCGCTGACCAATTGCTGGAACAGGTGCCCGCTGTTCTCAAAGCCCTCTAACATGGCAAAGCGGGTCCCCGACCGATAAGCCGTTGTCGGGTTGAATGCGAGTTCGCTTCCAGGCCCTAAGGTTTCGGTGCGTTGTACCGATTGGTAAAAAGGGTAGATTTCGGGGGTCGTGGCGATACCGTTTTCCCGAACCCCGGCGTCCAGGATAATTTCCGAAGGGCCGTCGGCCAGAACGGGCACGACCGCCGGAAGCTTATATACGCCCAGGAAATCCCCGTTCACGCGCACCCACACTTCGGTGATGGCGGCAGAACGGCTGCCCTGGCCGCTTTCTGTATTCAGGGTGAAAGGCGCTATCCTCAGATAGGCTGGCGGAGAGACTTTCGACGGGAAAAGCCCCTCGCAGCCGCAGGCAGCAAGGGCCAGCAGCAGGCACAGGGAAGGAGGCAGCGCTCTCATGGCAACATGGGTTGTACGTCAGCGTTTTTTTCCTCTATGCAGCGGATGATGCGATAGGCCAACTGCAGGGCGGAGTAGCCGTCTTCGATATCTACTTTAGGGCGCGTATGTTCGAAGATACTGTCGGCGAAGGTCTCCAACTCCATTTGGATGGCGTTGCCGGCTTCGATTTCGGGATTGTCCATGACCAATAGCCGGGGGCCGCGCGGGGTATCCAGGCTGATGGCGGGCGCATCGGTGGGCAGGACGAGGTCTTCGGGTTGGAAGAGGCGTACCACTTGTGCTTTTTTATCCAGGAAATCGAGGCTGATATAGGCATCGCGTTGGAAGAGGCGCACCTTGCGCATCTGTTTGAGTGAAATCCGACTCGCCGTCAAATTGGCCACACAGCCGTTCTCGAACTCGATGCGCGCATTGGCAATATCCGGGGTTTCGCTGACGACAGCCACCCCGCTGGCAGCGACCTGCTTGACAGGGCTGTGGACCATGCTCAGCACGATGTCGAGGTCGTGTATCATCAAATCGAGCACGACGGACACATCCGCTCCCCGCGGGTTAAACGAGGCAAGGCGGTGTGCTTCTATGAACATAGGGTTTAAATCCTGTCCTTTCAGGGCCAACAAAGCCGGGTTGAAGCGCTCCACATGTCCGACCTGCACCTGTACCCGGTGTGCCCTGCTCAGTTGGATGAGTTGTTGGGCTTCTTCCAGGGTCCGGGTGAGCGGCTTTTCCACAAAGACGTGTTTGCCCGCCAAAATCGCTTTTTCGGCCAATGCGAAGTGGCTGGGGGTGGGGGTGACGATATCTACGACGTCCACGGCTTCGATGAGGGCCTCCGCGCTGGGGAAAGCGCGGATATTGAACTGCAGGGCTGTCTCCCGGGACGTGTCGGGGTTGGGGTCGTAGAAGCCGGCGAGTGCATAGACTTGGTCGGCCTGCAGGATACAGCGCAGGTGTATTTTCCCCAGGTGCCCTGCACCCAGGACGCCAATCTTCAAAAGTCGCTTCATAGCAGCGGGATTTAACGGAAGTACATCAGGATGGCCCCGAACAGCGTAATCAGGGCAATCAGTACGGAAGCCATCCGTATAGAATAACGCAGGTAGTTGGAGAACGTTTCGATCTCCTGGCGCATTTCAGGGTAGCGCGGGAGGATTTCCTGCTCCCGCCGCTCCCGGTTGAACACGTGTGCGGCACCAAATTCCACTTGGTTGCGCACTAATATTTTGTACGATTTCAGGACCTTGACCCGGAAATACACGTTGAGGAACAACATCGCCACGAACAGGCCGATCACGATGCTGATGAGGAGGATGTACATAGTGGGCTTTTTAAGAAAAAGAAAACCAGGGAAAGCGGTACGTCGCCGCTCTTTTACCGGGCTGGCATTAGCAGTACAAAGGTATAAATAAGCTGGGTTTGGCCTAAACCCAACAGCTCTGCCCATCTCGGCAGGGGAGGTGGTTTTCCCGTCACATTGAACGCTTTTTCCCGTTGGTTGAAAGGATTCACCCATTGGGTGAATAAACTTCACCGAAGGGGTATGAGAACGGAACTTTGAACCCAAAAAAAACATTTTTCCCTCAATCTTAAATTTTCTAACAATGCACAATTTATTTTTAGGCAAGGGTAATGTCCTCGCCATCTTTCTGTTGTTCACACTGTTTTCCGGTATCTCAGCCTGGGGTCAATCGGGAAAAAAGAACGTCATCCTCATCTTCATGGATGATCTGACCGCCAACCCGGGAGCCACCCCGACGCTCGAACTGCCCAATGTGGACAGGTTGCGCAAAAAAGGGATGAACTTTGCATCGGCCCATGCCGCTTCCCCTCTGTGCAACCCTTCCCGGACAGCCATTCTGACGGGCGTAGCTCCCTGGCAGTCGAAAATATACGATAACTCCACGTTTTTTAGGGATGACGCGACCTATGGTTCAGTAACCACCCTTCCGCAATTTTTCAAGGGAAAAGGCTATGAAGTGATCAGTTCGGGAAAAATTTTCCACCACTCGACCGGGGATGAAAGCGATCCGGACTCCTGGACGAAAAACCGCACCATCGTGGACGTGTTGTACGGGGATAATGCCTCTGAAAACGGAGATATATATACTTCCAACGGTGGTTTTTTGGACAAATCAGTATATGAGGAGCAGACCAACCTGAAGTGGGGCCAGATTGATAAAACCAGAGAGCAAATGGACGACTGGAAAAACGTAAGCGAGGCCATTTCCTATCTCAAGAGCCGGGTTGGCTCGACAATCCCCGCGTATAAGTATGAGCAAATCAATGATATAGACAATCCGACAGAATCTGTATCAAAAGCGGATACAACACCCTTTTTCCTGGCCGTCGGTATTGTGCGCCCGCACCTCCCCCATTATTATCCCAAAGACTACGCGAGCCTCTACCCGAGCATGGACCTCCCCGCGACCACTGACTCCTCCGGTGCACCGGATACCCAAGACCTGGTAAGCCCGGGGAACAAAGTACTGGACGCGATGCTGTCAAAATACAAGGAAGCCGGCTGGAAACAAGCCATTCAAAGCTATTACCGCGCCGCCAGGTTCGCCGATTGGTGCGTAGGCCAGTTGCTCGATCAAGTGGAAAAACTGCCCACAGAGGTCAAAAACAATACCCTCATCGTACTCATGGGGGATCATGGCTACCACCTCGGGCAGAAGGGCAGCTGGGCAAAGGCCAACCCAAACAACGCAACAAACCCCCTGCTCTGGGAACAAACCTCGCATACCCCCCTCATCATCTACGACCCTACAAAATCAAAATCCTTTGGAAAAACCTTCGTTTCACCCGTCTCGTTGCAAGACATCTACCCCACGGTATTGGAATTATGCGGCTTTACGCTAGATAGCAACTTCGACAACGATCCTAAGCACAGCAAAAAAATATGGGGCAAGTCCTTAGCCAGTTTTTTGACGAACGGCAGCACTTCTTCAACGTCAACGTACGCGCAAAGTTCCGGGTTTGGTGGCTGGTATTCCCTCAGGACCAATGAGTGGCGCCTACTCTATAAAGAGAACCTCAAAGGCACGCGGGAGCAAACGGAACTTTACTGCCACTCTGCCAACTATGCCTCCAAGGGTATCCCCGAGGATGGGGGCGAAATGGACAATTTGTTGTACGAGCTGAAGGAAACTGACCCCAATTATACCTTTTTGAATTCAATAGTCAAAAGCCTCTACGATCAAAGTAAAGCCATACGAAATGGAACGAGGTAGGGAATGTGAAAAAGTTTATTTGGGGGGGGCCGGTCTTCCCAAATAAACTTTAGACTTGTTGCGAGGGGAATCATCGAGGGGTCAAAAAGGCCCTTTTTTTTCCATACTGTGCCTTTTTTCGGTCATATAGCGCGGCTATACTCCCTCAAAAAGCCTTCGTATGGATAAAAAATGACTCTTTTTTCCCACCTCGCTGACCCCTCGCAACAAGTCTATTTATTTTGGTAAAGATAGGTTTTTTAAACTATTATTAGTTAGAGGAGATGCGGAACAGGTTTTTGAAAAAATGCTGAAAAGACCCTCCCTTGAACGCGGTGGGCCGGGTATCCATCTGTATGAACTCGATGTGTTCCAGCGACAACTCCTTCGCCTTGGCATACAGGGTTTTGGCCGCCCGCTTTATCCATTCCTTCCCCGCAGCTACAATCTTCCCGCCCGGGTATTCTATTTCCAGGGTATTGTAAAAAGACCTACGGTAGAATACGACCTTGCTTATCTTCTCGTAAGGGAGTTGCGTTACCGATGACGGGGAGAACAACGACGGGGTGACCACCAAAATCCGCTCTGAGGTGATGGCTACAACGATACTGCTCATTTTCGATGTCTGTTCGAAAAT
>JBEGMH010000039.1:0-2595 GCA_041183125.1 Bacteroidota bacterium | reverse complement strand
GCCCGCTCAACCTGGAAAATATCCCTGGAGGGTAGGACGGAGACCTTGTAGCTGGAACACGATACCAAATAGGCACTCGTGATGAAACAAAGGAACAGCGAAACGTTGCGTCTCACCGGATCCGACATCTGGGTTCTCATGTGGATAGTAGTTTACGTTTAGGAATGGTATGTATCAAACTTGTTGCGAAGGGACTGCCAGAAGAAAAAACAGAGGCTTTTTTGCCCCGGAAGGTTTTTTCATCTTCCCTGATCCCTCGCCCAACGCGTCTGCTCTGCTTTAGGTCGCCGGCTTTCAAAATACGCTTTCTACTTTGCGGCGTCCTGTTGCGTCAAGGTAGCTTAAAAAGCCCGCCATCGCAATGATTTTTATCACAACTGCCCTACCCTCCCATGACCTTGCCTACCATCGCACCTGGGCAAAGGGAAAAACTATCGAAAACAGCACACAAAAAAGATGCATTTGTCCTGTGTTTGTATTATTTTTATTAACGCATTAAGGGAGGATTGACTGAGGTAGGAAAAAAGCGTTGTTTGGTATCCCCACCCCTTAGAGGTTTTTTGAGCGAACCTCTGTTACAGGCCCAAAAGGCACCCAAAAGGAAGCAAGGCACTGCGTTTCTACGATATGGCCCAAAAGGCAGCGTACATGGCCTATAGCTGCACACGGTATGGAAATAGACATCAATTGCGACTTAGGGGAAAGCTACGGCCACTTCCAGATAGGTGCCGATGAGCAGGTTTTTCCTTATATCAGCTCCTGCAATATTGCCTGCGGATTCCATGGAGGGGATCCGCTGCACATTGAACGCACGATCGAACGAGCCCTGCAACACGGCGTCCGTATCGGGGCACACCCTTCCTATCCAGATCTGGCCGGATTTGGGCGGCGCTATATGCAGATCCCCCCCGACGAGCTGAGGGCCCTCATCAAGTACCAGGTGGCCGCTTTAAAAGGCATGACCGAAAGTGCCGGTGGGACGTTGGCGTACGTCAAACCACACGGGGCCTTGTACAACAGGGCAGCAGACGACCCTGTGGAGGCCCGCGCCTTGCTGGATGCCTTGTTGGAAATAGATCCAGGGCTGGCGCTCATGGGCCTGGCCGGAAGCCTCCTCGAGCAAATGGCTGCCGACGAAAAGCGCCCCTTCATCGCCGAGGGCTTTGCCGACCGCCGCTATTCCGCGGCGGGGAGGCTCCTGCCCCGTACCCGACCAAACGCCCTGCTCCCCACTCCGGAAGAAGCCGCTGCACAAGCCTGCCGGCTCGTACTGGAAAAAGGGGTCGTCTGCGATACGGGCACCTTTGTCGCCCTCCAGGTTCAGAGCATCTGTGTACACGGCGACCACCCTGCTGCGCCCCAGGTACTACAAGCCATAGATACCGTGTTTCTCAACGCCGGTATCCGGAAAAAACCACTAACACCTAAAAAACACCTACCTCTATGACAGAACCAGAAATCCTGCCCTACGGCGACAGCGCCCTGCTGGTGCGCTTCAAACAAGAAATTGATATAGGGATCCACCGCCAGGTGATGGACCTTGCGGAACGCATCGAGCGGTCCCGGCTGCCCGGTTTTCGCTACCTTATCCCTGCGTACTGTACGCTGACCGTGGCCTTCGACCCTGGGGTAGCCCCTTTCGAGACCTGGCAGGAGATCATCGGAAGCCAACTGCGCCGAAGAACAACTGCCATAGAACCCAAAGCGCACACCAGCAGCCACACCATTCCCGTATGCTATGACCTGCCTTTTGCCCTGGACATGCCTGAAGTAGAAGCCATCACGGGACTTCAAGCCCAGGAAATCGTAGAAATCCACACCCGCACAGACTTCCGGGTGTTCATGTTGGGCTTTTTGCCCGGCTTCGCCTACCTGGGTTCCTTGCCGGATGCACTGTATTGCCCGCGAAAGGCCACACCCCGAAAAAAAGTACCCATGGGCGCGGTGGGTATAGCCGGGAAGCAGACCGGTATCTATCCCAGCGAGGCCCCGGGCGGCTGGCGCATTATCGGGCGAACCCCCCTGTCTGTATTTGACCCCAGGCGCGACAAGCCCTTTTTGTTCCAACCTGGGGATACCGTGCGCTTTCAAGCCATCCCCGCCTCCGAGTGGCCGGAGGAAGTCGCCGTACCATGATTCGACTGCACGTAGAAAAGCCGGGGTTGCACACCCTGGTGCAAGATTCCGGGCGTATCGGCCTGCAACAATACGGTATCCCGGTGGGTGGCCCTTTGGATCGGGGAGCAGCCCGCATGGCCAACCAACTCGTCGGGAACCCGCCGGATACCCCGGTATTGGAACTCACCCTTGTCGGTCCGCAACTGCGCGTTGAAGGGGATTGCCAAATAGCCCTCTGCGGTGCTGACCTATCGCCGACCCTGAACGGAAAACCGATCGCCCTCTGCCAAACCATCGAGGTAAAAGACGGTGCCCTCCTCCAATTTGGTGCCCCCAGATCCGGCTGCCGGGCGTATCTGGCCGTCCGGGGCACTTGGTTGCTGCCTCAATGGTTGGGGAGCCATAGTGCGTTTTTGCAGTACACCCCTTGTCCCACACCGGAAAGTGTCCTCCGCAAAGGGCAGATACTGGAAATAC
>JBEGMH010000038.1:0-8031 GCA_041183125.1 Bacteroidota bacterium | reverse complement strand
GCTACCCCTGTTATTCCTGGGGGAAATTACAGCATTTCCCGGATACAATCTGCAAGACTATCGCGCCAATAGGGAATTTCAATACCGAACGTTTCTTTGAACTTCGTTTTGTCGAGCACGCTGTAGCTCGGCCGCGAGGCGGGCGTGGGGTATTCCCGGCTCAAGATAGGCAGGACCTTCACGGGCAGGCTGCTCAGGTCAAAAATCGCTTTTGCAAAATCGTACCAACTGCACACACCCTCGTTCGCATAATGGTAAATCCCCCCTCTTCCTCGAGCCTTCCCGGAGTGGATGATCGAGGCGACGGCCAGGGCGAGGTCGCGGGCATGGGTAGGGGCACCGATTTGATCGCACACGACCCGCAGTTCGGGCCGCTCCTTGCCCAGGCGCAGCATCGTCTTCACAAAGTTGTGGCCAAAGCGGGAGAAAACCCAGGAAATCCGGAAAATGAGCGCTTCCGGATGCTCTGCCAGGGCAGCGAGGTCTCCTTCTAATTTGGTGCGGGCATACACTCCCTGCGGCATGGTCGGATCCTCTTCTCGCAAGGGGCGGTTGATGGCGTTGTGGTATACGTAATCCGAAGAAAAATGGATGAACGACGCTGCCTGCGCCCTGCATTCCGAAGCGAGCAGGCGCACCGCATCTACATTGACTTTAGCCGCTTCCGCGGGATGGGTTTCGGCTAAGTCCACCGCCGTGTACGCCGCGCACGAGAGGCAGTAGTCTATGGGGTTTTCCCGAAAAAAGCGCCGCACCTCCCCGCTGTCCGACAAATCGAGGTCCTGGCGGGAGGCGAACATCCACTTGTATTCCGGGAACAGCGGTTGCAGGGCCTGAAATTCCCTTCCCAACTGGCCGGTGGCCCCGGTCACCAGGATCGTCGTCATGCAGGTAAGTGGTTTCCAAACGACGGGAGCAAGCTATCTTTTTCAGACAGCAGCACGTCGTGGGCCGGTAACCCCCAGTCAATCCCCAACGCCGGGTCATCGAAGCGGATGCCCCCTTCCGACGCCTTGTGGTAAAAATTGTCGCACTTGTAAAAGAACTCGGCGGTACGGCTCAAGACCACATAGCCGTGGGCAAAGCCACGGGGCACGAAGAGCTGCTTCTGGTTTTCGGCACTCAGCAACACGCTGTACCACCGCCCATACGTAGGGGAGCCTGTGCGGAGGTCCACCGCTACATCCAGGACCTCCCCTTCCAGGACGCGCACCAGCTTTGCTTGTGCGCGTTCCCCGCACTGGTAGTGCAGCCCGCGGAGCACTCCATACGTAGAGCGCGCCTGGTTGTCTTGCACGAAAGTAGTCTCGATACCCGCTGCTTTGAAGGTATGGGCGTTGTACGACTCAAAAAAATACCCGCGTTCATCCCGGTGTACGTTGGGTTCAAACACGAGCAAGCCGGACAAAGGTGTTTCGGTGAAAGACATTCCTAAAGCTATTTTTGCCTGAAAAACAGGGAGATAGGTACTCCATTAAAGTTGTATAACTTGCGGATTTGGTTTTCCAGGAAGTTCTTATAGTTCTCCTTGATGTAGTTGGGGTGGTTGCAAAAGAACGCGAAAGCCGGATAGGCCAGGGGCAACTGCGTCACGTATTTTATTTTGATGTACTTTCCCCGATAAGCGGGCGGGGGGGTTCTTTCGATGATTTCCAACAAGCGCTCGTTGAGCTCGGAGGTTTTTATTTTGCGCTTGCGGTTTTCGTACACCTCCATGGCGGCTTCTACGGTGCGGAAGATGCGCGTCTTGTCTTTGACGGAGATGAAAAGGATGGGAACATCGGTGAAAGGCGCGATTTTTTCATGGATCTCCTTTTCCACGTCGCGGGCCGTGTTCGTTTCTTTTTCCACGAGGTCCCATTTGTTGACCAGCAGGACGATGCCCTTGTGCCGCTTTTGGGCGAGCTTCAAAATGCTGACGTCCTGCGCTTCCATCCCCGTTTGCGCGTCAATCAGCAGGAGGCAGATATCGCACTCTTCCAGGGCGTTGATCGCGCGCATCACGGAGTAGAACTCCAGGTTTTCGTGCACTTTGCCCTTCTTTCGGATCCCCGCAGTATCTACGAGGACGAACTCCATCCCAAACTTTTGGTAGTGGGAATGGATGGCATCGCGGGTCGTACCGGCGATATCGGTGACGATATTGCGCTCTTCGCCCAGGAGGGCGTTGGTCAGGGACGACTTGCCCACGTTGGGCTGCCCCACGATTGCAAATTTGGGGATATCGTCCGACTGTGCCGGTTCCTCCTGGATATTTTCCACGACGGCGTCGAGGATTTCCCCCGTTCCGCTCCCCGTGAGGGAGGACAGGAAGAAGGTCTGTTCGAAGCCCAGGGCCCAGAACTCATTGGCTTCGAAGAGGCGCTGGCTGTTGTCCACTTTGTTGACCGCTAACACGACCGGTTTCTTGGAGCGGCGCAACAGGTCGGCCACTTCGGCGTCCAGGTCGGTGATACCGGTGGTGACATCCACCATAAATATCAGGACGGCCGCTTCTTCGATGGCGATTTTCACTTGGGAACGGATCGCTGCTTCGAAGATATCCTGGGAGTTGAGGACAAAGCCCCCGGTGTCCACGACGGTGAAGTTTTTTCCATTCCAGAAGCAGTTTCCATACTGTCGGTCGCGGGTTACGCCCGATATGTCGTCAATAATTGCTTTTCTTTCCCCGATGAGCCGGTTGTACAGCGTGGATTTACCCACGTTGGGCCTACCGACGATCGCCACTATATTTCCCATACGATTGTTTAAAGATACGATGCTGCAAAGGTAGCAGAATTTGGAAGACTTATTGCGAGGGGGGCAGTCCATGAGGAAAAAAGAGTCCTTTTGATGCTCGGATCATCCCCTCGCCGTACGTCTGTCTAATTATAGCCGAGTTGCCGGAGCGCACTATCGTCATCGCGCCAGTTTTCCTTGACTTTTACAAAGAGTTCGAGGAACACTTTTTGTTCCAGGAACGCTTCCAGGGCGATCCGTGCCTCGGTGCCCAATTTTTTGATGGATTCTCCCTGATGGCCGATGATAATCGGCTTTTGGGTTTTGCGGGCTACGTAGATGACGGCGGAGATACGCACCAGGGGTTTGCCTTCGCGCGTCGTTTCCCCTTCTTTGAAGGACTCTACGGCCACATCCACCGAATATGGGATTTCCTGATGGTAGAGCAGCAGGATTTTTTCCCGGATGATTTCGCTGACGAAGAAGCGCTCGGGGCGGTCGGTCAGTTGGTCTTTGGGGTAGTATTCAGGTCCTTCGGGCAGTACCTGGAGGATTTCCTGCAGGAGTTCCTGGGTGCGGGTTTGGTGCAGGGCGGAGATGGACAGGATGCGGTCGAAGGGGAAGCGGGCTGCCCAGCTTGCACGCCATGCCTCTAATCGGGCTTCATCCAGGAGATCCACTTTGTTGAGCACGAGGAAGCGCGGCACGTCGAGTTTGCGCAGGGACAGCAGCAGGGGGTCGTCGTCCGCGTAGGTTTCCCCGGGCTCGGTCACCAGCAGCATGAGGTCGGCGTCTTCAAAGGTAGAGCGCACAGAGGCGTTCATGGCGTGTTGCATTTTGTAGGCCGGCTTTTCGATGATGCCGGGCGTATCGGAGAACACCATCTGGAAATCCTCGCCGCTCAGGATGCCGAGGATGCGGTGCCGGGTCGTCTGTGGTTTGGCGGTGATGATAGACATGCGCTCCCCTACCAGGGCATTCATGAGGGTGGATTTGCCGACGTTGGGCCTGCCGACGATATTGATAAAACCCGATTTATGCATAACGAACCATATTTACGGCCGCAAGGGCCCTATCCTTTCCCCGAACAGCAACCCGGCTGTTTTGGTTCTACCAACGCTACTATTGGTCTATTCCCCGCACGCTGGGGGGGATATCGAGCCCCGGTACCCCGGCAGTATCCGTTTCGGGGGCTTCGTAGATGACCTTGGCTGGCACGACCCCCGCCCAGATGGGCAGCGCATAGTCTTCCTGGTCGTCTTTGGGCCCTCCGCTGCGCACCTTGCACGAGGCTTCTTCTATGGTCATTTTGAGCACGGAAGTAGCTTTCAGTTCGTTGGGGGTGGGAAGGCGTACTTCGTCCCAGCGGCCCCGGAGGATTTGCTCGGAAATGAGGCGCAGCGCTTCGTTTTTTTCGCCCTCGTCGCTTATTTCGACCGCTTGTCCGAACACGAGCACACTGCGGTAGTTCATAGAGTGGTGGAAAGCTGAACGGGCCAATACCAAGCCGTCGAAATGGGTAACGGTTGCACAGACGGGAATCCCTTCCGACAAGGCGTCCATGGTACGGCTCTTGATGGAGCCATGAAAAAACAAGGTATCCCCCTGGCGTCCATACGCGGTAGGGATGACAAAAGGCTGGCCATTCTGCACAAAACCGAGATGGCACAGAAAGCCGGCGTCTAATACCGCGTAGATGCTCTCGCGGTCGTACGCACCCCGGGAGGGCAGTCTTTTCAAGGTGTTCCGTTCGCTTTTAGGGAAAGAATCAGACATACGGGCAAGGGTTTACCAGGTGATGATTTCGATTAAAATAATGAGCAGGGCGAGCACTACCAGCCCGATGATTCCTTTGACCAACCAATCGGTACGTTCAGACGTATCCGGTTTGACCGGCAGGGGGCTTTCTTTGTCGAACTGCTCCCAGATATCGAGGATTTTAGCTACATAATGGTTTCGGATGCGCTGTTTTTCCTCTTCATTTTCAGCGCGGGCGAGGCGCTCGGTCAGGTCTTGCTGGAGCAGATAGGTGCTCCCCAACCATTCGGAGTGAGGTGCCTCCCGGGCGAGTCGTTTGAGCAACATAGCGGAAGCGTCTTCTGCTTTACCGGCAGATAGCGCTTCAAGGAATTTTTTTTGCATGACCTCTAATTGTGGGGCAATTTAAAATGTCGCGCCAAAGGGTGGTTTTGTATCCTTTCCAGAAGGGTTGCGACCTTTTACATTGTCCGCTAATGATTCGCTTTACGCATCGGGGTTTCCGCTTTTAGGGAGTCTATGGTTTCCTTTGCTTTTTTTTCTATTTGGAAGACCCGCCGGGCTGCTTTGGCTTTTTCCGCTTCGCCCTGTTCTTCGTAAATTTTGACTTTCAGGAGGTGGAGATTTAGTCCTTCTGGATTGATTTCCAGTGCTTTGTCGGCTTGTTTTTCCGCTTCTTTCAAGCGGTTGGCCTTGAAGTCGAGGATGGCTTTATTGGTCAGGGCCGTTTTGTTGTCCGGTTGGATGCGAAGGGCTTCCTCATAGCTTTCGGCGGCTTTTTCCGGTTGGTCGAGCATTTGGTAGGCTTCGGCCAGGATGACGTGGGCATCTGACTTGGAGCTGGGCGGGGGAGTGACGCCTTTTATGGAGTCGGTCGGGGGATAGCGCTCCAATTCGGTGACTTGCTGGGCCAGTCCGATGGCTAAATCGGCGCGGTTTTCGACTAAGAACGCCTGGGCCAGCAGCAGTTTGGCCATGGTTTTAAGGTTGGCCGACAGTTCCGCCTGGTCGCGGTGTTCGAGCAGGCTGTCCACGTCTTCCTGTTGGGTATGGGCCACCGGCAGACTGACATAGCGAACATCCACGAAGGCATCCCCGTTGTTCCCGGAAGTGCTGTACTTCCCCCACACGACGAGGTCGGGGCCACAGCTATCGAGCAGGGCTTCGGCATCTTCGAAGGTCAGGTAGTTTTTGTTGGGGTCTTCGTGGGCTACTTTGGCCGAGCCCGGATAGCCCAGGCGGCGCATCAGGGCATTCAGTTCATCTTGCAGGCCGATGTGCAAGGGCATATCCTCGCCCTGGGTCAAGTTGAGGAAGGGCAAGATGGCGATGCGCAGTTGCTGCTCCGGGGAAAAAGAAGGGCAATCGAAGCCCGGCTGAGCAGGGGTGACCGGCGGGGGAACAGGGCCCGGTTTGCGGAACAGGATCCAGGCTAATCCTACCCCTAACAGCCCCGCTGCAGCCAACAGGAGCAGGAGCCGGCGGCTTTTCGATTTAGGCTGAGGGGGCGCCTCTAACAAGTCGAGCAAGTCCAGGATGCGCTTGTTGATGGCGTTCGTGCGCGCTTCCGCCGAATCCGGGTCCACGATATTTTGGAGCTGGTCCTCGCGAAGGCGGTTGTACTCCGCTTCGATCAGGCGCACGGCCTTCAGGGCAGCACCGGCCTGAGCACTGTTGGCGCTCAGGCCGGAGACCAGTGCCTGGATAGCAGCACCCGTATCCCCTTTTCGGATAAAATCGAGGACCAGTTCCTTCATGGACGTATCTTAAGCGTTTCGGTTGAGGCAATTCAGGTCTTCAAACGCCTGGCGGAGCCTTGCGACGAACGTTTTTTCCCCTTCGCGGAGCCATTGGCGCGGATCGTAGTACTTCTTGTTCGGCTTGTCTTCCCCTTCGGGGTTGCCGATCTGGCCCTGCAGGTAGCCGCGGTTCTTTTCGTAGTAGCCACGCACACCGTCCCAGAACGCCCATTGCATATCGGTGTCTATGTTCATTTTTACCGCCCCGTAATGGATCGCTTCCCGGATTTCCTCCTGCGAGGAGCCGGAGCCCCCGTGGAAGACGAAATTGACCGGCATCGGTCCCGTATGGAATTTCTGCTGGATATAGTCCTGTGATTTTTTCAGGATGATGGGTTGCAAGTGGACGTTACCGGGTTTGTAGACCCCATGTACGTTGCCGAACGCCGCTGCGATGGTGAAATTCGGGCTAATTTTGGACAAGTGCTCGTACGCGTAGGCTACTTCCTCCGGTTGCGTGTAGAGGCGGGCGTTGTCCACGTCGCTGTTGTCCACGCCGTCTTCTTCCCCACCGGTGACCCCGAGTTCGATTTCGAGGGTCATGCCCATGGGAGCCATACGTTGCAGGTATTGGGCGCAGATTTCGATATTTTCGTGCAAGGGCTCTTCCGAGAGGTCCAGCATGTGGGAGCTGTAGAGCGGGAAACCGTGTTTTTTATAGTGTGCCTCGCTCGCATCGAGCAGCCCGTCCACCCATGGGAGCAGGTTTTTGGCACAGTGGTCGGTATGGAGGATGACCGGGACGCCGTACGCGCTGGCCAACTGGTGTACGTGCATAGCCCCCGAAATCCCGCCGAGGATAGCAGCCTGCTGGTCTTTGTTCGCCAGCCCTTTCCCGGCATAGAAAGCCGCCCCCCCGTTGGAGAACTGGATGATGACCGGCGAGTTGACGTCGCGTGCTGTTTCCAAAACGGCATTGACGGTATTGGTGCCCGTCACGTTGACGGCGGGAAGCGCAAAGTCATTGGCATTGGCGTATTTTAGTAGTTCGCTGACTTCAGAACCGTGCAGCACGCCCGGCCGGAAGCGGGCAGAAAGTGAATTAGACATAGAAACGTTGGTTTTCAAAAAAAATGACCTGTTCGCAAACAGGCTTGGCTGGTTCAAAAATAGTCCTTTTTTCCCGGATGGGCACTTATTTTTGCCCGTGAGGCACAGGATATGGGCAAAAAAAGCAGCATAGCCTGCAAAGGCATTCTTTTTAGCCTCCTCTCCTACCCTACCATAAGTCTGTTAGATCACCCCTTTCTCGGCAAGGTAGCGCTCGGCGTCAAGAGCAGCCATACAGCCGGTGCCCGCCGCAGTGATCGCCTGGCGATACACTTTGTCCTGGGCATCGCCACTGGCGAACACCCCTTCGACCCCGGTATGGCTGCTGCCGGGAATGGTACGGATGTAGCCCGTCTCGTCGAGCTCCAGCCAGCCCTGGAAAATATCGGTGTTCGGTTGGTGGCCGATAGCGGTGAAAAAGCCCTTTACGGGAATTTCTGTTTTCTCCCCACTCACCCTATTGACGACCCGGATCCCCTCCACCTGCTCATCGCCCAAGATTTCTTCCACTTCCGTATTCCAGTGCACGACGATGTTTTGGGTCTTCAAAATCCGTTCTTGCATGATTTTGGAAGCACGCAACTGGTCGCGGCGTACCAGCAGGTGTACTTTAGGGCAGAGCTTGGACAAATAGGACGCTTCCTCCGCGGCCGAGTCGCCGCCGCCTACCACAGCTACCTCCATGCCCCGGAAGAAAAAGCCGTCG
>JBEGMH010000037.1:0-3919 GCA_041183125.1 Bacteroidota bacterium | reverse complement strand
CGCACTCGAGTGTCTGTGAAACGACGCACATCATCAGCTCTAAAAAAATGTCGGAATACATGGATTATCCCATGCCCGACGATTACCCCGATTATCCCTCGCACGAGCAGGTGTTGGCCTATTTCCAATCGTATGCGGCCCATTTTGATCTCTATCCCTACATCCGCTTCAACACGAGGGTCGAAAAAGTCGAAAAACTCCCCGGGGAACGCTGGTGCCTGACCCTGGGAAATGGCGATCAAGAACATTTCGACGTGCTGTTGGTCGCCAATGGCCACCACTCCGTGCCCCGGCACCCGGAACTCCCGGGGACATTCAGCGGGAATTACCTCCATGCACACGAATACAAAAACAACGAGCCGTTCAAAGACCAGCGCGTACTGGTGATCGGAGCCGGAAATTCGGGCTGCGACTGCGCCGTAGAGATCAGCCGCGTAGCCCGGCAGGTAGGCATCAGCGTGCGGACGCCCCAATATATCATCCCCAAATTCTTCCTGGGCAAACCGACCGATACCTTCAACGCGGGTATGTCCTGGTTGCCCAACTGGGCCGCCGAACCGCTGCGCCAACTGAGCCTGCGCATCCAGGTGGGGCGGTATACAGACTACGGCCTGGAACAGCCCCGCTTCGCTACCGTGAATGCACACCCTACCCTGAATTCCGAGCTTTTGTACAAAATCAGGCACGGGAAAGTACATCCCCGCCGCGCCATCACCGCAGTAGAGGGCAAAACGGTCACTTTCGCGGATGGAAAGAAAGAAACCTACGATACCCTCCTGGCGGCCACAGGGTATAAAATCGCCCTGCCTTTTTTCGATAAAGATTTCCTGTGCTACGAGGAAGCTGAGCGCATCCCGCTCTATCTGCGCATGTTCCACCCCCAGCACCCCACCCTCGTGTTCATCGGCCTGTTCCAGCCCCAGGGGGCTATCTGGCCGCTCAGCGACTACCAGGCCAAACTCGCAGCCGAAATGATCGCCGGCCGCTGGCAACTGCCGCCGAACGTCGCCCAATTGGCAGAGCGCGACGCCGACGCTATCCAACAACATTTCCTCAAAAGCAAACGCCACGCCATCGAAGTGCACTACCATTCTTTTTTACGGGAATTAAAAGGTATCCTCAAAGGGGTTTCTGTACATTCTTAATGTTTTTTTAAAAAATATAAAAATGTTTAAATCCGATATTTTTCAAAATAATATTGCGTTAGTGACCGGCGGGGGCAGCGGGATTGGCTTTGCCATCAGCAAGCACCTGCTGCAGTTAGGGGCAAAGGTGTATATCGCTTCGCGCAAGGAAGATAAGCTCAAAGCAGCGGCTGCCGAACTGAGTACCTACGGCCCCTGCGAGTACATCGTCTGCGACATCCGCCAAACAGAGCAGATCCGTGCCTTAGCCCAGCGCATCAAAGAAACAGATGGCCGACTGGACCTCCTTTTTAACAATGCTGGGGGCCAGTTCCCCTCCACCGCCGAGGATTTATCCGAAAAAGGCTGGTTAGCGGTCATCAACAATAACCTCAACGGTACCTGGTTCATGACCCAGATCATGGCGCAGACGTTCTTCATACCCCAACGCTCGGGGAGCATCGTCAACGTCATCGTCAATATTTTCCGGGGCACCCCGGGGATGTCGCACACGGGGGCAGCACGCGCAGGCGTGGACAGCCTCACCAAGACCCTGGCCGTGGAGTGGTCGCCCTACCACATCCGCATCAACGCGATCGCACCGGGCATCATCCAGTCGTCCGGGCTCGACCACTACCCACCGGAACTCCTGCAGGGCGTATCGGACACTATCCCGATGAAGCGCCTAGGCACGACCGACGAAATCGCCTGGTTAGCCTTGTTCTTGTCGAGCCCTATGGCTTCGTATATCACCGGAGAAACTATCTACGCCGATGGGGGACAGCGCCTGCACGGCGATATCTTTAAGCTCTGACCTATGAAAACGATCCTTCAATTTTTCTACGAATGGGAAGCCGCCCGCCCGGATGCCCCCTTCTTGCGCCAACCCGCCGGCGACGACTGGAAAACGATCTCCTGGCGCGAAGCCGGAGAGGAAGCCCGCAAAATCGCCGCCGGCCTGCAACGCCTGGGCCTCCAACCCGGCGACCACGTGGGCATGGTGTCCAAAAATTGCTACCACTGGATCATCGCCGATTTGGCCATGATGATGGGGCGCTTCGTATCGGTGCCGTTTTACCCCAACCTCACCGCCCGCCAATTAGCCGAGGTCATCGAATTGGGCGACGTGAAAGCGCTCTTCGTCGGCAAACTCGACGACTGGCACACCATGCGGGAAGGGGTCCCGGAGGGCTTGCCCATGGTTCGCTTTCCCCACTACACAGGGAATAGCCCCGTCGCCGATGGCATCGCCTGGGAAGAATGGACCGCCCACCCCGAAACCCTGCAAGGAAACCCCGGCCCGGAACTCGACGAGCTGTGGACCGTCCTGTTCACCTCGGGAACCACGGGTACCCCGAAAGGCGTCATGCTCAGCTACGCCTCCCCCGCAAGGCTCATGGAGATGGAGTACACCCACCATCGGCTCAAAATTTTCAAGGGCGACGAACACCGCTTCTTTTCCTACCTGCCGCTGAACCATATCGCCGAGCGCATCATCGTGGAATGTGCGGCGTTGTGGACCGGCGGGACCATTTCTTTTGCCGAGTCGCTGGATAGCTTTGCCAAAAACCTCCAACAAACACAGCCGACCCTGTTCATGGCCGTCCCGCGCATCTGGACGAAATTCCAGATGGGCATCCTCGCACGGATACCGGAAAAACGCTTACACCTCCTGTTGCACCTGCCTCTTTTGTCGGGTTTTCTGAAAAAGAAACTCGCGCTCGGCCTGGGCTTGAGCAAGGCCCGCATCCTGCTCACCGGGGCAGCTCCCGCCCCCAACGCACTGAAAGATTTCTTCTTCCGCCTGGGGCTGCCCATACAGGAAGTCTATGCGATGACCGAAAATTGTGGCGGCTGTACCCTCATGCCCGCCGGGGGCATCCAACCGGGAACGGTAGGCACCGCCCTGCCCGGCGTGGAGATCCGCATTGACCCGGATACCGGGGAAGTACTCGCAAAGGCCCCCTGGAATATGTTGGGCTATTACAACTCCCCCGAAAAGACCGCCGAGGTGCTGCGCGATGGCTGGCTGCACACGGGCGACCAGGGGGAACTGAGCCCCGACGGCCACCTCCGGTTGACCGGCAGGGTTTCGGATACGTTCAAATCGGCCAAAGGAAAGTTTATCGCGCCAGCCCCCATCGAATGGGGCTTCGCTGAAAATGCCTGTATCGAACAAATCTGTGTGGCCGGCTTAGCCATCCCCCAACCGCTCGCCTTGGTCGTACTGTCGGAGTCCGGCCAGAAAACCCCCCGCGAAACCCTGCTCGGAGAAATCCGCAGTACCCTGGAACAGGTGAACGCCCATCTGCCCAAATACGAACAAGTGAAAAGCGTCGTCATCCTCAAAGAGCCCTGGACCGTCGAAAACGGCGTGCTGACCCCTACGCTGAAAATCCGGCGCAACGTGCTCCACCAGCGCTTCCAGGAAAAACTGCAGGCCTGGTACGAATTGAACCAGGATGTGATCTGGGAGGCGGAATAATAAGGCACCCCCTCTTTCAGCGCTCATCGCGCCACCCGAAACAGCATATCCGCCGCCATCAGCGTTTTGTTGCGCAGGCGATAGGGGAAGGCGGGGTGCGTTTCCAAAAAGCGGCGTACGGTGTCGGCTGCTTCCCGGGAGCGGTGCCCGCCCAATACCGCACTGATGAACTGGCGGGGAAAGAAAATGTCGCCGGTGCGCTGGATCTCTTCGAGGAGTTCCAGGCTGGGCAGGATATACGCTTCAGAACTGCCCGCCCGAAGCGGATGGTTGAGGTACTCGACCGCCTCTACCACCCAAGGCTCTACGG
>JBEGMH010000036.1:0-8501 GCA_041183125.1 Bacteroidota bacterium | reverse complement strand
GGGTACGGATTTTATCTGGGTCTATCAATACGGCGAGTTGTTTTCTCGCTTCGGATTTTGCAACGGCCAGTGAGTGGTAAATCGGCGATGGCAACATTCAGGAACCTGGTTTATCTGAGCGCGGAAGCCGCGCGGGTATTTATTCAGAGCCCAAGTTACGGGAAAAAATCGAAACGGCACTTCAAGGGCTTTCGGAGGAGTGGAGTTCGTCCACTTCGCCGATTTGTTTTAGGTAGTTAAAGGTCAGTTGTGCCTCTTTTTCGTCAACGATGCCAATAGCTACCCCGACATGTACGAGCACATAATCTCCGATGCCGGCTTCCGGAACCATAGACAGGTTAACTTCTTTTACAATCCCACCAAAAGAGACGTTTGCGATGCGGAACGTTTCGTCCAACTGGGAGCGGATACCATTGATTTTACCAGGTATGGCGAGGCACCTAATTACGGGTATGGTTATGCAATGGACTGATCATGGAGCCATTGGTACCAGGCATCCAGGCCTTGTCCGGAAGTGGTGGAAAGTTCGATAAATTCGAGGTAGTGGTTTACTTGCCGCGCATACTGCTTGGCTTTTTCAACATTAAACGTCACGTAGGGCAGCAAATCAATTTTATTGATGATACATAGGTGGGCGGAATGGAACATATCCGGGTATTTGATGGGTTTGTCGTCCCCCTCTGGCACGCTGATGACGACTACTCGCCGGTGTTCGCCCAGGTCAAAAAGGGCGGGGCATACCAGGTTGCCCACATTTTCAATCGCTACGATACTGTTGGGTACGGGGTTGAGTTTTTTGAGGGCATGTGCGATCATTTCGGCATCGAGGTGGCAGCCTTTGCCGGTATTGATTTGTACGACCGGGGCACCCGTTTCAGCGATGCGATTGGCGTCGTTCAGGGTCTGTTGATCGCCTTCGATAACGCTGATGGGAAGCTCGGTTTTGAGGTCGCGGAGTGTCCGCTCCAGCAAACTAGTCTTGCCGGCACCTGGGGAGCTGACGAAATTCAGGGCCAGGATATTGCGTGCTTCGAAGAACCCGCGGTTGCGTTCGGCGAGGAGCTGGTTTTTTTGAAGGATATCCAGTTCTAATTGTAGTACTGTTTTTTTCGCTGGGTTTAGGGAGTGGTGGCTGTGGGCATGGCTGCTGTGTTCATGGGTATGTACATGCCCGTGCCCATGATGAGCATGAGCATGAGACGTCGTTCCATGGCCTGGGGTAAAATGGAGGTGTTCTTCTTCGCCTACGAGTTGAATCGTAACGGCATCGGCCGGTTGGCTGCATCCGCAGGTAGTGCACATAGTGATAGGATGATTAAAAAGTCAAACAATAGTCAGGGACTTAACCCGGAGTTCTTTTCCCCGGATGATCTCTGAAAAAAAGCCTCCACACAAAGGGCATCTTGCAAACAGGGACGTTGTCGGGAATTCGCGTTGGCATTCCAGGCATCTTGCAGCCCCTTCGACGCGATTGACCTCTCTTTGGCTGTTTTCGAGAACAGTATGCTTTGTAGCCGATTCCCAGGCAAATTCCAGGGCTTCCCATTCCACGCCAGCTAAGTTGCCGATTTCCAACTCGACGGTTTCCACCCGCTGAGCCTGGTGTTTTTTTATTTGATTTTCAGCAATTTCTATAATACCCAAGACAATGGACAGCTCGTGCATGGAAACGGTATTTATTGGTTAGGGCGGGTTTTAGCTTGTTTTTTCGACATCATAAAAAGGAGGATGGCAAACGTGAGCAACAAAGCGGCTGGGGCCAGGTGGCCGGGCGAAGAAAAATAGTGGAACCAGTCATTTCCGTTGGAGGTGCCGTGTCCGGGGTGTGCCAAAGCCAGCGTAGGCATAGCAAGAAGGAGGGTTAGGATGGTACGCATAGGGTATACATTTTGATAAAAGCAAAGATAGATGCCCTTACGGAAAATACAAGTGATATAAATCATGGAGGCGGATGAGGTATGTCAGCGGAGGTGTACCTCAATATACTTTCTTTTGTCAGATGCAATGATCAGGTTGCCTATCGTACTATTTCTCAATTACAAAAGCCATCGCCAAATGACACTTAAATCCGAACAGAAGACGAGACCGACCTATTATGACGAACTTAGGGAGCGCGGTTACTCCCGGAGGGAGTTCATGAAATTTTGCACGTTCATGGCGGCCTATCTCGGTCTGGAAAGTAGCGGGGCTGCCCAGATATCGAAAGCTTTGATGACTACGTCGCGGGTTCCCGTGATTTGGTTGCACTTTCAGGAATGTACTTGTTGCAGTGAGTCCTTTATACGGTCTTCGCACCCTATGGTCGCCGATATACTATTGGACAAGATATCGCTGGACTATACCGAGACGCTGATGGCGGCATCGGGGCATGCTGCGGAGGCGGTCATGCAAAAGACGATGAAAGACCATTACGGGGAGTACATATTGTGTGTAGAGGGATCGGTCTCTGATTTTGGGGATGGTGAATATTGTTGTATTGGCGGCCGGTCGTCCCGGCAGATTTTAGAAGAAGCAGCGAAGGGGGCCAAGGCGATTATTGCATGGGGCAGTTGCGCGTGCAACGGGTGTGTGCAGGCGGCGAAGCCGAATCCTACGAAAGCTACGCCTATTCACAAATTGGTGCATGGGAAGCCCATTGTGAAAGTACCGGGCTGCCCTCCGATTGGGGAAGTGATGGCTGGGACGCTGATCCACATGATCACGTTTGGCGGCCTTCCGGAATTAGACCGGGTGGGCAGGCCAAAAGCCTTTTATTCCAAGCGGGTACACGATAGTTGCTATCGGCGGCCGTACTACGATGCGGGCCTGTTCGTGGAGAGTTTTGATGATGAGAATGCACAGAAAGGATACTGCCTATACAAAGTAGGTTGTAAGGGGCCAATGACCTATAATTCCTGTGGGATCATAAAATGGAACAACGGCACGAGCTACCCCATTCAATCGGGGCATGGGTGTTTTGGTTGTTCGGAAGAAAACTTCTGGGACAAGGGGCCGATATACCAACAAATAGCCAGTTTCCCGGGCTTTGGTATCGAGTCCAATGCCGATAAGATCGGCATGGTAGCTGCTGGTGTTGCCGTTGCCGGGGCGGCTGTACATGCCGTTGCTACCAATGTCCAAAAGATGGGGCTGATCAAGAAAGCGATAGACGAAGGCAAAGAGGCTGAGGGCGAGTTGAAAAACCCATTGAGCGAAGAATAGACTTATTGCGTGGGGGGCATCAAGGGGTCAAAAAGCCTTTTTCCCACCTCGCTGGCCCTTCGCCACAAGTCGAATATGCCCTGTTAACACATAATATACTTATCATGAGTGCTAATAGAATAGTAGTTGACCCTATCACGCGCATCGAAGGCCACCTGCGCATCGAGGCCGAGATACAGGATGGCAAAGTGACCGACGTGTACAGCTCGGGTACGATGGTCCGTTTGATTGAGGAGATTTTGAAAGGCCGCGACCCACGGGACGCCTGGGCTTATGTAGGCCGGGTGTGTGGGGTTTGTACTTCCATCCATTCGCTGACCTCTGTCCGCACGGTAGAAGACGCATTGGGCATTGTCATCCCGCCCAATGCGGAGATGGTGCGCAACCTCATGTTTGCCACCTTATACATGCACGACCACGTAGTTCATTTCTACCATCTTCACGCCATGGACTGGGTGGATGTGGTCAATGCACTAAAAGCTGACCCTAAGAAGACTTCGGAGTTGGCGCAGAGCATTTCCAACTGGCCCAAGAGTTCGCCCGGGTACTTTTCGGATTTGCAGAAGCGCATACAGCGTTTTGTGGAAAGTGGTCAGTTGGGCATTTTTGCCAATGGTTATTGGGGGCATCCTGCCTATAAGTTACCGCCCGAGGTGAACCTGATCGGGCTGGCGCACTACCTGGAAGCATTGGAGTGGCAGAAAGAGATCGTGAAGATCCAGGCGATATTTGGGGGTAAGAACCCTCATCCCAACTACTTGGTAGGGGGTATGGCTTGTGCCATTGGGCTGGACGATGCCAGTGGAATAAATGCCGAGCGTTTGGCGTATGTGGATCAGTTGTTGGCGGAAGCCAAGACCTTCATCGAGCAGGTGTATATTCCTGACTTGTTGGCAGTGGCATCGTTTTACAAAGACTGGGGAGCCATAGGAGGTGGTCTGGGCAACTATATGTCGTACGGTGACTTACCCATGAACGGGATGGGCGACCCGAGTAGTTTCAAATTCCCTCCGGGCGTGCTGCTAAATAAAGACATCAGCAAGGTATACGATGTGGACCTTCGGCAGGACGATGAGGTTCAGGAATTTATTCAGCGGTCCTGGTACACGTATGAGGGGGGCCAAGACAAAGGCCTTCACCCCTGGAAGGGGGAAACCGTGCTCAACTACACGGGCCCCAAGCCCCCTTATGAGCATTTGGACGTAGAGGGGCAGTACAGTTTTCTAAAGACGCCGCGTTGGAAAGGCAACGCGGTTGAGGTAGGTCCTTTGGCGCGGGTACTGGTCGGGTATGCCCGTGGGCGGGAGGACTACAAAGAAGTAGTAGATTCCACGTTGAGCAAGCTCGAAGTCCCTGTTACCGCTTTGTTCTCCACGCTGGGGCGTACAGCAGCCCGTGGTCTGGAAACCCTCCTGATGACTGGTTGGGCGCGGGAATTCTACGATACTTTGATTTCCAACCTGAAAAACGGAGATACCCGTATGGCCGACAATACGAAATTCAACCCGGAAACCTGGCCTGCCCAGGCGCAGGGGGTTGGGTTTGCCGAAGCGCCGCGCGGTGCCCTTGCCCATTGGATTGTAATTGAGGACCAGAAAATCAAGAACTACCAGTTGGTTGTCCCTACGACCTGGAATGCGTCGCCCAGGGATACGAAGGGCAACATGTCTGCATACGAGGCAGCGCTGATGGACACACCGGTTGCCGACCCCGAAAAGCCTGTGGAAATTTTGCGCACCATACACTCTTTTGACCCCTGTATGGCTTGTGCGGTCCACCTGTACGACGAGGAAGGGCAGCACATCAGCAGGATTAGCGTAGTGGAATAGTTGGGGGGATCCCCATTTTTAAACATTAGACTGGTTGCGAGGGGGATCGCCAAGGGGTCAAAAAGGCCCTCTTTTTCCCACCTTGCTGCCCTCCCTCGCAACTAGTATATTAAAAAATGCTATATGAAAGGCCGTACGCTTCGCCGGGTTTTCGTGTGGGAATTACCGGTCCGGATTTTTCACTGGTTGAATACCGCTGCGATTGTGGCATTATGTGCAACGGGTTATCTGATAGGAAACCCGCCTGCCCTGATGTCGAGTGCAGAGGCATCGTACCGATTTTTATTTGGGACCGTACGATTTTTACACTTTGCAGCGGCATATATTTTTGTATTTAACTTTCTCTTCCGGATATACTGGGGGTTTGTGGGGAATAAGTATGCGCAGTGGCGCAATTTCATCCCTACGAGCCGCAGGTACTTTGATGAGATCAGGAAGGTGGTCCAAATCGATATTTTCCTAAAACGGAGGACGGAACACTTGTCGGTAGGGCACAACGCCCTGGCCGGGTTCATGTACTTTATCGTCTTCATCGTTTCGGGCATTATGGCGGTTACGGGGTTCGGTTTGCTTTCCGATATGAGCAGCTGGTGGTTCCCGAAATTATTTGCTTGGGTACCTGCGTTCATGGGAGGGGATTTCGCGGTCAGGGACTGGCACCATTCGCTGATGTGGTTCTTTGTTTTGTTCACCATTGTCCACGTCTATTTGGTATTTTACCATGACTACGTAGAAGGCCGGGGCGAAATTTCCTCGATGGGCGGAGGCTGGAAGTTTATAGAAGAAGAGGTGTTCAAGGCGGACTCGGAAGAGGAACAAAAGGAAAAAAGGGCATAAAATGCTGATCTGAGGATATGGAAACACATCGTGATACCATTGCCGATACCCTAATTCTGGGTATCGGCAATGTATTGATGGGAGATGAGGGCTTTGGCGTCCATTTTGCACGTATGATGGAGCATGAACCCCTGCCTTTCGGCGTAGCGGTATTGGAGGGTGGGACGGCAGGTATGCAACTGATGGAGGCTATTGAAAGCCACCGCTATGTGCTCCTGGTAGATGCCACCCTGGACAACCGGCCGCCGGGTACGGTACGAGAGATCAAGCCCAGGTTTTCTAGCGACTATCCTGCGGCGATGAGCACGCACGATATCGGGCTCAAGGATCTGATCTCGGGCTTGACTTTTCTTGGTAAATTGCCAGAAATATACTTATTTGTGGTATCGGTAGCCGAGCTGCAGCCCATGTATATCGGGTTATCGCCGGAAGTGGAAGGGGCGTTGGGGCAGGTGAAGGAAAAAATCCTGGAACGGATAAAGCAACTGAGGGAAAAAGAAGGGGTATAAATCCAGGGTCTATAGGCAGGATTTGAAAAAATCGAAACTAAAATACGGAATATTATGGCACCTGAATTTCTACTTCAACTAAAAGACTGGATTAGCCAGCCTTGGCCTTGGTGGGTTGCTGGCCCTATGATTGCCCTGGTCATGTTCGTCCTACTGTTCTTTGGAAAAGAGTTTGGTATCTCAGCCAACCTGCGCGTGATGTGCGCGGCAGACGGAGCGGAAGACATGACCGATTTTTTCAAATTTGACTGGAAAAGCCAGGGTTGGAACCTGATGGTTGCCTTGGGGGCGCTTTTTGGCGGATATATCGCTGCGCATTATTTTTCCGGTGAGCAACCCTATGCCCACATCTCGGAACATACCTACAAGAGCCTCCAGGCATTGCCCTATTTTGCGGGGCGCCTGCCTTCGCAAGCGGAGGTTCCGCTGATACCGGATTTTTATTCGTGGGAGGCGTTATTTACCTGGAGGGGGCTGTTGATTATTTGCGGCGGGGGCTTTTTGGTAGGTTTTGGTGCGCGTTATGCGGGGGGATGCACCTCAGGTCACGCTATCAGCGGACTTTCTGCGCTGCAATTAGGATCTTTGATTGCCGTAATTGGGTTCTTTCTGGGCGGGCTGGCCGTGACGTACCTGGTCGTGCCCCTTATTTTTTAATCCAAAATCATCAACGGTTATGATGCGTTTATCCAGATATATCCTGGTTGGTATCGTATTGGGAGTCACTTTGTATAAGGCAGAAGCTGTTTCCTGGTTCCGCATATATGAAATGTTCCACTTCCAGTCATTCCACATGTTCGGTATTATATGTTCGGCCATTGCGTTGGGCGTGCTCATTGTGCAGTGGATTAAACGAACGCACATGCGTTCATTGGAAGGTAAGGAGATTGTCATTCCTCCCAAAGACCGAAGCGTTCCCCGTTATCTGATAGGAGGTTTTATTTTTGGCAGTGGCTGGGCGCTGGCAGGGGTTTGTCCCGGGCCCATGTTCATTTTGATGGGAAGCGGATACACGGTGTTCGTCGTTTTTTTGCTTGCGGCGATGACGGGTACTTTTGCATACGGAAAATTCCGCTCGAAGCTTCCGCACTGATTTTTGTACAAAAATAGACTTGTTGCGAGGGGTCAGCGAGGTGGGAAAAAAGAGTCCTTTTTTATCCGCACGAAGGCTTTTTGAGGGAGTATAGCCGGGCTATATGACCGAAAAAAGGCACAGTGTGGGAAAAAAAGGGCCTTTTTGACCCCTCGATGATTCCCCTCGCAACAAGTCTAATCTCAAAATCGGCTACCAGACGGGAAAAAAGGGACAGAAAATTGGATTCCTTGTGCCAGGGTGATAAAAGTCACCGGGGGATGTTTTTAAAATATGAATATTTGTTCATGAATTAGCAAGCTTATTACGAGGCGTCGGCTAAGGGGTGGAAGAGGTGTTTTCTCGTTCACTCGGCGATTTCCCCGCAACAAGTCTGGCGGCATAAGAGTACCAAAGCACTAATATTATGAGCACAACACAGCACCAGATCGTCATTATTGGGGCGGGTACAGCCGGCATTACGGTAGCAGCGCAGTTACTGCGCAAGGACAGCAAGTTGGATATTGCGATTATAGATCCATCCGATAAACACTATTATCAGCCTGCCTGGACGCTGGTGGCGGCGGGTACCTTCGACTACGAAGCCACCGTACGCGATATGGCTCCCTTGATTCCGAAGGGGGCAAAGTGGATCAAAGAATATGTGAGCGATGTATTTCCGGACGACAACAAGCTCGTGTTGGCTTCTGGGAGTGAAGTGACGTATCAGTATTTAGTCGTTTGCCCGGGGCTCGTCAATGACCTGGGGGCGGTAGAAGGGTTGGCAGAAACTATTAACAAGAACGGGGTATGCAGCAATTACACCGATTGCCGCTACACCTGGGATGTATTGCAAAATTTTAAGGGGGGGACGGCTATTTTTACACAGCCGGCTACACCCATTAAATGTGGGGGTGCACCCCAGAAGATTATGTACCTGGCCGATGACTATTTTCGCAGGCAGGGGGTACGAGATAAGTCGGAAGTTCTGTTTGTAACCCCGGGCTCGGTGATTTTTGGGGTAGATCCGTTCAAAGCGACGTTGATGGAGGT
>JBEGMH010000035.1:0-35464 GCA_041183125.1 Bacteroidota bacterium | reverse complement strand
GATTGGTCGGATATAATACCCATACGTTACCGTGATTGGTATGACGCCATTCCCATGTAACGTGGTGGACGGGGCCGGGCGCGGACAGGGCAGGCCCTCACCCCACCGCGAATGGTCGGATATACTACCCAAGCATTACCGTGATTGGTCGGATATAATACCCATACGTTACCGTGATTGGTATGACGCCATTCCCATGTAACGCGGTGGACGGGGCCGGGCGCGGACAGGGCAGGCCCTGTCCCTACCCACGTTCCACCACAAATGGTCGGATATAACACCCATGTATTACCGCAAATGTTTGGTTACCAAACCAATATGGCCGAAATGGTCGTACCCGTAGGCACTCGTCCATTATTTATTCTTCATGCTGTAGCGGCGAAATGCCTTTTACACAATCTCTACGGGGGGAATGGATGGCTAGCGGAAAGGGAAAGGGGGGCTACCTCATCAGGCAGCCCCCCCTTTCGGCATCACCTTTTTATAACGATTTTCTCCACATAGCGACTGCTTTTCGCAGAAAAGGCCAGGGTATAAACCCCTTCCGGTAGGTGGGCCAGCGGGATGCGCTCCAAAAGGCCGGGGAGGGCGCCTACGGGATAGATTCGGCTCGCCAGCACGCGTCCCTGTAGGTCGCGGAGCACCAGGGTGAACGGTTCTTGTACGGCCTGCCGGAAATCCAGGGAGATCTCCTCTGAACTCGGGTTGGGGTAGGCGAGGAAAGGTTTCTCAGGGGCGATATCCATCGAGATGCCGTCATCGGAGCCAAGCTGGGCAGGGCTATTGAATTTGATCCCTAATTGCTCGACCGTAACCTTTACCGTGGGGGCACCGGGGCCGTAAATCGTAACCGTACCGCTTCGGGGAACGGAGGAGCCCCGGGGCTGTAATTTCAGGAATATGGTATCGGACTGGCTGCCCGAGGTAGGGGTAACGGAGAGCCAGCTCAACAGTTCGGTCACTCGCCAGGTCGTATTGGACTGGACAAACAGGGGGATAGTGCCGCCTTCTCCTGGGCCTTGCACAAAAGTCGAGGATACCGACAGGAAGGCTTTGGTTCCGCTTTGTACGATCCCTATGCTTATGGTGTCCAGATTTGGTGCAGCTAATTTGAGCCTTGCTACCCGGTTAGCGGCATTGGGGTTGGTGGCACAGTTGAGGACGATGGTTTTATCCCCGTACCCGCTGGTCTGGGACAAGCTGGCCCATTGCGGGACACCCGATACCGTCCAGTTTTGATTAGAGGAAATCGCGAGGTTGACACTCTCCGCTTTTTCCGTAAAGGTAATGGAATTGGGGTTTACGGTCAGGTAGGGCGTATTGCCCTCCTGTTTGACCACGACCTGGCGCGTCGAGCCATCTGCGGCGCGGATACTGAGGGAGGCGGTTCGTCCCCAGCCGATATTGGGCGGACAGATAACGACAATTCGGTTGTTGCCGCTGCTGCCGGACAGTTGGGAAACGTCTACCCAGGAAGAAGAAGGCGTGATGGTCCACCCACCGGAGGTCCAGAAGCCGATTTCCTGCTCGCCGCCCTGGCGGGAGAAATACAGGGTATCCGATTGGAGGAGCGCCATGACAGGGAGCCCCTGGCGGATTTGGACCGTCACCGGAGCCATGCCGTTGGCTTGGAAAATGACCCGTCCCTGCCGGATAGCGGTGTCCTGGTTCTGGGTGTAGGTGACCTGTACCGCGCCAGCACCACTGCCCGAGGAGGGGCGCACCGAGATCCATTTATCAGGCGAGCTGGCCGTCCAGGAAAGGTTGGACTCTACGGTGAGGAACACGGACCCCGCCGGGCCATTCACGTCCCATTGCAGCGGGGATACGTTGAGCCGGCCTGCGAAGGGTGCCTGTTCTACCCGAATGGTGCGGATACCTGACCCGGCGTACAGTACAGAAATATCGGCCCTTCTCGTTTCGGCACTGGTGTTGGCGGTGCAGAAAACGGCTACCTTACCGGATAATTGGCCGCTATTGGTACTCAGGCTGAGCCAGGTGCTCGATTCGCTGATGGTCCAGTTGCCGTTGGACTCCACATAGATAGTATCCCTGCCCCCGGCGGTGTTGAAGTAAAGGCTATCGCGTTGCAGGTTCAGGAACAAGGCGCTGCCATCCTGTGTGACAGGTACGTTTTTGATCTCCGTTCCGTTGCACAAGAAGGAGACGATACCGTTTCGGGTCTGGCTGCTGCTGTTGACCGAGCAGTTGACACTCAGGGTAGCGTTGTTTTGCCCCGACATTTGGTTCAGCGTGAGCCAGGAAGGTTTGCTGTTAACCAGCCAGGGGCTGTTTGATTGAAGGGCGAGCGTGCCGGATCCGCCGCTGCTTTGGAAAGATAGGGAAGCGGGGGCGAAGTTCAGGAATGCAGACGTCGCAGCCTGTGAAATGCTGATGAAGGCTTGCTGCGAACCGGCCTGGACCGTCACCACCGCTGTACGGGCGCTGGGGGAGGCATTCGCCTGGCAGTTGATCACCAGGCTCGCATTGCCGTTTCCGCTGATTTGGTCCACGCTGAGCCAGGAGGTGGAGGAGCTTGCGCTCCAATTGCCCACGGCCTGCAAGCCGACCAAAGTGGCACCGCCCGTCGAGGTGAAAGAGATACTCGATGGGTTTACGGTCAGAGGGCTGGTCTGTGCCCCACTTTGGGTAAGGAGGATGGTTCGGGAACTGGTCTGGGAACCATACACAAAGATGACCCCCGACCGCGACAAGGTACTGCTGTTAGGGGAAACGGTCACGGTGACGATACCGTTCCGGTTGCCGCTCGTCGGGCTAAGGGAGGCCCAGTACATATCTTCCGAGACAAACCACGAGGTATTGGACGCCACGTTGAAGGTCAGTTGGCCACCGGCGCTGCCGATGCTCAACTCATTGGAAGATACGATTAGGTTGGCCGGCAGCGACGAATTGCCCAACAGCAAGGTAATGTTATCCGCCACGACGGTGGACGTTCCGGTACACCAGTCGGTACTGCTGATGTTGACGTTTATCCTGCGGCCGCTATCGCAGACCGGATCCTGGGAAACTAGCCCCACCGAGTAGCTCATCCGCTGGCTCAGCATTTTTTTGGCTACCCCTGCCGTTACGGCTTCCTGGAAGATACTATACGTCTCGGTAGCAGGTTCACAATGGAAAGGGTCGTTGAATACTGGTTTAGGTTGGTTGGCCCCGTTCGAAATGGACGGGTAAGTACCCGCCTTGAACTGGGTAATCATTTCGGTAGGCGTAAGGAGGCATGCGGAGCCATTCAAGATGACAATTCGGTTCTGGAACCAGGAATTGAGGCTGGCATTGATACCCGCCATAGAAGGCGTTTTGAATAAAATAGTCTGTTGTATCGTCACCTGGTTGCCCCTGCAGTCCCTTCCGAAGAAGGTGCGGTTGATGCGGGCAAATACGCGGTTCAGGATCCAGTCGGCATCGTTGCAGGACACATACGTAATCTGATCGGAGGCCGATAGGGTGACATTACATCCGTTACAAGGTTCCTGGAAAACCGGTGCTCCGGAGAAATAGGTGTACGAAGTATCGTTCCAACTGCTTTCCTGGTTCAGGATCAGGTTGATATCCGTGCTCATGAACGTGGCCGTCTGGAACGCGGGGTAACTCGAGGAGGCTTGGTGGGTACAGGGCAGGTAATAAAAGTTCAGTACGGGGCCCGACTTATCCTCGGCATTGATGGTGCCCCAACAGATGAGTTGGCTATCCGCAACGGTCAGGATGCGATAGGGCCAGGTGCCTGGCCCGTCAATGACGGCCCCGTTTTGTGGCTGGTCGTCCTGAACGACGATCCGGTGCGTATTCGGGGCACAACCATCCATCTGCAGCATGGGGAAGGACAGTGTTTTCGTACACGTGGACGGGTCGAGGGTAATATTGACATTGGTCGGGCAGCCGGTGGAAATAGACTGTATCGTATGGACCGTAAAGTTTGCATTATTGGCACAGACCGGGTTGCTTGGGCTGACCGTGTTGGAGTTGGGCACGAACGTATAGGTTATCGAGCCGGTCGTGCTGGTCGAAGCGGTGGTGACCGGGACACCATTGAGCCGCCAGGTACCGGTGATGCCATCTTTGGAACGGGTGGGCAGCAGATAGGCACCAGCGCCCACGCAAATCGTCGTATCGAAAAATACGGGGGTGGTTTTCAGGGTCACTACAATCGTAACGGTGTACGGCAAACTCCCCACGCTGGGGGTAAACGTGTAAGTAGTGGCCCCCACGGAGGAAGTATTGATCGTGGCCGGGCTCCAGGTACCGGATATGCCATTCAGGGAAACAGCGGGCAAGGTCTGAGGTGTTTCACCCTGACAATACGTTTGCTGTATGTTGTTAAAGCTGGGCGTCGCGGGCTGGATGCGGAACATAACCGACAAGGGGCGCCAGCAGGATTGGGTTTTCGCAGGGTTGGTATTGTCCCGGAACCGCACAGAGTCTATGCTTACTTCGGTAGCGGTACTACCCCGCATGACATCTATCACGAAACTGCTCGCCCGGTAGTGGTACAAAATATCCGTGACGGTATTGGCACCAGTTTCTACCAGCGGCACGGGAACGTTGTTGTGGAACCAGCGGCCGACATAAGTAGTGTCCCGGTATGGGTAGTTGAGCACATCGCTCGACGGGTCGGTCGGATCATAATGCACATCCGAACTATCTGCCAGCGGAAAGGCGGTGCCTTCCCACACATCGTACGTTTTTGCGTTGGGCCCCGAATAATCAGGGGCAACATCGTTGCGGCGCAGCGTGGCGAAGGTGCTGCTGCCCGGCCACCCATTGGAAGGCCCGGATTCTTCCTGACAACCTCCGTCCACTTCCCAGAACCGGGTGGACAGAGAAGCCTGGTCCAGTGGGGCACTGGTGGCTACCACGTTGGGGAGGGTGGTCAGGGTACCCACCTGGTCGGGCTTGTTGACCCAGGATCGTCTAAAAGAAGGCTGGGGAGGTATGGCAATGCCGATGACGCGTTTCGTGCTCATATTCGTATGCCCGCTCGGCACGAAATAGAAGGTGTCAATGCCCACAGGCCGGCAGATGGTCCGGATATTGGCCCCATCGGCAGCGGTGGCATTGGTTGAGTCGTCGAACGTCAATCCATTTCCGCTGAGGTCCCGGTACCAGCGTCCGCTGGGGCCGATTCCTCCCACGGTGGCATTGGAGGCGCTGGCTGGGAGCAAAAAGGAAGTATTCGCGCAGTAAATAAAGGTCTGGTCCGCTCCTAACTCGCTCTCTACCCCGTAGTTCATCTCGCTGTGGTCGGGCACGGTGCAGTTGCCGGTGGCATTCACGGTGACCACTAATTTGCGGACATACCCATCGGTAGAGACCGTATTGTTATGGCTCTCATTGACATAATACAGTACGATTTGCGCACTGCCGCTGGAGAACGTGAGGTTTTTCAGGGATACTTTCTGGAGCAGGTTTTCGTGTGAGACAGCGGGCAGGGACCAGTGGTTGGGCGACTGTACGCGGCCAATGCGGTCGTAGTACGCTACCCGCAGATCGGTATTGGTCGAATCGTCGAAAAATTGGTCGCTCCCGGACTCCCGGTACCAACTGCCGTAGCGGGTAAGCCGGGGAAGTTCCAGCCATCCGCCCCCGGAGCAGGAATCCACGGTAAGGGTGGCATCCGAAAGGGCGCTTTCCGATTGGTTCCCCCCTTGGCCATTGGCCGTGCCCGGGTTGTAGGCAGCCGCTCCCGCCCATTCGGAGGTCGAGGGCATGGCGGGGGCGGTGGCACTGCAACTGGTACTTGGCTTGATGCGTACGGTATGCACATAGACCTGGTAGGACGTGCCGTTCGAATTGGGGATATACACATACGTGTAAAGGGAGTCGCTGCTGTTGGCGTTGGCCCCACCGGCAGTATCCGTATCTATGCGGTACACCGAGCGCATCTGGGCGTTTGGGTAGGGTACAAAGGGGTTGGGGAGCGTGTTCCCTAATACCAAGTACCACCGCCCGGTGATTTTATTGACCCCGTCGCAAGCGGTATCCGGCAGCAGTTGCCCGATTTCCCCCCGGCAGTACACCGTGTCCAGTCCATTGGGAAGCCCGTTGGGATAGCCGTTGGATGCCGGAAAGCATGTGGTGAACGATACATCTGCATAGACTTTTTCTTCCGCTGGAGTTTTCCAGTCGAGGTTGGATACGGCCTTTTTGACCATTCCGGGAAGCCGGAGCGCAGGAAAATGGATTGGGAGGGCGAACAGGTCGATTGCAAGGGGAATGACCAATGCCATTAGAATAAACCAATAGGTTTTCTTCGTCGTAGTTTGTTTCATGGTTTGTTATTGACAAGAGGTTATCAAAGCCGCTATATAGGGATTCAGCAAAAACTATGCCTTTTCAGTGCATCGTCCGGATTTTCTGCGGTGAACAACGTAGGCTCAGCTTAAAAATCCAGACCGCACCTTTGGGCCGTAAAGCGTTTGATCCTTCAAATATAGGCACAGAAAGCCGCTTGACGAACGGTAGAGGTGTTAAAATTTTGAATATCAGGGGAAGGGGAGGGATTGTGTAAAAAGCATTTCGCCGCTCCAGCCTGAAGAGTAAAATGAACGAGCGCTTGTTTTTTTGATTTTGCCGCGCAAAATCAAAAAAACAAGCGCTCGTTCAAAATATTTTTTGGTGGCATCAGGCGAAAAAGGGCTTTTTCACAGCCCCTCGCAAACGGGCTATTTTTGACGGATTTTTTGGATGAGGCCCAGGGTTTCCGCAACGTTTTGTACCAGCTCGTCAAAGCGGAGCCCGGTCAGTATTTCCTTGGTAATCAGTTGGGAGCCCATACCTACGCAGGTGACGCCGGCTTCAAACCACTTGCGCAAACTTTCTTCGGTAGGCGATACCCCGCCGGTGGGCATGACACTGGTCCAGGGGTGGGGGCCTTTGAGGTCTTTCACAAAGCCAGGCCCAAGCACCCCACCGGGAAAGACCTTGACGATCTCGGCACCCCACTCTTCGGCACGGGCGATTTCGGTCAAGGAGCCACAGCCGGGCGACCAAAGGATTTTGCGCCGGTTACAGACCAGCGCAACGTCTTCCCTGAACACGGGTGTCACAATAAAATTGGCGCCTAATTGAAGAAACAGACTGGCCGTTCCCCCATCGGGTACCGAGCCCACGCCTAACATCATCCCCGGCAGTTCTTTGAGGCAGTATTTGTTGAGTTCCCCAAACACCTCATGGGCGAAGTCGCCGCGGTTGGTAAACTCCAGCACCCTTGCGCCCCCGCGGTAGCACGCCTCGAGTACCCCTTTGCACAAATCGAGGTCGGGATGGTAAAACAAAGGCACCAAGCCCGTCCGGGCCATCGTCTGTGCCACTTCTATGCGTGTGTATTTTGCCATGGTTTTTTTCTTTTTAAAACGGGCGCTGCGCAAACCCCAGGTCCTCGCTTATTTCTGAACACAAGTCGTATTAGCGCGATACACGTCCGCTGGCATCCCCTTTCATCAGGGTTTCCACTTCCGAGACGCTGACCAGGTTGGCATCGCCGTATATAGTGTGTTTGAGGCAGGATGCCGCTACTGCGAAATTGAGCGCCTTTTGGTCGTCGCCTGCATATTGGATCAGTCCGTAGATGAGGCCTCCCATAAAGCTATCGCCCCCGCCCACCCGGTCTACGATGTGGGTGATTTGATAGGTCGGGGATTCGAACAGGTTTTTTCCGTCGTACAACACACCGGCCCAGGAGTTGTGGGAGGCGTTGATGGAGCCGCGCAAGGTGATGATGACTTTTTTCGCCCGGGGGAATCGCTGCATCATCTGCCGGCACACAGAGACATACGCCTTGGCATCCATGGTATGCCCCTGGGTGACGTCCACGCCTTCGGGATGGATATCAAAGTGTTTTTCGGCATCTTCTTCGTTTCCGAGGATGACATCGCAGCCGGCGACCAGGGCTTCCATCACTTCGGAGGATTTTTTCCCGTATTTCCAAAGGTTCTTTCGGTAGTTCAAGTCGGTGGAAACGGTGATCCCCATTCGGTTGGCGGTCTCAATGGCTTCCAGGCAGGCATCTGCGGTGCCTTGCGACAAAGCAGGCGTAATCCCCGTCCAGTGAAACCACTGCGTGTCCTGGAACACGGTTTCCCAGTTGATCATGCCTTTCTGGATACTTGCCATGCCCGAATGGGCGCGGTCATAGACGACCTTGCTCCCCCGGCTTACGGCACCCATTTCGAGGAAGTAGATGCCCAAACGCTCGCCTCCGCGGAGGACATGGTTTATCCCCACCCCTCGTTTGCGCATTTCCATAAGCGCGCAATCCCCTAATTCGTTCTGGGGCAGCCGGGTGACAAACTCGGTGGGGAGGCCGTAATTGGCAAGGGAAACCGCAACATTGGACTCCCCACCGCCGTACACGACGTCAAAGGAGGCAGCTTGTGAAAAACGTTGGAACCCCGGCGGCGTCAGCCGGAGCATGATTTCTCCAAAAGTGACAATTTTCTTCATGGCTCGGTAATTTGATACGCGTTTTTAGAGGATAGACGAGGGCGGGGCTCTTTTACCTCTCGCGCTGTCTTCGCAACCAACTGTATGACGAATGTTCAAGCCCACTCCCTTAACGCAGGGCATAATTCTTCTTTCCAAAAAAAGATGGATAGCTACTTTTGGACAGTAGGTGACCCTCCTAACGAAACAGGACCTGTCCATACACCGCTTGGCAGGAATGTATCCGCCGGAGGTGTACAAACAGGTCCTGTTTTAGGCGTCGTGAAGGGATTGTATAAAAAGACCTTTTCACCTGAGCCACCAAAAAATATTCTGAAAGAGCACTTGTTCTTGTGATTTTGCCTCACAAAATCACAAGAACAAGTGCTCTTTCATTATTTTATTCTTCAGGCTGGAGCGGCGAAATACTTTTCACATAGCCGCAGAAGCACTACTGTACGACGATTTTACTAGCCACTATGCCTTTTTCGAACCGCACTTGCGCAATGTAGATGCCCGGGGGCAGCCCTTCTTTGCTCATTTCGTAGTAGCTGTCTTTCAGTTGGATCGCACCCTTCATCAGCTTGCCTTCTATGTTGTAGATAGCGATATCGCGCATCGGGTGTTCCGGGCTGGAACGGAAGACCGCTATATCGCTGACCGGGTTCGGGGTGATTTGCAAGCCAACTTCGGCGGCGGGCAAGACTTCATGCGTAGAAGTGGCCAGGTTCAAGGCTAAGTACAAGCGGGGTACCGTGATGGAGAAGATGGTATCAATGTACGCCATCCCTTTGGCCTTGGACATATCCGGGTTGGTGCGCAAGCCGTTGAAGTGGAGCGTATCCGAGTTGAACGCGTTACGACCGATGGCTGCATTGGTGCCCAGCACGACCAAATCGAGCGTAGCTTTGTTCCACCACTCCCAGGGGCCGGATTGGAAACCGCTCAGCAGGAAGGGGTACATATTGTCGGTGGACAATTTGATCTTCTGTCCGCGGTAGTCTATGTCCACATTGCTGAGCGCTTTGTTGCGCGCATTGACCGGGTTGGTCAGGTCGGTGTTGGCAGCGGCGATAGGGGCGTTCACTTTCAGGTCGTTGGCCCTTTTGACGACAGAGTACGTACCTGCGACATTGACGACAAAATCGCCCGTGGTAGGCACGATGACCGGGCCATCGGCAAAGGGAGCAAAGGGATCGCTCAGCACGTGAAAGCCAATGACCACCGGCTCATTCGCCTTGCCTTCCAACCAGGAGATATCGCCCAGGGCGCCGCCCATGTTGACGGCTGCTTTGAAGTCGGAGCTGTACTTAGGCCAGTTGGCGAGGCACAGCGGGGTAGTCGTAGTACCGTACAGGTTGCCGTTGAGGGCTGTATCCACATAAGGCTTAAGGTCTTTGCCGATGAATTTCTCTAATACGATCTCTTCTTTGAAGCGATCCAGGAAAGCGGCACCCATGGAGATATAGCCCCCGGTACCATGGCCCCAGAGCGCGATCTTACCTGGGTCAACCCCATACGGGTTACCGTCTTCCGCTACTGTTTTGCGGATGAAGCGGATGAGGGTGCGGGCGTCCTGGATGCCGCGATACGCTGCGTTCAACAGTGTACCGGTGCGGATATCCTGGCCATCGGCACCGGTGGCGGTGGGGTTCCAGCCCTGACGGTAGGTGGCGTTGAACACTACATAGCCCAATCGGGCAAGCCGGTTACAGGTTTCCACGACCGCCGAGTCGTTACGGCTGCCCGTGATACCGCCGCTGAACAGCGGCGGCAGGAAGCTGCCCGTATGGAAGACCAGAACAGCCGGCCGGTTTTTAGCATTGTCGCCAGCAGGGGAAAACACATTGACTTTCAGGTCAATAGGACCGATAGGCGTGGAGAGTACGCTGATATTTTGGCCATACGTAACGTCTGGCTGTACACTGACGCCGCTGAATACCGGTTTCAGGTAGCGGTCCTGGCCGATCAGGGCAGTAGCCGCTATGGTGAAAAACAATAATAAAAGCGTGTTGACATTCTTCATAACGAACCGTGTTTGATGAAAAGTGAGTTTTAATGGATAATCGCTATTTTTTAGACCATTCGTAGAGTACCGACAGGTAGGCCAGACGGCCGATCCTTGGCCCACCATACGTCTGGAAGACCTGGTTGTTCAATAGGTTGGACGCCCCTAGCTTAAAGGTCGTCTTGAGTTTGGGCGCCATCCAGTTGATCTGTGCATCGAGCAGGTCGTAGTTAGGAATAAAACCGGTAAACTGGGGCGAGCCTTCAAATACAAAGCGATCCACCCACTTATAGTTCACGTTAAAGCCCAAATTGGGGATCCTCCGCCCAAAGAGGTTTACTTTCAAATCCCTCCCGGCAAACCCAATGTTGAATTTGTGCTCCGGGGTATTGAAGGCAGGTATAATCGGGTCGTCGCTCTGCGTATTCAGCCGGTTCCAGGAGTAGTTGCCGTTGAAGACGTATTTTTTCCAGAAATAGTAGTTGAACCCAATAGAAAAGCCCTGGGTCGTGACCTTGTCCCGGGCGTTGGCCGCTACGCGATAGGCCTGGATATCAATGGGCAGGCCGGTCCGAGGGTCAAAAGTACCCTCCACGCCCAGGTTGAACCCGATGAAATCGCGGTAGAAACTGTAGTAGTACGTAGCGTCCACATACACTTTGTCGAACAAGGTGCGCCGGAACCCGGCTTCAACCGTCTGTACTTTCTCCGGGCGGATGGGGTCTATGTCAAAATATTCTAATTTGGTTGGGTTCAAGGTGTTGAGGTAGTCTGCGAGCGACTCTATCGAAATGAGGTTCTTGAAGCCGCTGAGGTTGCCGATCAGGATGGCACGCCCTACGTTGTAGAACAGGTACTGGTCGGCCAGCGTTGGGTTTCGGATGGCGGAAGAAAAAGAAAAGCGGAAGGTTTGATCCTGGTTGGGCGAATAGACGAGCGATGCGGCAGGCGAGACCAGGTAGTCGAAGTTTTGGTTTTTATCCAACCGCATCGTAGCGCTGATTTTCAGACGGGTATTCAGTTCCAGCGTACCTCCGCCGTAGATGCCGAATTCGTAGGTGTCTATGTTCCGGCCAGCGGTGTCGAGGAGGATGGATCCCCTGGAATTGGGCGTGTACAGGCGGTAGTTTCCACCGATGCGGAAGTCGAGGTCTGTGATGGCCCCCTGGCGGACCAAATCGTTAAAGGCGTATTCCCCTTGTACGTGAAAGAGGGCGGAGCGGTCAAAGAAGCGGGTCCCCCCTTCCGAGTAGGATATCCGGCTGGTGATGTCCTGGAATACTTCGTTGAAGCGCTGGGTGCCCGGTTCGTAAAAATCAGCTGTGCCGCTGATGGCGCGGGCTCCGTTGGCGGCGGTTTGCGTCAGGGCATGCCATACGGTAAGCGAATCCAGGACGCTGGGGGAGCTGTAAAAAGTTCTTAGGGCGGCGTTGTATTCGTCGGGGCGCCCCAGGTAGTTGAGGGGGCTTGGGAACCCTTCTATCCGGCGCAGCTTGGGCACCATGTTGATCTGCCAGTGCGAGACGTAGTCGGCGCGCCATTCGTTGTTTTCCTTGGCTTCCTGCTGCAGTTTCAAAGCGGTGAAGTAGGGGTCGAAGGAGTCGCCGGCATCTTCGTGGGTAGCATAGAAGCGAAGGAAATAGGTGTCGGCCTTGCGCAGTTCGATGCGGTGCTGGTAAAACTGGATGTTTCGCAGGCTGAAGCGGTTGTCGCCCTGATAGACGGTGGTGCCGGTGCTGTAGTTGGTGGCCAGGATGAGTTCCGGGGATTTAAAGGTCTGTGCAGGTTTGAGCCGGTAATGCATCGCAAGGCCCAGTTTTAGGTTGTCGGAATCGTAGTCCACCAAATCTTTTTCCGCATACCCTTTGCGGTGGATGACCCCCATACCCGGCACGGCAAAGGATCCACTGAAGTCGTTGGCAGGCAGGTACTCGTCGCCATAGATGTTGACCGCGTCGTATCCCCCCGGGTTTTTAAGCCCGGTCTTGGTATCGAAAACGGGGTCGTAGTTGTCCGCTACCCAGTCGTTGGCCTGGAAGTAGGCGAAGTTGACTTTATAGGCAAAGCGCTCCTTCCCGTTTTTATCGGTGAACGCATCTGCCCAACGCACGCCCGTCTCGATAAGGCTGCGTTCGCCCCCTTTCACGGATGCGCTGAGCCCCTTGTGTAGGAACGGGGATTTGGTCTCCATGCTGATGACCCCGTTGAAGGCATTGGGCCCATAGAATGCCGAACTGGCACCGACGATCAGGTTGACGCGGTTGACATCGAGCTCAGAGGCGCCCAGGAAGTTGCCCAGGGAGAAGTTCAAGCCGGGCGACTGGTTGTCCACCCCGTCAATAATCTGCAGGGAACGCACCGGGCTGGTACTGTTGAAGCCACGGGTATTGATAATCTTGAACCCCAGACTGGCCGCCGTAAGGTCCACATCCTTCAGGGAGCCGAGCCCGTCGTAGAAGTTGGCCGCCGGTGTTTCCCGGATGGCTATGTTGTCCAGGGTTTCCATGGTGAGCGGGGACTGGGCCTGCTTTTCGGAAAGCCTTCGGCCTTCGACCTCTACCGTGCTGATAGCCACTACGTCGGCTTCGAGCTCTATGGTGACGAACTTACCGGTTCCGGTGATTTCCACGCTTTTTTCAGCGTAGCCCACATAGGAAGCTACCAGGGTCAGAGGAAATTTTTGGCTCGTATTCAACACGAACTTCCCATCAAAGTCGGTTACCACTCCGTCTGTGGAACCTTTGACGACCACCGTGGCGCTGATCAAAGGCTCACCGCTTTCCCGGTCTTTGATCTCTCCCCGGATAACTCCCTGCGCATGCGAGGCCGCGGCAGACAACGCAAAAAAAAGGATGGGCAAGAACTTGTTCCTGATTCGGGCTTTCATACCAAAATTTGTGTAAATACTGGTTAATTGGTTAAATGTACGTTAAAAGTACAAAAAATCAGGGGAATACAACTTTTCTTTTTTCAAGTCGTCAGAACCGCTACGATGAAACCGGACACAATCGCCGCGAACTTGCTCCAGGAAACCGCGTGCTGGTGGCCCGGGCTGCTTTCAAACAGGATGGAGGTCGAAAGGTGTAAAAACGAGCCGGTGACGAGCGCGAGGAGGAGATACAGATGGTCGGGCGACAAGCCCGTCGTACTCGATAAAAACGCAGCTCCCGGGGTGGCCAACGCAAACAAACCTACCAGGGCCATGACCCTGCGCGGTGCAATATGCGCGTTCAACAACACGCTGGCGAGCGCAAAGGCAGCCGGAGCTTTGTGTACCACAATGCCGAAAAACAACTGATCGGCTACTTGTCCGCTGTGTTGGTGGGCCTCTAACTCCGCGTAGCCGCTCAAGGGAAGCCCTTCTACAAAGGCGTGTACCAGCAGACCCAACATGATGGGCACAATCCGGATATGCTCCAATCGGTGTAAGTGCCCGTGCTCAATCCCCTTCGAAAGGGGCTCCAACAAGAGCTGCAGGGAAAACCCGCCCAGGATCCAAAACCCTATTCCTCCACGGGGGGCCGCCGCATACAAATCGGGAATCAAATGCGTGACCGCCAGCCCCAACAGATAGGCCCCGCTGAAGGCAGTGAGCCATTTTGCCGCTCCGTATTGGTCGGTTCGCAGGACAAGGGCAAAGCCCCCTCCCACCAATGCAGCACCTGTCAACAGGGCATATTCCCAAATGTGCATGTTCCCAGTGTTTTGTTATCCGGACTCCCGAATCATATAAACAGGCTCGTCGGACTTGGTGCGAAGGGAATCAAAGGACATAAAAAATATCCCCTTTTTTTCGATTTCACTGCCCTTCTGGAACCAGTCTGACCGCTTTCGGGAGGCGAAGATACAAATTTGCAACTATGTTGCCAATTGCCCATCCTAAAATGGCACCCGCGAGGACGTCGGAAGGGTAGTGTACCCCCACATACACTTGCCCATACGCTATGCTGGCCGCCCAGAGGTAAAGCCAGGGGCGTATTTTTCGGTAAAAAACGCCCAAGGTCAGACTTAGAAAAGTGGCCAGGGCAAAGTGGTTGGCCGCGTGGGAGGAGGTGAAACTGTACGCTTTGCCGCATCCGCTCAGCAGCCTGACCTCGTGCTGTAATGCGGGGGTGTTGCAAGGCCGCAAGCGTTTGAAGGTGGGCTTCATGATTTTACTGCTGGCGATATCCGAAAGCCCCGCACAAAGAATGGCGGCAAGCAGGAAGGGAAAAGCATTTTTTCGAAAGGTATACAACAGGAAAGCGAGCAGTGCCAGGTAAGCAGGTATCCAGGTCGTCTTATCCCGCCACCAGGGCATGGCCCAGTCGAGCAAAGCAACGTGCCACTGCCCATTGATCAGTTTAAACAATTCGGTGTCCCATTCGAGTAAAGTGTACATGGCAGGATTGGTTTTGAGGTGGTCCTCCTTTTCTTATATGGATCAAAAATACGTGGTTAGCGGCCTTTTTTTATTTTTGCAACAAAAAATAAGTGGCGCTCATCAAATCTATTTCAGGCTTCAGGGGTACTATCGGAGGGAAACCCGGACAGAACCTAACCCCCCTCGACGTGGTGGAAAGCGTGGCGGCATTCGGCATGCTGCTGTTAGAGGAGTCTTCAACCCCCAAAGTGGTCGTGGGCAGAGATGCCCGTATCTCAGGGGGTATTGTACAAGGATTGGTTGTGCAAACCCTTCTTGCCCAAGGGATTGACGTAGTGGATGCCGGCTTGTCCACCACGCCTACCGTCGAAATGGCGGTCGTGTGGGAAGGGGCACAAGGCGGCATCATCATCACCGCCAGCCATAATCCCAAGGAGTGGAATGCGCTGAAGTTCCTGAACGCACAAGGCGATTTCATCTCCCCGCAAACGGGGAAACGGATCCTGGACCTGGCCGGGGATGCCGCGTATTCGTTCGCCGGGGTGGATGCCCTCGGGACCTTATCCGAGGGAAAAGGGTTTTTTGCCCGGCACATTGAGGCTGTCCTTGCCCATCCCATGGTCCAGCCGGCTGCCATCCGGGACAGCGCTTTCCGCATCGTACTGGATGCTGTCAATTCCACCGGATCGCTGATCATCCCCGACTTGCTCGCCCGTCTCGGCTGTGAGGTGATCGTCCTGAACGGTACCCCAGATGGCCATTTCGCACATAACCCGGAGCCGCTGCCGGAACACTTGAAGGACTTGTCAGAAGCCGTGGTCGCCCACGGTGCCCATCTGGGCATTGCCGTAGATCCCGACGTGGACCGACTGGCCCTGATCACAGAGAATGGACTTCCTTTTGGGGAAGAATACACCCTCGTGGCCATCGCAGACTATATCCTGCGTTCCAGGCCCGGCAATACCGTTTCCAACTTGTCTTCTTCCCGGGCGCTCCGGGATGTCACGATACAACACGGAGGGCAGTATTTTGCCAGTGCGGTAGGGGAAGTCCATGTGGCGGCAAAGATGCGCGAAGTGGGCGCGGTCATTGGCGGAGAGGGCAACGGGGGCATCATCGTCCCGGAGCTGCACTACGGGCGCGATGCCGTAGCGGGCGTAGCCCTGTTCCTGAGCGCCCTGAGTGCTTTCGGGGGCAGCGCATCGGCATTTCGTGCGCAATTTCCTCATTATGAGATGGTGAAAGATAAAATTGACCTGGACCCCTCTCTCGACCTCGATCGCTTGATGGGACAACTTGAAGAAAGTTACCAACAGGAAAACCATTCTACGCTCGACGGACTAAAAGTGGACTTTGCCTCGGGATGGGTACACCTGCGCCGCTCCAATACAGAACCGATTATCCGCATTTATGCAGAAGCACCGAGTAGGGAAGAGGCCGCTGAATTGGCCGGAAAGATCAAAAACCAGTTAAAAAACCTTGTAGCACGATGAGGAACTTCGCCATCCACCCCGAGCAAACTGCCCTCGAAACGCATTTCGCCCCCTTCCGAAAGAACACGGTCGGAATTGGGCAGGCCTTCGAGACCCCTTATGGGATCAAAAAAATCGTCTACGCCGACTGGACGGCCAGCGGTAGGCTCTATATGCCCATCGAGTCGCTGATTTCCCGGGAAATCGGCCCTTTCGTGGGCAATACGCATACCGAAACGACCGTCACCGGAAATGCGATGACCCGGGCGTACCACCATGCTAAGGCGGTCATCAAGGCACACGTGGGCGCTAAAAAGGAGGACGTACTGATCGCCTCGAACTCGGGCATGACCGGTGTGGTCAATAAGTTCCAGCGCATCCTCGGACTGAAAGTCCACGAGCGGCACCGCAATTGGGTACACCTCCCGGAAGAAGACCGCCCCATCGTGTTCGTGACCCACATGGAACACCACTCCAACCAAACGAGCTGGCTGGAAACCATCGTGGACCTCGAGGTCATCGCCCCCACAGAAGATGGGCTCGTAAACCTGGAGCACCTGGAGCTGCTCTTGTCCCGCTACCAGGGGCGGAAAACCAAAATCGCAGCGGTCACTTCCTGCTCCAATGTGACGGGGATTTTTACGCCCTACCACCAAATCGCGGAAATCATGCACCGCCACGGCGGGCTCTGCTTCGTGGATTTCGCCTGCTCTGCCCCGTACATTGATATTTGTATGCACCCCGAGCAGCCTGGACAGCACCTCGATGCCATCTATTTTTCCCCCCATAAGTTCCTGGGAGGCCCAGGCGCGGCAGGAATCCTGATTTTTGACCCCAAATTGTACAAAAACCAGGTGCCCGACAACCCGGGAGGGGGCACCGTGGATTGGACCAACCCCTGGGGCGGGCATAAATACATTGATGAAATCGAGGCCCGCGAAGATGGCGGAACCCCTGCCTTTCTGCAAACGATTAAAGTAGCCCTCGCCGTACAGCTCAAGGAACAAATGGGCGTACAGGCCATGCTCGACCGCGAACACGAGATGATGGAAAAGGTCTGGGAGCGCATCCTGGCTATACCCAACCTCCATGTGCTGGCCCCACAACATCGCGACCGACTGGGCATCGTCTCTTTCTACATAGACGGATTACACTACAACCTGGGGGTGCGCCTGCTCAACGACCGCTACGGAATCCAGGTGCGCGGTGGCTGTTCTTGCGCGGGCACGTACGGGCACTACTTGCTGCGCGTATCGCAGGAGCTTTCCACCCGCATCACCAACCAAATCTCCCAAGGGGACTTGTCCGAGAAACCAGGCTGGATACGCCTCTCCATACATCCCATCCTGACAGATGAGGAAATCTCCTATATCCTGGATGCAATAGAGGAACTGGCCGCCCATTTCCAGGAATGGGGCAAGGCCTACCGCTATGACCCCAAAACAAACGAATACCACCACGAACAGAGCTTCGGCGTCGAGCAGGCTCTGGTGGCCAATTGGTTTGGCAAAAACCTCGGTTGAGCTATGGCGCGAATCTATTTTGACCACGCGGCTACAACACCGCCCGACCCGGCAGTCGTCGAAACCATACTCTTCGCCCTGCGCGAACTTCCCGGAAATCCGTCCTCCATCCACGAGGAAGGCCGCCGGGCGCGCGCTGCCGTCGAACAGGCTCGAAAACAAATTGCACACGCATTACACGCTTCTATTGGCGAAATTTTTTTCACCTCGGGAGGGACGGAGGCCAACAATATGGCGCTGAAGCGCGCTGCGTTCGACCTGGGGATACGGCGTTTTGTGAGTGCCCGTACCGAACACCACTGTGTACTGCACACGCTGTCGGCCATGGAACGCGACCTGGGCACCGAAACGGTTTTCGTCCGGCAACATCCCGATGGGCATATTGATCTGAATGACCTGGAAGAAATCTTGCAGCAGGGGCCTCCGACCCTCGTATCCCTGATGCACGCCAACAATGAAATCGGCACCTTGTCGGACCTGGCATCCCTATCTGCCCTGTGCCGAAGGTACGGAGCGCTGTTCCACACGGATACCGTGCAAACCATCGGCTATTATCCCCTGGACCTATCGCTGTTATCGGTGGATTTTTTATCGGGATCGGCGCATAAGTTCCATGGCCCCAAGGGGGTTGGTTTTTTGTACCTCAACCAGGCCAATCGCCTGCGGCCTTTCATAGACGGGGGGTCCCAGGAGCGCAATATGCGGGGCGGTACAGAGAACGTGCACAGCATCCTCGGCATGGCCAAAGCGTTGGAACTGGCGCTTGCAGAGCGGGAAAAGCGCGAAGCACAGATCCGGGCGGTCCGGGATGCGCTGGCGCTTCGCTTAACGAACGTTTTCCCGGAAGTGGTGTTCAATGGGGACCCTTTTGGAAAAGGCCACTATAAAATCCTGAGCGCAGCGTTTCCGCCTTCAGCAAAAGCCGAGTTGCTGCTGCTGAACCTGGACATTGCAGGGGTAGCCGTATCGGGTGGGAGCGCCTGCAGTTCGGGTGCCGATGCGGGGTCGCACGTGCTGGACGCATTGGCCAAAGACTCGCCGCGCAAGACCCTGCGCTTTTCCTTTTCGCACCACAACACTGTGGAGGAGGTAGACTACCTGATAGGGAAACTCGTTGAAATCCTGCGATGAAGTGCTTAGGGCGCCGCCGCTTCGCGGTCCAACAGGAAACTGTATTCAAGCGCGATTTCCCGGTAGCGTTCGAACCGGCCGCTGGCCCCGCTGTGACCAGTATCCATATTGGTGTATAAGTATAGTGGGTTGGAATCGGTTTTTAGTTCGCGCAACTTCGCCACCCATTTCGCAGGTTCCCAGTATTGAACCTGTGAGTCGTGCAGGCCGGTAGTGACCAGCATAGCGGGGTAGTCTTTTCGGGCCACGTTGTCGTATGGGGAATACGAGAGCATGTAATCGTAGAAGGACTTGTCCTTGGGGTTGCCCCATTCATCAAACTCGAAAGTAGTGAGCGGGATGGATTCGTCTAACATGGTGGTGATGACGTCCACAAAAGGGACAGCAGCCACAATCCCGTTCCACAGATCCGGACGAAGGTTGACGACGGCACCCATGAGCAGCCCACCGGCACTCCCCCCCATGCCATACAAGTGGGCAGGAGTGGTGTATCCATGGGCGACTAAGAACTCCGCACAGTCTATGAAATCGTAAAAGGTGTTCCTTTTTTTGAACAATTTCCCGTCTTCGTACCAAGCCCTGCCTAATTCCTCCCCTCCGCGTACATGGGCTATTGCAAACGCAAAGCCGCGGTCCAACAAGCTGAGGCGCGAAATACTGAAGTAGGGATCCATGCTCAGTCCATAAGAACCATAGCCGTACAGCAACAAGGGCCCGGACCCGTCTTTGGCAAACCCCTTCCGGTATACGATGGAAACGGGGATTTGTACCCCGTCCCGCGAGGGCACATAGAGCCGCTCGGATGCGTAGTGGCCCGGGTCGAACCCACCGAGGACAGCTTCTTGTTTCAAGAGCTGCATTTCGCGGGTGCGCAGGTGGTAATCGAAGGTAGAAACGGGCGTGGTGAGCGATTGGTAGCTCAGGCGCAGCACCTCGGAGCCAAAGTCGAGGTTGACGGAAGTACACGCCAAATAGACCGCTTCCGGAAACGCAATGTAGTGGGAAGCCTTTCCCAGTTCGAGTACCTGTAGCTGGGTGATCCCCCGCTGCCGCTCGCTCAGGACGAGGAAATCCCGAAATACGTCCACATCCTCCAACAAGACATCTTCCCGGTGGGGCACTACTTCCCGCCAGTTGTTTTTTTCCGTATCCCCCTCCGGCGTGGCCATCAAGCGGAAATTCCGGGCACCGAGGTTGGTCCGGATATAAAAGCAATCGCCATGGTGGAAAATATGGTACTCCAGCCCCCGCTCCCGGGGGTGAAAAACCCGAAATTCCCCCTCCGGCCGGTCGGCTTCCAAAATCCGGAACTCCTGGCATATCGTCTGTGAAGAGAGGATAATGAGGAATTTTCGGGATTTGGACAAATAGACCTGGGCGTCAAAAGTCTCATCCGACTCGTGGAACACGGTCACGTCTTCTTCCACCGGCGTGCCCAGCACGTGGCGCATGACTTTATGGCCGCGCAGGGTCTGCGGGTCTTTGGCGGTGTAGAAAATATGGCGTCCATCCTGGGCCCAGACGGCGAGCCCGGTGGTTTCCGGCAGGCTGTCTTCGAGGAATTGCCCGCTGGCCAGGTCGCGGAAACGCAGGGTATAGACCCGTCGCCCCAGGGTGTCCTCCCCGAAGGCGAGGATGCGGTTATCGGGGCTTATACTGCGTTCCCCTATCTGGTAGTAGGCTTTGCCTGCTGCTAGTTCGTTGACATCCAGTAGTTTTTCTTCGGGAGCGTCCGGGGCGTCTTTTTTTCGCAGATAGACAGGGTATTCCAACCCCGTTTCGTAGCGGCTGAAGTACAGGTACCCTCGCTCCAAATACGGCACCGACTGGTCGTTTTGTGGGATCCGGGACACGATTTCCTGAAAAAGGGTCTCCCGAAGCCCGTCCGTATGCGCCATTTGTGCCTTTAGATATGCATTCTCTGCCGCTAAGTAGGCGAGCACTTCCGGGTTTTCGCGCTGGTTCAGCCAGTAGTACGGGTCAATGCGCGTATGGCCGTGCTCGACCAGGACAGTCGGTTCTTGTCTAACGTTGGGGGGAGTGGGCTGCATAAGGGGCTTCTGCTTACTTCAGGTTTTTTACCGTTTCTGCAATGCGCTGGATGGCCGTGCGCAGCTCCTGTTCGGAAGCGGCGTACGAAATCCGGATGCACTGTTCCGCACCAAAAGCAGTACCGGACACCAGGGCCACATAAGCGTTGTTGATAATGTATTCGCTGAAATCATCCGCGTTTCGGATCGTTACGTGCCCATCCGATTTTCCAAAGAAATTGCTGATGTCGGGGAAACTATAAAAAGCCCCTTGTGGGAGGTTCACCTTGAAACCGGGGATTTGTCCTAATAATTCAGCGACCATATTCCGGCGGTGCAAGAAGGCCTCTTTCATCTGGTGGGTAGGTGTCAGGTCGGACAAGAGGGCGTGCACGGCCGCTTTTTGCCCAAAAGAATTCGCCCCGGAGGTGTATTGTCCCTGTATCTTGGTACATGCGTTGGCGAGCCATTCCGGTGCCCCGATATAGCCGAGACGCCAGCCGGTCATGGCAAAGCCTTTGGAAAAACCATTTACCGTGACGGTGCGGTCGGCCACTTCTTCAAAGGTGCCGATGCTGGCATGTTGCCCGGTGAAATTGATGTACTCGTAGATTTCATCGGAGATGACCGTCACGTGGGGGTGTGCGGATAGCATCTGTGCAATCGCAGCGAGTTCCGCATGGGTGTAGACGGAACCCGTCGGGTTACACGGAGAAGAGAACAGCAGCGCTTTGGTGCGTGGGGTAATGGCCTGTTCGATTTGTTCGGCGGTGGATTTGTAGTCCTGTTCGATGGTGGAGTACACGATGACCGGGTGCCCTCCCGTCACTTTTACCATATCTACATAACTCACCCAGTAAGGGGCGAGGATTACTACTTCGTCGCCCTCGTCCAGCAGGGAGTAGAATACATTGGCCAGGGATTGTTTGGCACCGTTGGAGACTACAATCTGGTTTGGCTTGAACACCAGGTTATTGTCGCGTTTGAACTTGGTACAGATCGCTTCCCTTAGCTCGGGGATCCCTTGTACCGGCGTGTACTTAGTGAACCCTTCGTCCAGGGCTTTCTTCGCTTCGTTCTTGATGTGGTCGGGGGTGTCAAAATCCGGCTCACCGATGCTGAGGTTGATCACTTCGTGGCCTTGCGCCTTGAGCTCGCGCGCCAGGGAGGCCATGCGGAGTGTCTCGGACTCCGCCATGCGCAGTACCCGCTGCGACAGCGGGGGAAAGTTGTCAAGATAACCCATGATGTTTGCTTTGTTCTTCAGAAGTCCCGCAAAGTTAGTTTTGTTGGGTTTCAAAATAAGTTTTTTTTCGCTTTTTATACGGCATGTAAATTATCGGAAAGCGATTCATGGGTATTGCTTAACTTAGCCGCGTATATGGCATCACTCCCAAGAAAAACGTTATGGACCAAAAATTGGAACTACTCCTCCAAAAGAAAAGCGAAGCCCTACAAGGTGGTGGGGCGAAGCGGATCGAAAACCAACACCAAAAAGGGAAACTTACGGCGCGCGAACGCATCCACTTCCTGCTCGATCCCCATTCGTTTGAAGAAATCGGCATGCTGGTCAGCCACCGCTGTACGGACTTTGGTATGGCCGAACAGCAGTTCCCCGGAGATGGGGTCGTGACGGGGTATGGCACCATCGCAGGCCGCCTGGTATATGTGTTCGCACAGGACTTCACCGTTTTCGGAGGCTCGCTGTCGGAGACCCATGCAGAAAAGATCTGCAAAATCATGGATCTGGCCATGAAAAACGGGGCTCCGGTCATTGGGCTGAACGACTCTGGCGGTGCGCGCATCCAGGAAGGGGTCAATTCCCTGGGCGGTTATGCCGATATTTTCTACCGCAACGTGATGGCTTCCGGGGTGGTGCCCCAAATCTCCGCCATCATGGGCCCCTGTGCAGGGGGCGCCGTCTATTCTCCCGCCATCACCGATTTTGTCATCATGGTCGAAGAGAGTTCCTACATGTTCGTCACCGGGCCGAATGTGGTCAAAACGGTCACGAACGAAACGGTGAGCTCGGAAGATCTGGGGGGTGCCCAAGCCCATGCCGCTAAATCCGGCGTTACCCACCTGACCGCGGCAAATGATCTGGATTGCCTGGAAAAAGTGCGTACCTTGTTGGGGTACCTACCTCAAAATTGTGAGGAAAAACCCGCTGCCCTGCCTTGCGAACTCGGGGATGAACAACGTCCTGCCCTGCGCAGTATCATCCCGGACAACCCCAACCAGCCCTACGATATGCGCGATGTCGTACACGGTATCGTGGACGAGGGCTCCTTCTTTGAAATTCAGGAGTCTTACGCCGATAATATCGTGGTAGGCTTTGCCCGAATCGCCGGCCGGAGCATCGGGATCGTGGGCAACCAACCCATGTGCCTGGCTGGTGTATTAGACGTGAACAGCTCGCGCAAAGGGGCGAGGTTCGTCCGTTTCTGCGACAGCTTCAACATTCCGCTGCTCGTCTTGGTAGATGTTCCCGGGTTCCTGCCCGGTACGGACCAAGAGTGGAATGGTATTATCTCCAGCGGTGCAAAATTATTGTACGCATTCAGCGAGGCGACCGTGCCCCGTATGACGGTGATCACCCGCAAAGCCTATGGTGGGGCGTATGATGTCATGAACTCTAAACATATCGGCGCCGACCTGAACCTCGCCTGGCCCAGCGCCGAAATCGCCGTGATGGGGGCCAAAGGGGCCTCTGAAATCATTTTCCGAAAAGAAATCGCCGAAGCTGCTTCTCCGGCCGATATGCTGGTCCAAAAGGAAAAGGAGTACCAGGAAGCGTTCGCACATCCCTACCGCGCCGCACAACGGGGCTTCATTGACGAGGTGATAGACCCCGCAGAAACGCGCCGCAAACTGATCCGCGCATTCGCCATGACCGAAAATAAAGTGGCCCATCTGCCCAAGAAAAAACACGGGAATATCCCGCTTTGACCTATATTCACCAACGCTTATGCGCCGTATTGGCCTGCTTTCGGATACCCACGGGTATTTAGACGAAGATATCCTGCACTTCCTCGGGTCCTGCGACGAGATATGGCATGCCGGGGATTTTGGCCCCGGCGATATTGCGGAAAGACTGCGCCAGCTCAAGCCGCTGCGCGGCGTGTATGGCAACATAGACGATCTTTCGGTACGGGCAGCGTTCCCCGAAGACCTGGTGTTTGAAGTGGAAGGGCTAAAAGTCTTGATGACCCATATCGGCGGTTATCCGGGCAAATACCCGGCGCGGATCAAAAAATGGCTGCTCGCGGAAAAGCCCGGACTCTTCGTCTGCGGACACTCCCACATCTTGAAAATTATGCCGGACCCCCCCCTCGGGCTCCTGCACATCAATCCGGGTGCCTGCGGCCAGGAAGGGTTCCACCTGATGCGCACCCTGGTGCGCTTCACCGTGCTCGAAGGGCGCATCGAAGCCCTGGAAGCGATCGAATTAGGGCGGAGGGGAGCCCTAAAACCGAAGCGTTAAGCCTATCCCGTCCGGGGTAGGCCCCAGACTTCCCAATAGGGTTTTCAGCGTTTCATTGGAAGAAGCAAGCCAGGCATATTGCGCCAAATCGAAGGCGAACAGGAAACCGCCCTGCAGCAGGATACTCTGCCCAAACCCCTTGAGCCGCTCCGGGTTCTTGCCATCGTTCTTGCTGCGCTCTATCAAATACGCACCGCCCGCCATGTAGGCCACATCCAAACCAGTGTTCAACAAGAGGATTTTCTGTATTTGGTACTGGGACTGTATGCCCTCATACAGCCCGCCGGCAGATGGATCGGTGCGTACCGCCGCCAAATAGCCAACGGACGCAATGCCCAGGTTGACGAGGTTCCAGCCGGCGTTCATCTGGTGGAAATATTTCGCACTTCCGTCCCGCTGGGTGCTCAGGGCTATCCCCGCACCGATATTCCCCAAAGCCCACGCACCCAATACCAACATTCCCGTTTTTTGGCGTTCAAGTCGTATCTCATTAAAAGACAATAGGTTGGCGTCTGTCTGTGCATCCAGTCCCATCCAGGCCAACATGCAAACACACAGCAAAAGCGCTTTGGTGGAGAAAATTTTTGATAAAAAATGGTTTTGGCACGGTAATTGGTACATATACAGGAGAAAGTTGATGTTAAGGAAAAAAGAGCAATAAAAGAGGATGTTATCTATTACTGGCTTATATGTAGCAGCGCCGTCGGCTCACCGACGGCGCTTTTTTTTCATTTAGCCGGCCTGTCGCAGTAGGTCTAAGGATGCCGGTTGCTTTCCCCGACGGCCTGTTGCGGTGCTTTCTGGACAGCGGGGCTGGCGGAGGGGCTGTGCTGTGTAAAGTCGAAGCCTAAGGCTTCGCGGATTTTGTAATAGATATCCGTATTTTCATAAATACCGGAGAAGCAGCCTGAACCGGGGCCGTACGCGAACACAGGGATGAGGCTGGCGGTATGGTTATTGGTGGTAAAAGACGTTTCCACCTTGCCCATTTTTGAGCCCGGCATAAGCGCCATGCCACCGGTTTCATGGTCGGCGGTGACGATGAGCAGGGTATTTTGGTTGCTCTGTGCGAATTTGAGGGCTTCGCCAACCGCGCGGTCGAAGTCCAGGGTTTCCTTGATGGCCAATTTGCCGTCGCGTGCATGGCAGGCCCAATCAATCTGAGAGCCTTCGATCATGAGAAAAAACCCCTGTTTGCTTCTTTTTTCCAAAAAGACCGGCCCCATTTTGGCGGCTAAGGCTAGGTAATCGCGCCCGGCGGCCACATTGAGCGGCTGCTTGTCGGCAGTAAAATAGGCCAATGGCTTGTTGGGGTTCCATTTGAAACCGTTGAGCGGGGCATTCATGTAATCTTCTACGACATAGCCTTTGCCCTTGAGGGCATCCACCAGGTTGCGTTCGTCGGATTCCCGGCGGGTGAAGTACTGCATACCTCCACCGATGAGGAGGTCGGCACCGGAATCGGCCATGTCCAGTGCGATGTCTTCGTAGTATTCCCGGGATATGGCATGTGCGGCGAACGCGGCGGGGGTAGCGTGTACGATGGTAGAGGTGACGATGAGGCCGGTGGCGAGGCCTTTTTCTTCTGCTTCCTCGAGTAGGGTTTTGCAGGGCAGGGAGTCTTTGGTCAGCCCGATAGCGCTGTTGAACGTCTTCCGCCCGCAGGCAAAAGCGGTGGCGCCGGCAGCTGAATCCGTCACGAGCTGGTCAGAGGAGTACGATTTGTGGAAGCCCAATATCGGCAAGCGCCCGATATGGAGTTGGTTGAAATTGGCATAGAGCGCCGCGCTGACCTGTGCCAGCCCCATCCCATCCCCGATCATGAGGATGACGTTGGTCGCCTGGTCGCGGTTCATCGGCTGCGTAGGGTGGGGGCGGGGCTGTGCCCAGCCGTGCCAGCTCCAGCCGAGGCAGAGGGCAAAGAAAGTATATTTGGGTATTGTCTTCATATCGCAAACCGCATTTTGCTGTGGGGGCATCTGCCTTTATGCAATTGAGGCCGAACATAAAGAAAAAGTAAAATAAATGAAATGGGTTCACTGGATTTTTGCCCATAAAACTTGTTAATACCCGTATTTTTCCTTCCACCAGTTGCGCAGTTGCTGCCGTACGCGCTCCTCGGCAGGGTTTTGCTGGGGGTTGTAGAGCTGGGAGCCCGCTAATTCTTCGGGCAAAAATTCCTGGGAGGCGAAGTTCCCTGGAAAGTCATGGGCATATTGGTAGTGTTGCCCATACCCCAGATTTTTCATCAGGGAGGTAGGGGCGTTGCGCAAGTGCAGCGGAACAGGGGCCCGGCTGCTCTTTTTAGCTAACTCCAACGCGGCGTCAATGCCCAGGTAGGCGGAATTGCTCTTTGGCGAGGTGGCGAGGTAGATGACGGCCTGCGACAAGATGATGCGCGATTCGGGCCAGCCGATCGCTTGTACGGCCTGGAAAGCGGTCTGCGCCATCAGCAGCGCGTTGGGGTTGGCTAACCCAATATCTTCCGCAGCGGCGATCACCATGCGCCGGGCGATGAATTTCACGTCTTCCCCGCCTTCGATCATACGCGCCAACCAGTAGAGGGCGGCGTTGGGGTCGCTCCCGCGTATGGATTTGATGAACGCGGAAGCGATGTCGTAGTGCTGTTCGCCGCCCTTGTCATAAGACGCCGGCTGTTGCTGGACGCGCTCCTCTACCAGGGCGTTGTAGATGCGTATTTCCTCGCCATCGGCGGGGGCGGCGCACATCAGTTCGAGCAGGTTGAAGAGCTTGCGCGCGTCGCCACCGGAATAGTACAACAGGGCTTCGTATTCCAGGAGCACTACTTTCTGGTGCTTCAGGATTTCGTCCTCCGCCAGGGCGAGCTGGATGAGCTGTACGAGCTGCTCGGGTTCCAGAGGTTTCAGGACATACACCTGGCAGCGCGACAGCAGGGCAGGGATGACTTCGAAAGAGGGGTTTTCCGTCGTGGCCCCGATCAGCGTGACCGTGCCTTTTTCTACTGCGCCCAAAAGGGAGTCTTGCTGGCTTTTGCTGAAGCGGTGTATCTCATCAATGAAGAGGAGCGGGTTAGCCCGGTTGAAAAAGCGCTGTTGCTCGGCTTTCTGAATGGCGTCGCGCACGTCTTTCACCCCGGAGTGTATCGCGCTGAGCGTGTAGATGGGCCGCTGCATCTCGGTGGCCAGGATATGGGCAAGCGTCGTTTTGCCCACACCGGGAGGCCCCCAAAGGATGAGCGAGGGCAGATGCCCCGACGCTACCGCCCGCTGCAGGACAGACCCCTGGCCCACCAGGTGGCCCTGCCCGTAGTACTTGTCTAAGCGCGTTGGGCGCATCCGTTCTGCAAGTGGCTGCATCTTCTATTGGCGCAAAAGTTTTTCTTTCTCCCGACGGAACTCTTCTTGTGAAATCAACCCTCTCTCCATCAACTCGCCGAGCTGGAAGAGCTCGTCAATGACGGGGGCCGCACCAGACGGGGGGGCTTGGGCAGGCGCGGGCCCCGACGGGCTGGCCGGCCTGCGGCGGTATCCATTCGCTACAAAGGCCGCGAACTCCGGCTGGATCCGCAAATAGTGCAGCGCTGCGTGGTTCCCGATTTTGTCGGTCTCTGCAAAACCCCTGGCCACCGCCTTTTCGAGGTGTTCAAACCCACTGGGGGCATCGTGGAGCATGGAAAAACAACAGGCCAGGTTGAAGTGCATGGCCGGGGTGTCCATGCCTTGCTCAATGCTTTCCCGGAAGGCTTCGACCGCCCCCGCGAAATCGCCCGAACGGAACTTGTCAATGCCGAGTTTTTTGAGGAAATCATCGTTATAGGTGCTGCGTTTTGCGCGCTTTTCACCGCGCGGGGCTTCAGGCGCTTCATCCCCGGCGTATTCGTCCTCGGCTTCCTGCCTGCGCATGCGTTGCAGGATGCGCTTGGCGTTGTAGCGGTCATCGAAGTCTTCCACCGGCATCGCGAAGAGCAGTATGGCGTCCACGAGGCCAAGGATGGCAGGGACCAGGATGGCAGGGCCCTCCCCGTCAATCGTAATCGTCAGGGTAATAAAGAAAAGCAGTAGGTGCAGGACCCCCCAAAACCTCCGCCCGAGGTAAAAGCGGTGTACCCCCAGGATGCCAAAGCCCAGGGCTAAAAAGGCGGCTACGTATTTATTTTTCATCCTCCGTTGGTTTCAGCAATCGCGCGATATGGCGGTCTAATTCTTCTAAACGGGTTTGTACTTGTCGCTGTTCAATGTCCAGCTTATCGAGCTGGCCCACTTCTTTTTCGAGCAGTACGTCGAAGGGGTCGAAGTGGCTGTCTATGCGCTCTTTGAGCCGGCGGATATAGCGTTTGAGCTGCCCCGACACCTCTTCGGAAATGCGTTCCCGCCCCTTTCGGATCTCCTCCCGGAAGCCCAAGAGGATTTTTTTCCGGCGGGTTGTGCTCGCAACCCCCGCAAAGAGGATGCCCACTGCGGTGAGTACCCCACCGGTGATGTCGAACACCATGCCGTGCGTGAGCGCGGTGAGGGCGATGCCGATGACCGCCAGGCCGCTCCCGGTGGCAAAGGTGCCGGGCAAGGGGGTCTTGTCGGGGAACAGCTCCGCACTGCGGAAGTTTTCCCCTTTTCGGATGAAGTCTTCAAAAGCTTCCTGCAGGTCGCGAAATACATGGCTGCGCTTCTCCGCAATGGCGCTGAAGATTTCGTGGTTGTGCTGCAGGACCGTTTCGCTGTTGCGGATTTTGAGGTCTATGAGGCGGGCCATCTGTTGTACGCTGTCGGCTAAGTCGCCAATGCCTTCCTGTAAGCGGGCGTGGAGGGTCTGGTTGAGGTCTTGCTCCAGGCTGCGGGCGGTTTCTTCCAACCAGTGGTGGGCTGAGGATTGTTTGTTGAACACCGACAGGAAAGAGCGGTAGAGTAGGGGAAAGAGCCCTAATCCTTCTTCGAGTGCCTGGTCTTTTGAGGCGGTGATGCGGTCGTAGCCCGCAATCAGGTTTTCAATCAGGATATCCACTTGCCGCTGGGAAAGGGTTTCCTGCCGCTGGAGCGTCCCGGCGATATCGCTTCTGAATTCGGAGTCTTTTTCCCATTGCTTTCGGCGCAGCGCCAGCCCCTCGCGGATAGTGCCCAGGAGGTGTAGGGAGGTCTGCAGGCTGCTTTCCAGCTTGAGCAAAGGGGCTTTTCCGCCGGTGATGTTTTCGCGGATGTAGGCGCGCACGGGCGGGAAGCCCGATCGCTCCTGGTCGCCATCCAACTCCCACTTGGCGGAAACGGCGAAGATGAGGGGCTGGTTCACGCCTTTTTTTTCAGCGTATTCCGCCAGGCGGGCGAGGTTGACAGACAAGTCTTCTTCGGGCAGTAGGTCTTTTTGCTGCAAGATAAAGACGACCTTTTTGCGCCAGTCCTGGTGGATGAACTGGAAAAACTGCCAGGCTGATTCCCGGTAAGGGTTTTTGGCTTCAAAGACGAAAACGACCAGATCAGACGCGGGGATGAAGCGCTCCGTGATCTCCTGGTGGTGCTCGATAATGGTATTGGTGCCGGGCGTATCCACCAGGGCGATGTCCTGTAAGATGTCCACGGGGACCTCGATGCGCTTCAGATAGGGGTGTATGACGCTGACCGTTTTCTCCGGCCCATACACAATCTGCTGGATGGTGTCGGTCATGGGTTGGGGTGCCACCGCGGTAATCTCCTCCCGGCTTTCGAGCAGTGCGTTGATGAAGCTGCTTTTCCCTGCTTTTACTTCCCCTACGATGACGAACATGAAAGGGTCGTTGATGCGGTTGCGCAACTCGCTCACCGTTTGGGCCAGGGACTCGTTGCCGATGTGGACCGTCAGTTCGTGCAGGGCCTTGACGGCGTCGTCTGTCTGCGCCCGCAGCGATTGCAGGCTTTGGTTGAGCAGGCTATGGGAGCTGGGCATGTGGTAGTATTGATTCTTTCAAATATAAGATTCCTTCCGGTCCGGTACAAAAAAGTAAGTCCAATGCGCTGAGATCGCCGACAAACCCGTGCCGCGCTTCGAAGACCTGGGGGTAGGAAACGGTGCGAACCCCAGTCTCCGCGGCGTTGCTCCGCCCTGGCTTAGGGGAAAATACGTCGCGCAGGTCCTCAACGTACGAGGGAACGGCAGCGGCAGGTGTATAGGCAAGGCTCAGGGAAAGTGGGGTTTGGATCCGCCACCACTTGAGCAGTTTTTGCAAAACCGCATAGTTGAGATCGAATAAAAAGAGGGGTTTTGACGCAAAAATAGGTTCGAGAAAGGCTATGTAATCCGCGTAAAAGGGCGATTTGCCGTACGCGCTTTGGAGCGTGTCCAAATGGGCTTTCACCCAGGGCTGCCCATAGTCAACGCGCACCTCCCGGATGGGCATTTTCTGGTGTTTGCCCTTGACCAATGGAACGGAAAGGTCCAGCACGCCATTGGCCGTGGCAATGCGCGCCCGGTTGCGGTACGAGCCTTTCTGGTAGTGCTCCCACTGCTCCAGCACGATTTCGGGGAAGCGCAGGAACTGGGCCAGGTACGATAAGGGCGGGAAATAAGCCGTGCTGAGCAGGGCCGATGGCGCCGTTTCCATTCCCATAGGAGTCGTTTCGAAAAAGATGGTGAACCAAAACCGCTCCGCTGGCGCCATCTGGCGCAGCACGTCGGAAACCCAAAGGTAATGACTTGTTGCGAGGGGAACCGTCGGGCTGGCTAAAAAAGAGCCTTTTTTCCGATATGCCGGCTTTCACAGCAAAGTATTGGACTGGTTAATTTATTTTCCATAATAAAATAATACTCAGATGAAATTTTCTTTTAAATAAATGATTGAAAAAAATAGTTGACAAACCAATAGCCATTCCGAAAAAAAGTACATTTGGGAAATTCTATTTGGGTATGAAGGTACACGGTTCTTATGCAGGGCTATCGCTACTGGGGTTGCTGACGGTATGCATATCTTTCCCGGGGCATTTGGGAGCACAGATGGTGCGGTCGGACAAAATCGCGAAGATCGAAGCTCTTTTTTCCGATATACACCGGCCTGACCGGCCGGGCCTGGCGCTGGGCATTTCCGAGAGGGGAGAGCCGGTATTTTCCAAAGGCTTCGGCATGGCAAACCTGGAAACGGGGGCAGTATTCCGGCCGGAAACGGTTTCGGACATTGGGTCGGTGGCCAAACAGATGACCTGTCTGGGCATTGTGCTCCTCGCGCAAGAAGGGAAGCTCTCGCTCGACGACGATATCCGCAAGTATTTCCCCAACGCTCCGGAGGTGGTGGCACCGATCCGGATCCGGCACTTGATCCACCACGTCAGCGGCTTGCGGGAGGTGTATGCCATGCTCGAACTGAGCGGCTGGAAGTCGGGCGACGGCATCCGCCAGGACCATGCATACGACCTGCTCGAACACGCGGAAAGCCTGAACTTTGCGCCCGGTGAACGCTATTCCTACTGCAACACCGCGTATATGTTGCTCGGGGAAATCATCCGAAAAGTGAGCGGGGAGCGCTTCGAAGCCTGGATGCAGGACCGCATTTTCAAGCCCCTGGGCATGGACCACACCTATATCATGGACGTCCAGGGCGAGATTTTTCCGAATTGCGCAGAATCCTACGGGCCGATACTGCCCAAAGGCTGGTCCAAAATCTACGACAACAGCACCGCGTATGGGCAGGGCGGGGTCTATTCGACTATCCCCGACATGCTGCGCTGGGCCGACAATTTCCGGACTGCCCGGGTCGGTGGGGAGCAGGGGATTGCCCAGATGCTGCAACGCGGTGTCCTCAACAACGGCGATACGCTGGACTATGCGTTTGGCATAGAGGAACTCCGCTACCGGGGCCTGCGCATCTTGCAACATACCGGCTCCAGCGCCGGCTACCGCGCCATCATTACCCTGGTGCCCGGCTCGGATATCGCCATCGTCCTGAAAAGCAACTATGCGGTGTTCAACGGCATCAAAGCTACCGAGCAGATCCTGGATATCTTGTTCGAGGGGAGCCTTGCGGCCCCGAGCCCTGCCCAGCCCTCCGCACCCGCCCCGCGGCCCACAGCCATTCCAATAGACGCCCGCACCATAGCTTCCTACCTAGGCAGCTACCACGCTCCCGAACTCGAAACGACGTTCAACGTGTGGGAAGCGGAAGGAAAACTGGCCTTCGGAAGCCGCCGGTGGGGTAGGGCGCTCATGGAACCCATCGCCCCCGACCACTTCGTATGCGACGGGCTGCCGGAAATTCAATTCGAACGGGACAAAAAAGGAGCCGTGCGCGCCCTCCGCTTTTCCAATGGCGAGCTGCAGGGAGTGCTCATGAAGAAAATACAATAGACTTGTTGCGAGGGGGCAGCGAGGTGGGAAAAAAAGGGCCTTTTTGACCCCTCGATAATTCCCCTCGCAATAACTCTAATAGACTGGTTTATACGGACTTTTACTCAGGAGGACACGGCAAACAGGATCAGGATCAAAATCAGGGTAGCTGCTAAAATGATGAGCAGTACTTTTTTCCCCTCAGTACTTTGCCGGTTGTGCCCCTGGCTTTGCTTTTTTTTGGAAGATGCTAACTTGTTGCTCATAACAGTGGATTTTACGGTGGGTTAGGTGAAAAAATACCAACCCTTTAAATTACGAAGATTTGGCTTGAGGCAATAGTTTTTTTCAAAAAAATTGCTTTTCCGAGGGGTAAAATAGCCGAAGGGCCTGGTAGAGGGGAAAAAGGGTCCTGTGAGCTTCGCAGCAAGTCCGTCAAAAATTCCTTTGGTAAAAGGAAACGACGCGTTCATCCGTGATGATATCGGACTGTCGGAGGGGTTGTTTGAGCACCAGGCCTTCCAGGGAGCGGCAGCGGCTGAGGGCCACGTAGGTCTGGCCGTGCTCAAAAGCGCCCTTACCGAGGTCAACCACTACTTTGTCGAAGGTTTTGCCCTGCGACTTATGGATGGTGATGGCCCAGGCCAATTTTACGGGAAACTGGTTGAAGGAACCTATGGTTTCGGTCTCGATCAGGAAGGGGTTTTCCAGGTTGGTCTTGTAGCGCAGCACTTCCCAGTCGGCGCGTTCCAGCTCGATTACTTTTTCTTTTTCGTGGCCTTCATGGATGAGCACCTGGATGCTTTCCTCGCCCAATTGGATGATTTTCCCGATGGTTCCGTTCACAAAACGGCGTTCGGGGTCGTTTTTGAGGAGCATAACCTGCGCCTGCGGTTTGAGCCGCAGGACCTGGTCGGTGGGAAAAAGGGAAGGGTTGAACTCTCCTTTTACGGCAGCGGGGTAGCGCTTTTCGCGCTCCGATATCTGTTCCAGTTTGCGCAGGTTGATCTGGTCGGCAGTGGCGTTGCGGGCGGTGAGGGTGATGTAGTACGCTTCGGCTTCAAACGCGGGGAGATACCGCTGGTTGAGGTCCTCGAGGTCTTCATCGTCGGCTTGGTTGAGGCGTATGCCTTCGAGCAGGCGTAGGAAGTGGCGGTCTGCCTGCCGATAGACTTTTTTGAGTTCGTACATTTCCATGGAAAAATTTGCCTTGAAGACGTCTGCGGAGAAGAAGTAGGGGGTGGGGTATTGGCTTTCGTAGATAGCCGACTCCTCCTGGGAGGCGATGACGGGGGGGAGCTGGAACAGGTCGCCAAAAAAAACGACCTGCAAACCACCGAAAGGCATGGGGTTTTCGCGGTTGAGGCGGAGAAAATAGTCTATGTGGTCCAGCAAATCGGCGCGGACCATGGAAATTTCGTCAATGATGAGCAGCTCGAGGTTCTTGAAGAGTTTTTTATCCCGGCGCCGCTTGATTTCGGAACGGGGGAACATCCGGGGGGGAAAGCCGAAGAAAGAATGGATGGTCTGGCCTTGCACGTTGAGCGCGGCGACGCCGGTAGGGGCGAGGACGACCGATTTTTTCCGCGTCGTATTGCGCAGCAGGGAGAGCAGGGTGGATTTGCCGGTGCCCGCCCTTCCGGTGATGAACAGGTTGCGGCCCTCTTTTTCCAGGAGTTCAAGGGCGAATTGAAAGTCTTTTGACAGTTCGAGCGGCTTTTTCTCCACGGTGTTCGCCTTCGGCGGGAAATTTTATTTTTCTCAAAAAGAATCTTGCACCCAACACGACCGTACGGCTAATTAGACTGGTTGCGAGGGGTCAGAGAGGTGGGAAAAAAAGGGCCTTTTTATTTCCCTCGCAACAAGTCTATTATAGAACGTATCAGCATGCCGTAACAAAACCCGCAGGCGGGTGTTACTGTTACTTGCAAAGATAGGCGATACAAGCGGAAATTGTTAGCCCTAAGCATTCATTATGGTACAGATGGAGTCGAATACCTTTTATTTCAAGCAGTTTCAGGTCCGCCAGGACCGCTGCGCGATGAAAGTGGGCACGGATGGCGTGCTTTTAGGGGCCTGGGCCAATGTAGAAGGCTGTGAAAGCGCGTTGGACATCGGTACGGGCGGCGGCGTCATCGCCCTGATGCTGGCCCAGCGGGCCCCTGCCGCCCGGATACACGCCGTGGAAGTCGAGCAGGAAGCGTTCCTACAAGCCAGGGAAAACGCAGCGGCCTCTCCCTGGTCTGACCGAGTACACGTCGTCCATCAAGCGATACAGGAGTATGCGCGGTCGGCCCCGCAGCGCTACGATTTGTTGGTCAGCAACCCTCCGTTCTTTTCAGGGGGGGTACTCTCGCACAACCAGGACCGGAACAGCGTGCGGCATACCGTAAAACTGCCCCACGGCGAGTTGTTGACAGCCGTCCAGCGCCTGATCGCTCCCCAAGGCCGGTTCTGTGTAATCCTGCCGTACATCGAAGGGTTGCGGTTCGTGGAAATGGCTGCCAGCTACCACCTCTATTGCGTGGATATGCTCCAGGTACGCTCCAAACCTGGTAAGCCCGTAGAGCGGTTACTCATGCAATTTGAAGGGGAAGAGCGGGAAACCCGAACCAGGGACCTGGTTATCCACGGGGAGGGAAGCTCGGACTGGACAGAGGAATACAAGGCGTTGACCAGAGATTTTTATCTAAACATGTAATCGTATCTAAGGAGAAGGGGGCATTGGGGAGCATTTTTTCCAGCAAAAATGCTC
>JBEGMH010000034.1:0-12048 GCA_041183125.1 Bacteroidota bacterium | reverse complement strand
GGTGGTTTTTGATAAAATCCGCTTGCTGGGAGGCCGACATCAGCATACTGGGGTTGTTGCCGCCGTGTTGGGGCTCGTTTTGGATGGTAACCGCCCCGACCTCCAGGCCCAAGCCCTGCATAGCCTGGAGGTAGCGCACGAAGTAGCGCGCATACACCGGGTAGTAGGCAGGCAGGAGTTGCCCCCCTTTGCTGCTTTTGTTATCCTTCATCCATACCGGGGGGCTCCAGGGCGAGCCCATGAGGGCGAGCTCCGGGGCGATGGCGCGGATTTCGCGCAGCAGGGGGATCAGGTACAAGGTATCTGGCCCCAAGCTGAATTTTCTCAGTTCGACATCGCTTTCCCCTGGCCCCAGGTCGTTATAGCTGAATACAAAAGGATCCAGGTCGGAGGCGCCGATACTGAGGCGCAGGTAGCTGATCCCGACGCTTGGGGCACCTTTTCCAAACAACTCTTCCAAGAGGGCGGCTCGGGCGCGGGCGTCCATTTGCATGATCAAGCGGGCACTCCCGCCAGTCAGGGTGTAGCCAAAGCCATCCATGGTCTGATAGACGGTGGAAGTGTCCACCTGTATCGTTTGGGAAGTTGCGGCGGCTTTTTCCGCGAAGGGCAGCGATTGGACGCGCAGCAGGTTCGCTTGGTCGGGCGAGGAAATCCACACCTGTACAGAATCGGTTCCTTGCCCAGGGCCCAGACCCGTTTCAGGAGGGGTACAGTTCCAGGCCAGGGGTGTCCAAAGCAGGAGGAGGAGGCTTGTTTTCATAAGGTCTATTGATAATGGATGAGTGGCGGGGGAGTTGTCGAGGCTGTCCCCAAATATTTTTCGCTTGATGCCACCAAAAAATATTTTGAACGAGTGCTTGTTTCTTTGATTTTGCTTCGCAAAATCAAAGAAACAAGCACTCGTTCGTTATTTTATTTTCCCATTTATTTCAAATCTTTAAGCAGGGCATCTACAGCTGCTTTCAACTGTTCGTCCACCCCGCGGGCGATCCAGTCGGGGCTATTGTTGACGATGATATCCGGCACGGCGGGGCCGAGTTCCTGGTTTTTGTCGGTAGCTTTGGTGTACCAGGCCCGGAAGGGCAGGCGCACGAAAGAGCCGTCGAGCAGGGCGCGTCCGCCGGTGGAGATGACCGAGCCGTTGGTAGGCAGGCCGACGAGCTTACCGATGCCGAGGGTTTTATAGGCATGGGAGAAAATTTCGGCATTGGAGTAGCTCCCTTCGTTGCAGAGCGCGATAGAAGGCTTGAGCCAGGGGGCAAAAATGAGGCGTTCGCCGGTCGGGTAATAGTCCCGGAACTTGAGTTTGTCTTTTTCCAGGTCTTCGCTGGCCCCGCGCGGGATGGTGTAGGCGTGTTGTTTGTAGTTGAGCACCGCCATGAGGTAGTCGGTGGTGGAGCCACCGCCGTTGTAGCGCACGTCCACGATGATGCCGTCCTTGCCGTAGCCGGCGGCGGTGAATTCCCGTTCCATCGCTTCGAAGCTGGGCATATCCATACCCCGCACGTGGATATACCCGAGCCGGCCTTTGGAGTAGTCGTCCACCAATTTTTTCCGATTATCCACCCATTCCTGGTAGAGTTGGTTTCCGAGGGTTGCGACGGGCCGGATGGCGACTTCGCGCGTCTCCCCTGCCGGGTTGCGCACTTCGAGGAGTACTTTTTCGTTGACCGTGGCCTGCAGCAGTTCGTAGAAGTTGGCACTTGGGCTGTAGGGGCTTCCGTTGACGGAGACGATGACCTCGCCCGGGTTCAGTTTGCTTTCCGTCCGGGCTGCCGGCGTTTCGGGGATGACGCGCACGACGCGCATGCCCTGTGCGGAGGGGCTCAGTTCTGCGCCCAACATACCGGTAGATTCGCGTTGGGTTTCGGCGCGGTCGGGGGCGCTCAAGCTCATGTGGCTGGCGTTGATTTCCCCCAACAAGTAGTTGAACATATCGCGGAAGTCGTTGGACGTAGAAGCCTGGATGCAGCGTTCGCGGTACTTTTCCCGGAGTGCGTTCCAGTCGTAGCCGTGGTGTTGGGGATCGTAGAACCCGTCGCGTATGGTGCGCCAGGCCTCTTCGAAGACCTGTTCGCGTTCGGCGGGGTAGTTGATTTCCATTTTAGCGGCGAAGGGCAGGGATTCCTGTTGGCCACTTTTTGCATCCAATCGGGAGAATGCCCCCATCCTTCCGAAATAGAGGTATTTGCCTTCTTTATCCATCTGTACCTGAGAGGGGTTGGAACCGCCTTTGGTGAGTTCCTTCAGTTCTTTGCCGTCCCATTTGATGCTGTACAGGTCGCGTCCGCGGGCGCTGCTGTTAGAGGCGGTATAGAAAAAAGTCTCGCCTTCTTGGGAGATGGCGAGGTCGCCTTCTTCGCCGGGGAAACTTGTCACCTGTACGACGCGCTGGTGGATACCGTCGAAGTCAATTTGCACAGCGGGCACGCTTGATTTACCTTTTGCAGCGGGGGTGGTAGCCGCAGGTTTGTCCATTTCCTGCCAGTCCTGGGAGGCTTTTTCCCAATCTGATTTTTTCAGCCATGCGAACCACACGTCGTTGCTGCGGTCGCTACGGGCTGAAATAAACCCGAGTTTGGAGCCGTCGGGGCTCCACACCGGGCGGCCATCGGTGCGCGGGTGCATGGATACGTTGACTGCTTTGCTGGAGTTGTCGGCAGCGTGGATGAAGACTTCCTGGTTGAAGTACAGGTCGCTGAGCGCGTAGGCCAGCCATTTGCTGTCGGGGCTCCACGCGATACCGCCGGGCGTATCCCAGGTATCTTGCAAGATTTTTTCATTGCCCAGACGGCCGGTAGAGTCTATGCTGGCCACGACCAGTGTTCCTCTGCCCCGCACGAAAGCTACTTTTTTGCCGTCGGGGGAGACGACAGGGCTGGACTCATCGCCGGGGGTGGTGCTCAGGCGCACGGTTTCGCGCTTGAGGGTTTTGAACAAATTGCCCTCTTTCGGGTCGCTGGAACGCGCGACATAGAGGTCGAAATTGCCGTTGTTGCGGTCGGAGCAGAAGAGCAGGGTAGAATCGTTGAGCCATGCCGGGTTCATGTCGCGATAGGCATGGCCGGAGACGTTGACGCTGCGGCTTTTTTCTTTATCGGCTTCTTTGACAAATACTTCCCCGCGGAGCGCGAACGCCAGAAATTTGCCGTTGGGGGAGATAGCGAGTTCGCTGCCGCCCGTGCTGAGGGTTTTGGTTTCGGTGGCATCAAAGCGCTCGTCGGGGTTGATCTGTATGTTGATCTTCTGGCCGTTGCCCTTGCCGGCTTTCATCAGGTAGAGGTGCATATCTTTTTCGAAGACGATAGTAGAACCATCTGCGGAGATGCTGAAGTGGCGGATAGCTTCGTCTTTGAAGTTGCTCAGCTTTTCGGGGGTGCCCGGTTTGCCCTGGCCGTCTATGCGCATGCGGTAGAGGTTGTAGGTACCGTCGTTGGAGGAGAGGAAGTACAAGGTGCGGTTATCCCCCCACTGCGGGAGGATATCATTTGTTTCAAAAGCGGGCAGTAGGCTGAACTGTTTGCTTTTGGTGTCGTACAGCCACAGGTCGCGGTTGGAGGGCCCCCGATAGTCTTCGCGGAACACGGGGTTGATATCGCCCCTCACAAAGGCGATGAAGCGCCCGTCGGGAGAGTAGGCCGGGTCGAACCCGACGGCATCGAGGACGCGCTGTTCCGTACCGCCCTGGGGAGAGATGGCGTACACCTCTTGCGGGCGTTCGATTTGCCGGAACTCGCGCGCACTGGAGAAGAGGATTTGGTCGGGCAGCGTCCAGCTTGCCACGTTATCGCCAGCAGAATGGTAGGTCAGCCGCTTGGGCAAGCCCCCTTCCGCGGGCATGACGAAGAGGTCGTTGTTCCCGAAGCGCGCGCCGGAAAACGCGATTTGTTTCCCGTCGGGACTAAAAACAGGGTTGCTTTCGTAGGCTTCGTGGATCGTGAGCCGGGTGGCTTTCCCCCCTGCCGAGGGCACCGTCCAGATATCCCCCTGAAAAGAAAAAGCGACTAGGGAGCCGTCTTTATTGACCGCCGGGTGGCGCAACAGCATAGGCGCTTGTGCCAAAAGGGCCGAAGCCGACAGCAAAACGCCTGCAAACATGGAGAAGATGGTTTTCATACTGCGTATATAGATTTTAGTGTATCAAGCTTTTAAAACATCCGACCCTGCCAAAGGTAGCTAAAAAAGAGAGTGCCAAGCGGATAAAATACAGCTCTTCCGGCGGTACGCCGTTTAGGGTACAGGGGTTTGCATCAACCCGGCCGCACTGCTTCCATCTTGTCCAGGGCCTGTGCGATATCCCCGATGAGATAGGCAGCGTCCTCCTGGCCGACGTACATGCGCAACATGCGGTGTTCCGGGTGGGAGGGGTCGAAATCCGCCTCGGGCACACTGGCGCAGCGCGGCAGCACCAGGCTTTCATGCCCGCCCCAGCTCACCGCCATGAAAATGTGCTGCAGCGATTCGCAGAAGCATACGATTTCCCTCCGCGACGATGCGTGGAGGTAAAAGCTGAACAGGCCGCAGGCCCCTTCCATTTGTGCTCCGGCCAGTTGAGCCTGGGGGAAATGGCTGTCCAAAGGGAACAACACCCGCTCGACGCGGGGATGGGCGTTTAAGAAGGCGATGACTTCCCGGGTAGTTCGGCTGCAGCGCTCCAGGCGGGCGGGCAGGGTGCGCAAGCCGCGGATGAGCAGCCAGGCGTTGAATGGCTGTATCCCACTGCCGATGTTCAGGTACTCGCTGTCGAAAATTTTCTTGATCAGGGTGCGGCTGCCGCTCAGCACGCCCGCCACCGTATCGCTGTGCCCGCCGATGTATTTGGTGGCGCTTTGCAGCACGAGGTCTATGCCCATCTCGATAGGCCGTTGGTAGAGCGGGGTGGCATAGCTGTTGTCGCATATCGTGACGATATCGTTTTCTTTCGCCCATTGGGCAGCTGCGCGCAGGTCCTGCAGTTCAAAGGACCAACTGGAGGGGCTTTCCAGGTAGAGCAGACGGGTATTGGGGCGCAGGGCCTCGCGGATGAGGGCCATCTCGCGTCCGTCCACGTACGTCGTGCTTACGCCAAAGCGGGGCAGGATCACATCGAAGGTACGCTGCGCCCAGGTGTAGGGGTTGCGCACACTGATGATATGGTCGCCCGACTGGACATTGGCCAGGACGGCAGCAAAAATCGCCGCGGCACCGCTGTTGAATACCAGGGCATCCTCCGCCCCGTCGAGGGCTGCCAGTTTTTTCCGCAGGATATCCACGGTAGGGTTTAGCCCCCGGCTGTAGAGGTAGCCGCTGTATTCATCCTCAAACAGCCCCGCCAGCTCGTCTACGCTCCGCGCACGGAAATTGCTGGTCTGCACGATAGGAGGTGCCACCGCGTTGAAGTAGTCTTCGCGGTTTTCTGCTAATTCATTGAGGATAAAAGATATATCTAGATCCATTATAAATTATTTTAGATGGATGAAATCCTGGCCGAAGGTTACAGAGGGAGTTGTTCCTCCCGCTGGCCTGTTTTGTGTTTGTGGTAAAAAAGGAAATAGGCCCCCAGGAACAAGAGTAAAAGCACCATACCCAGCGCAGCCGACGCCGGACTTTTCACCACTACGGCCACTGCCACCGAGGCGTACGCCAATACGAAAAAGCCGGCAAAAAAAGGCGTGAACCGCTTGAGCCGGCCATTGACGGCAGCTTCCCCTTCCTTTCTTTTTCGAAGGATAAAAATCGTAGCCGCAGAGGTACACATGCCGATGCTGTCCAAAAACATCGTGAACCCCAATATCTTGTCCACCCCACGGCCGATGAATACCACTAATATCGTCGCGATCGCGAACACCGTCAAACCGGGGACCATCGCGCCGCTGCCCGGGCTGCGCCAGGAGAACAGCTTTGGAAAAACGCCATCGCCGCTCATGGCGAACATCATGCGCGGGTTCGTCATCAGTTGGATGTTGACATACGACATGACCGACAAGAACATGATGAAGTCAAAGACCTTGGCGCCGACCGGGCCAAACCAGGCTTCGCAGAGCAGTGCCCCCAGCGCGGATGCGTTTTTCATCTCCTCAAAGCCGACGACTTCGGTGTAGGCATAGTTGATAGACAGATAGAGTAACAGAATAATCCCCAACCCAAACACAATGCCTTTCTGCAGCGTAGGCCCCGTCTCCATTTCGCTCCCGAAATTGATCGTGTGCTGGTAGCCGCCAAAAATAAACGAAACCGTGATGAGGCTGGCCATGAGCAGGAACAGGCCGTTGCTGCCGTCATAGACGTACAACACGCCCTCCTCATAGCCATGCGGCGCCACTTTTCCCCCGGAAAAGACCGCAGAGATCAACAAGACGACCAATCCTATTTTCAGCACCGTCATTGCGTTCTGCGCCCAACTACTGGTCTTGAGCCCGAGCATATTGACACTGTAGAACAAGGCAATGGCCAAAAAAGCCACCAACGTATTGAACAGCGGCCCTGCCGGCTTCCCAAAAAGCAGGTCGCCCACGAAATCCGAGCCGACCAGGGCCACGATAGCCAGGGAAGCAGCGTTGCTCACCAGGATCAGCGCGTTGACCGTAAACCCCACCGAGGGGTGGTAGCAGTGGGCGAAAATCTTGTAATAGCCCCCCATCACCGGCAGGCGGGCACCGATTTCGGCGTAGGTGAGTGCACCCATCAGGGCCATCAGCCCACCGAGGGCCAGGGCGGTGAAGAAAATCGTCTTCGTCCCGGAAGTCGCTGCAATCAGGGCGGGGATTTTGAAAATACCCATGCCCATAATCAGGCTCACGACGATCATGGTGACGGAAAAAGTACCCAGCTTGTGGGTGTATGCGCTTGCTTCTTTCGACATAGCTTCGGGTTTTCAGGTATACAAAGGCATCCAAACTATTTTTAACGCAAAAGACTTGTTGCGAGGGGGATCATCAAGGGGTCAAAAAAGTCTTTTTTCCCCACCTCGCTGACCCCTCGCAACAAGTCTAAGGGACAAAAATGCAATATATCTATCCCTTTTTTGTAAGTAAAATATTATTTTTTAAAAACTTTTAAAACAAATTTTTATTCTTAAAAAAGAGTATTCTACCACGTGTTCGAAAGAATGAGACATTCGATTTCCTTTCCCTGCAAGTCTAAGCATTAAATGGAAAATATTCCCATACTTTTGCACCTACCCGTTTAGGCGGGCACTAAAATGTATCGTACCCTTGCATTCGTTGACCAGAATAGAGACCAGTATTCCCTCCGTGCACCTGCAGCGCCAGGTTCGCCTCAGCATCTTGCTCCCCCCTGGGTATTACCGGGAGGAGCAGCGCTATCCACTGCTCTACTTCCACGACGGCCAGGACTTTACGGCGCTCGACCTGGAGGCGACCATGCTGCGCCTCATCACGGCGGGGGACGTACCGCCCTTCCTCTGCGTCGGCATCCATGCACCCCGGGATCGCCATATAGTGTATGGCACGGCAAAGCAGCCCGATTTTGCCGGGCGCGGGGCCAAAGCAGCCCAGCACAGCGCTTTTGTACGGGAAGAGCTGCGCAACTACCTGATGCGGAGCTACCGCGTCCGGGAAGGAGCGGAACACCAGTACTTCGCCGGCTGTTCCCTCGGCGGATTGGCGGCGATGGACCTCGTTTGGCACCACCCCGACTGCTTCTCCCGCGTGGGGGTCTTCTCCGGTTCCTTCTGGTGGCGCTCGCGCGACCTGGGCCAGGGCTATGTAGAGGAGACCGACCGCATCATGCACGCCCTCGTGCGCCAGGGCAGCTATAAGCCGGGCCTCAAGTTCTGGTTTGAGGCCGGTACAGAAGACGAAACCAGCGATCGAAACCAAAACGGCATCATTGATGCGATAGAAGACACGCAGGACCTCATCTGGGAGCTCTGGAAAAAAGGCTACCAGCCCGAACGGGACCTGCGCTACTTCGAGGTGGAGGGCGGCCGCCACAACCAGGAAACCTGGGGGCAAGCCATGCCCCATTTTTTGACCTGGCTGTTTGAACATGCGCCAAAACCATAAACCATGCGTTTGATGCCCCTCCTCGGACAGAGCCGCCTCCTGCGCTTTGCTGTGTTAGCCGGCATAGCCATAGCCCTGCGCATCCTCTCCTTTTTCCGGACGGTGATAGACCACGACGAGTCCACTTACCTCGTCATCGCCGATATGGTCCGGCAAGGAGCGGTGTACTGGGTAGATGCTATTGACGTGAAGCCGCCGGGGATATTCTGGCTGTACGCGCTGCTACAAACCCTTTTCGGGAAAGCGATCGTCGCGATGCGCCTCTTTGCCACGCTCTTTATCGCCCTCAGTGCTTTTTTTCTCTTTGAAACGAAAAAGAAACTCGGCAGCAGGTTCCAGGCGGCCTGGGCATCCGCGCTGATCTACCTGTTTTTGAATTCTCTGTTCACCTTCTATGGGGTGAGCCCGAATACCGAGACGTTTTTCGGCACCTTCGTCGCAGCGGCCTTTTGGCTGGCGCTGGCGTTTCCCGGACCCATCGGATACCTCTCTTCCGGCCTGTTGCTGGGTGTTGGATTTTTGATCAAACCCGTAGTATTGTTCGATGGGCTGGCGTTGGGGGCCTTTCTGTTATGGGATACTCCGCAGAGCATTCGGAAAATCCGTTCCCTGGCCCTTCTGGCGCTGGGTTTCCTGTTGCCGTTTGCAGGGACCTATGCGTACTACCACGCGATGGGCCACGCCGACACCTTCCTGTTTTACACCTTTGAGGTGAGCAGCCGTTACCCGGTTTCGGCAGGGTGGGCGGAGTATCTCGTCAGTATAGTGGACACACATCTCCGCTTTTTGCCCGTCGTGTATTTTTTTTACGCGGCGCTTCGCCATCCGCACACCCTTGCCTCTACGCGGCGGCTTGCCTGGATATGGGCGCTGGCTGTATTGGTCCCCATTTACCTGCCCGGCAAATTTTTTGGGCATTACTTTATCCAGTTATTTTTGCCCCTGAGTATGTTAGCCGGGGAATTTTTCGCCCTGCCGCCCCCGGCGAAGCCCGCTTTTGTACAGGCGCTGCTCCGCCCCAAAATCGGGTATACCTTGCTGGCTTTGCTGGTGCTGGCCAATTGGTTTTTACAAAAAAAAGACTACATAGACCGACCGGATGCCCCGGCCCGTGTCGCCCGGGTGCTACAAGCAACGCTGAAGCCGGAAGAAACGCTTTACGTAGCGAACTACCACCCCATTGTATACTACCTGCTCGATAAAAAAAGCCCTACCCCCTACCTCCACAGAGGGCTGATTTGGACCCCGGCACACCGCTACGCCCTCAACATAGACCTGGAGCGGGAGCTCGACCGCATCCTCGCCACAGCCCCTGACGCCATCGTCGTACAGGACTCTACCGATAGCCCCCGCCTAAACCGGTTCCTGGAGCGCCACTACCGCCGCTCGCCGTTGGGGAAAACAGAACGAGGCGCCCCCCTTTACCTGTACCGACGTTCCAAAGCACCGAACGATTGACGCAGCTGTTTCTCCACCCACTCCAAAAGTACCACAGCACTATGCGCGAACTAGGAACCTTATACCTCATACCGACCCCATTGGGCGAAGATAGCCTGGCGGGCATATCGGAAGCCCTCATCCAGACGACCTACGGGCTCGACTACTTCATCGTCGAACGCGGCAAAACGGCCCGGCAATTCCTCAAGCGCATCCGTTTCCCCCGCCCGCTCCAGGAGCTGGAATTCCAGGAGCTCAACGAACATACCCCGGCGACAGAGCTGGAAGGGCTGCTCGCCCCCATCCTGGCCGGCCGATCCGCCGGGCTTATGTCGGAGGCAGGCTGCCCGGGCGTGGCCGACCCCGGCAGTGGCCTGGTTTTGTTGGCCCACCGACACGGCATAGCGGTAATGCCCCTGGTAGGCCCTTCTTCCATCCTGCTCGCCCTCATGGCCTCGGGCATGAACGGGCAGCAATTCCGCTTCCATGGGTATTTACCCGCCAAGAAGCCGGACCTCATCCGCCAAATCAAGCGACTGGAGCAAATTTCCGCACAGGATAAAAGCACCCAGATATTCATCGAAACACCCTACCGCAACGTCGGGATGCTGGAGGCCCTTGTCCAGGTCTTGTCGCCCAGTACACTGCTCAGCGTGGCAGCCGACCTCACGCTGCCCACGCAATTTGTGCGCACCCTGCCCGTGACACAGTGGAAGGTGCTCAAGGAATTACCAGATTTGCAGCGGCGCCCAGCGGTCTTCCTGCTGCAATCCCCTTGAACAAATCGGTTAGTTTGAATTTTAAACTAAGGAAACATTTTAACAAAAAAACCGTTAGAAGGACAAAGGGGAAATTGCTTTCGAGGGCTGTCCTCTTTTCGTCCACCATAAATAAAACCATTATGACGACCACCTTTGCCTCTGCCGCGCAAGACTTGGAGAAAAGAGGTTTCCTCGACCTCGACATTGACCCGGAGCTGGACTTATACGAAGAAATACGCCGCATAAAGCGGGAAAAGAACGCCGTCATCCTGGCCCACTACTACCAGGAAGCAGAAATCCAGGACATTGCCGATTTCATTGGCGACAGCCTGGAGCTTTCCCGGCGGGCAGCGAAGACCGAAGCGGATATCATCGTCTTTGCCGGGGTACACTTTATGGCAGAGACGGCCAAGATGCTGTCCCCCCAGAAAAAAGTACTGCTCCCCGACCTCAAGGCGGGCTGTTCGCTGGCGGATTCCGCGCCGGCCCCCTTGTTCCGAAAGTTCAAGGAAAAATACCCCGACCATGTGGTCGTCAGTTACGTCAACTGTTCAGCGGAGCTCAAAACCATGACGGATATCTGCTGTACGTCCACCAATGCCGTCCACATCATCAACAGCATTCCCGCCGACAAGCCCATCCTGTTTGCCCCCGACAAGAACCTCGGGGCGTATTTGATGAAGAAAACAGGTCGGGACATGGTGCTTTGGAACGGTTCCTGCATGGTACACGAAATTTTTTCTTTGGAAAAAATTACGCGGCTCATGGCGCGGCACCCCAAAGCCCTGCTCATTGCCCATCCCGAGTGCCGGGAGGAAGTATTACAAAAAGCAGCGTTTATCGGCTCGACGACCGGGTTGCTCCAATTTGCTATCCACAGCCCTGAGCAGGAGTTCATCGTCGCCACGGAATCCGGCATCATCCACCAGATGGAGAAGGCTTGTCCGGAGAAAACCTTCATCCCGGCACCGCCCGACAACTCCTGTGCCTGCAACGAGTGCCCCCACATGCGGCTCAACACCCTGGAGAAGCTGTATCTTTGCATGAAGTACGAACTGCCCGAGATCACCCTTCCCGAATGGGTCATCCGGGAAGGCAGGGTATGTATAGACCGCATGCTGGAGGTGTCTGCCCAAGCCGGCTTGTTGGCCAGGGATTAAGGGCAACGAAGCAAGTAGGCTTATGGTGAGGGGTCAGCGGGGGGCGTGTGTCCCCCCCTGACCCCACACCACAAGGCCATTATATACCATTTAGACTTCCTTTATCGTTAAAGGCGGATGAGGCTACCTCAGCTGCAAACTGTCAAGTTGTACGATTGTGAAAAAACTCGCTTTCTGGCCATTGGTCTTTATCTTAGGGAGCTTGAACGCCCAAAAGGGTTGGGAAGCGGGCGCCATGGGAGGTGTGGCATATTATTTTGGCGACCTGAACACCAACTACTCCCTCGGGCTGCCCAATGCGATGGGAAGCGTGCTGGCCCGCTACAACTTCAACGAACGCCTCTGCTTTAAAATGGCAGCATCGTACGGCCATATCGAGGGCGACGACGCTTTTTCCAAAAACATCTTTGAGCGCTCCCGCAACCTCAGTTTCCGCTCCCCCATCCTGGACGGCAGTGCGAATGTAGAGTTCAACTTTCTGCCTTACTTTCACGGGAGCCGGACGGAATTTTTCACGCCCTATGTCTTTGCCGGTATTGCAGTGTTCTCCTTTAACCCCATGGCCTATTACCAAAATAAATGGGTCGAACTCCGCCCCCTCGGCACGGAAGGACAGTTCAAAGGCGAGGAGTATTATGCGGTTCAGCCCGCCTTCTCTTTTGGGGGTGGTTTCAAAGTAGA
>JBEGMH010000033.1:0-11331 GCA_041183125.1 Bacteroidota bacterium | reverse complement strand
GGGGCGTTTTCCAGTCCCTCCACCTCGTCCACGCGGTATTTGAGTTTGCCGTCCATGTACCAGGCCGCGAGTTCCGGGATGGCTTCCATGGCGCGGTGCATGTAGTCGGAGACGATGAACCCCTCTGCTTTGCAGCGGCGTGTGATCAGGTAGGAAAAATAAGCGGGCCCCGGCGGGGGGGTCGTGGCGTTGTACGCGGAAATCAGCCCACAGAGGACGATGCGGGCGTGGAGGTTCATCAGGCTCATCTCTGCATCGAGGATATGGCCGCCCACGTTCTCAAAAATGACGTCTATTCCATTGGGGCACGCGGCCTTGAGCGCTTTCCGCACGTCCTGGGTCTTGTAGTTGATGGCGGCGTCAAAGCCCAGCTCTTCCGTCAGCCAGCGGCATTTGTCGTCGCTACCGGCAATACCGACTACCCTGCAGCCTTTGATCTTACCGATTTGCCCGGCCAGAGAGCCTACGGCACCCGCGGCAGCGCTCACCACGAGCGTTTCGCCTTCTTTAGGTTGCCCGATGTCGAGCAGCCCAAAGTAAGCAGTCAGCCCAATGTGGCTAAAAAGGCCCATGTAAGCCGTCAGCGGCAGGCCCGGGAGCCGCTGTAAGGGCGTCAGCCCCCGCCCGCTGCTGATGAGGTAGTCCTGCCAGCCGATCATGGCTTGTGCCAAGTCGCCCGGGGCAAACTTCGGGTTCCTGGACTGCACGACTTCGCCCAGGCAGATGCCGGGCACGACAGAGCCTAACTCTGCGGGGGCCATGTAGGAACCACTCTCCGCCAACCACCCTCGGTTGGCGGGGTCTAGGGAGAGGTATAGGTTGCGCAGCAATACCTGCCCGTCCTCGATCTCCGGCAGTTCCTGTTCTTTCCATTCAAAATCCCCCGGCTGAATCAAGCCCTGGGGCCGGTTTGCGAGAAGCCATTGGCGGTTTTTCATATCGTTTGGTTTTATATAGCGTAGGGCCGGATCTTCTATCAGCCCGTAAAATAGATGTAGGCAATCAAGATGAGCAGCACGACTACCCCCGACCAGATCACATCGCCCCGGGTGTAGCTGGCGCGGTTCTCGGCGCGGTGCTCCGCTGTCATGGTCGCAAAGGTCAGCCCCTGGATGCGCTCATACGACGGCGGGGCAGTGGCGTAGCTCACCGCGACGATAACCACAGAACACACGATGAAAATCAACAGGCTGTAATATTGGAAAAAGATGTTGTTCACAATCCAGAAAAAAGAGCCCGGCGCATACGAAAAGCCCTCCGTGAGCGCTACCGGGGTATCAATCGCGAGGCGGAACAGGCCCATCGCAAAGCCGATGCCCAAAGCGGCGAGGCAGCCCTGGGCGTTGATGCGCTTCATAAACACGCCGAAGAAGAACACGACAAAAATAGGCGGTGCCAAATACCCCTGCACGCTCTGCAGGTAGTCGTACAGCCCCCGGCTCCCCTGGATGACGGGAATCCACAACAATCCGATGACCACCATCCCCGCTGTAGCGATGCGCCCGATGCGCACCAGGGCCGCCTCCGATGCGTTGGGGCGGAAACGGGAGTAGAAATCCATCGTAAATAGGGTGGAAGAAGCGTTGAACACCCCGGCCAGGGAGCTCATCAACGCCGCTAAAAGACCGGCGACGACCATTCCCCGGATACCGACCGGCAACACCTTCGCGACCAACAAGGGAAAAGCTTGTTGCGCGTTGGCACTGATCAATTTGCCCTCGCTGTCGAGCAGGGTCGTTGCCAGGGCTTCCGACTTGCCACTGGCGGCCAACGCAAAACAGATGATGCCCGGAACGATGAAAATGAACACCGGCAACAGCTTTAGAAAAGCGGCTGCAATGGTTCCTCGGCGGGCTTCTTTCAGACTGGCAGCCCCCAGCGTCCGCTGTACGATGTACTGGTCGGTCGTCCAGTACCACAGGCCGATAATTGGGGCACAGAGCAACATGCCCAGCCAAGGGTAGTTGCTGTTGAAGTACCAGGCGATTTCCGTCTCCGTCCGCACGGGGGCCCAGGAACCTTCCATCCCCGCCGGCACCAGTGGTTTCCACAGGTTGAACATCTCGGAGCCCGCGATGCGGCGCAACTCGCCCCAGCCGCCTAATGCGTCGAGGCCGTACCAGGTGACCAACAGGGAGCCGAGGATCAGGATGATGGTCTGCAGGGCTTCTGTATATGCCACGGCTTTCAAACCGCCGAGAATGGTATAGATGCCCGTCAGGACGATGACGAGTATGGAGCCGATCCAAAAACTATTCAAGCCCCACAGGTTGAGCTCCGGCATGAGCACCCCGAACACGATGCCCCCGGCAAAGATGCCCACCGCGACCTTGGTCAGTACATACGCGACCAGGGAAATTAGCGAAAGGACGACGCGGGCGGTCGGCGAATAGCGCCGCTCTAAGAACTCCGGCATCGTGAATACTTTGGAGCGCATGTAGAAAGGTGCGAGCACCCAGCCCAATACGAGCAGGCACCAGGCGTGTAGTTCGTAGTGGGCCATGGCCACCCCGTCGGTCGCCCCGGAGCCGGCCAGGCCGACCAGGTGCTCCGAGCCTATGTTGGAAGCAAAAATCGAAGCGCCAACGACAAACCAGCCCAGGTCGCGCCCGGCCAAGAAATATTCGTCGGAGGTGTCTTTTTGCCGTTTGATCACCCACCAGGCAATGCCCAGGACAATCGCGAAATACGCCAGGATGATCAACCAGTCAATGGTGTGTAGTACGGTCATGTGCTTCAGGTTTGTACTAGGTTACGGTTGCTAGCGGCCAGCGAGGTGGGCAAAAAGGGCTTTTTTTGTACCCTCGAGGTTTCCCATCGCAACTCGTCTAATAGGTTATTTCAGGTTTTTAAAAAGTTTCCCGCTTATATGCGGTTTTTCGGGGAAGCAAGATAGAAAATTTTTGATACCACGCGGTTGAAATGTAGGGAGAGGGTGTGCGGGGGGAGGAGTATACTTTTTGCATCCAGGGTCTAAATGATCTCTCGGTTGGTATTTAAGGATTCATAGTGTGAGGAATCGCTCAGATCGGCCAGCAGGTCGGGAAAATCACGGGCAAAATCTTCGTTCCAGATCATCGTGAGCTCGGCCTTTTGACTGACATCCCGGAGGGGGATCACGTTCAGGTTCAGGGGTAGCCCCTGAATAGAATTTTCAGGCTCCAGGCACACGCCCATGCCATTTTCTACTAGTTTGAACGCAGTACCGGCCGAACTGGTAGTGTGGGTGATCTTAGGTGTGAACCCTGCGTTGATGCAGATGGATTTCATGATTTCGATATGGTGGGAGCCGTCCTCCAGGGGAGGGAATATGAACTCCTCTTCGGCGAACACGGAAAAGTGGGTATAGTTTTGTTTCGTTACAGGATGGTTTGGGGGTAGAAGAATCACAAAATCACAGGATGTAAGCTTTTTGCCGATAAGGTTTGGCGGTATGATGGGGTTGGTGGAAAAAGCAAGGTCGAGTTGTTTCGTTTGAAGGCCCTTAAATTGCCCTTCATTATTGACCTCTTTTAATACAAAGCGTATTTCCGGGCGCGATCTGCGGATTTTATGGATTACCTCGGGTAAAATCGATTGTTTGATCGAATGGGTAAACCCTATTCTTATTTCCATCTGGCCGTTGGCTATCTGTCTTGTTTTACGGTGTAGCTGGTCTAATTGGGCGAGGATCGTCTCCATTTCGGACAGGAAATACATTCCGGCGGGCGTAAGCTCTACCTTCCGCTTATGCCTTTTGAAAAGTAGCACCCCCAGTTCCTCTTCAAGGGTACTGATCTGTCGGCTCAGTGCTGGTTGTACAATATTCACCTCCTCTGCTGTTTTGGTAAAATGTAACCGCTTGGCGAGGACAAGGGCATGTCGGATTTGTTGTATGTTCATATATGCAAAAATGTTATCAATTTATGATAACTTAACATTTTTTTGCATGAAAATAGAATATATTTTTATGCTGTCATTGTATTTCGTGTGGCATTTTACTAAACAGTCGTTTACATGAGGCCCAATCTGGATCCTGTTGTGAAAGCGCTCCAATCCTGTCTTGACAAAGAGGTGGTGCTGACCGGAGCGGAGCTCATCGGCAGGTATTGTCATATTTGGCATACGGAAGTCCAACTGGAAGCCAAAGCACTTCTGTTGCCCAGATCTACTGCGGAAGTATCTGCCATTTGCCGTATTTGCGACGCGCATGGGCAGTCCATGGTAGTACACGGGGGGCTCACGGGGCTGGTCGGGGGTACGGTATCCTGTGCTTCGGATGTGGTAATCAGCCTACAAAGAATGAACAGCATAGAAGACATAGATTCTTTTTGTAGGTCTATGACGGTGCAGGCGGGTTGTATTTTAGAATCCATTCACCAGGCAGCCGATGCCCATGACTTGTTTTTTCCTTTGAGTTTCGGAGCGAAGGGCTCTGCACAGATTGGAGGCTGCATTTCAACCAATGCCGGAGGGGTAAGGGTGAAGCGGTTTGGCATGACCAGAAACCTGATCCTGGGCCTTGAAGTGGTGCTTGCCGATGGAACGATCCTAAACGGATTGAAAAAGATCATAAAAGACAACTCCGGCTATAACTTAAACCACCTATTTATTGGTTCGGAAGGCACGCTTGGCATTGTCACGCGGGCCACCCTCAGGCTGGAGGAAAAGCTGAACAATCGAAACAGCATTTTTGCCGGTTTGACACATTTCGAAGATGCGGTTCGTCTTTTGCGGTTTTGTGATTCGAAGTTCTCCGGACTGCTGAGCGCTTTTGAAATCATGTGGGCAAACACTTTTGATGCCCTTTCATCCAGGTGTAAATCGCCATTTCTCAAAAAGCATAACTATTACGTGCTGTTGGAGGTACTCGACAATCACTCGCCTGAATTCAAAAATATCATCCATGCTGTATTGGCGGAGGCCTTTGAGAAAAATCTGATCCAAGATGCAGTATTTGCTGACTCCGTACAAGATCAGGAATGGTTTTGGGGGATTCGCGAAAATGTCGAAGTACTGAATACCATGGCACCCTATCAACAGCATTTCGACATCAGTGTGCCCATAGACCAAATGGCCGAATATACAGAACGAGTGATGCACCGGCTGTCCAACGTGAAGGGAGTAGAGCATTCTTTTTGTTTTGGTCATATAGCAGATGGAAACCTTCATTTCATAGTAGGTAAAAATACCCATGAAGAGTCTGTAAAATCGATGGTCAATGATATCTTATACCACCCACTGCGGGAAATGAACGGCTCCGTTTCAGCGGAGCATGGTATCGGCCTGGAAAAAAAAGCATGGCTCGGCCTTTGCAAGTCGGAAGCTGAAATGGAATTGATGAAAAAAATCAAAGCCGCGCTCGATCCAAAATATTTATTTAATCCTGGTAAGATAATCGGTTGATATGGATATGATTACAGAAATTAAAGGAAAACGGCGCGGTGAGGAGTTGATCACCCTTCAAGATCATGAAACGGAAGCATGGATCATCCTTGCCATTCATACGCTGCGGAACGGTCGGGCTGCCGGAGGGTTGAGAATGAAGAAATATAACAACCTGGACGAAGCGACCCTGGACGTATTGAATCTATCGGAGGCTATGACCTACAAATTTGCTATGTGCAATATGAATTGGGGGGGCGCCAAGGCGGTTATCTATCTGACGAGAGACCTCGGCGAGACGGAGCGTCGGCAGTTGCTCCTGCGCTTTGGGGAGGTATTAAAAAAACTTCAGGGACGCTATTATGTCGGGCCGGATATCGGTACGACCTCTGAAGATATGGATATCATATATACTACGGGAAAACCCTACGTGTTTTCCAGGACGGTGAAAGCAGGGGGCGCCGGATCGTCTGCCATACCCACAGCTTTTGGGGTTTATGCCGGAATCAAGACCACCTGTAAGTTCCTTTTTGGTACGGATGAATTGGGGGGTAGGACTATTTTTATCCAAGGGCTGGGAAGCGTAGGGCTTTATCTGCTCAAACTACTGCTTCAAGAAAATGCCAGGATATACTATGCTGAAACCAATCAAAAAATAATTGATCTCATGTCCGTTCAGGAACGGACGGTTCAATGGATACCTCCCGACAAAATCTACGGGACGGAATGCGATATCTTCTCTCCATGTGCACATGGGGGCATACTCAACGTACATTCCATTCCGCAATTGAAATGCAAGGGTATTGCAGGGGCGGCCAATAATCAATTACACGAACCTGAAGACGCGGACCGCTTGAAGCAGCGCGGAATACTCTATGCTCCGGATTATGTGGTAAACCTCGGTGGGGCAATGGGTATCACCTCAATAGAAGCGGATGGGGTAACCGAGCGCGAGAGCATTGAAAATGTCCAAAAGACTATCTCTGAAACATTGGAGGAAATATATATCGCTGCAAAAAGTACGGATGCGAATACGGTGGACGCAGCCATGCAAATTGCTAAAAAGAGGTTGGGACACATCCCCGCACAATAGCGCTAATTTTAAACGTCAAAAATATGATAGCAAATACAACCGGTAATTGGAAAGTAGAAGAGGAGGCTGAGCACTTCCTGGGGAAAATAATGCAAAAAGCGTACGAAGAATGCCCTGAAGCGCATTCTTTTGCCCTTCGGTTGCAGCATGCCCTTGCGGTGAGATTACGCGATATCCTCGACCATATTACCTTTGATAACCGCGGTATGATTCCCGATTTGCTTGCACATGGATGGAACGAGAAGACCGAGGAAGGCATATACCGCAATGAATCGGGCTTGTTTCCCGCTTTTGTATATCACGAAGGCCCCCGGAAAGTAGCCTTCAAGGTCGAGTTCATAGATGATTTTCTGGAAGCCAACCATCTTCAACATACGGTACTGGGGCAGGCGGGCAGTCAACTGAGAATGGCAAAAATATTCGAAGGCGACACAGCCTTCTGGGCAGTGGAAAGACATGGTACCACTTCGTTTTCCGTTCAGGCACAATCGGAGGAAACCATCCAGCGGGCAGCACACTATCAACATCTTTTCCGGACCAGGCGGAGAAAATACCAGGATGCGATCGAAGGTTTAGAAGATACGGAAAAGTTAGTTACTGCTGCTGTGGAAGAAATAGGGGCCGACTGGTCCTGCGACCTCTTTCTGCGCGCCGAGCGGGAATACTGGATGTCCAGAAACCAAGCAGGCCGGACTCAAAAAGCGCGGCAGGACACCTTCGGTATAGGATGGGCTAATCAAGACCACCACACCTTTGACAGTTCCCGGCAATATTTCTATCTGACCATTCGAATTCTGGAAAAACTTGGTTTTGAATGCCGGGAACTCTTCTATGCCGGGGCTGGGGCAGGCTGGGGCTCCCAGATATTGGAACAACCTGTTTTGCAATCTGTCATTTTTGCAGATATTGACCTGGCGCCCGAAGAACTGGATATTGATTTCGCCCATAATGAGCACATACAACCGCTCTACCCGCTTCGCCGGGCGGGGTTATGGTGCGCCATGCATGGGGAGAGCATTTTGGAAGCAGGGCTTAACCACCTGGAATGTATGTATGATTCCAAAAGGTTCAATGAAATTTTTGCCGGGCTGAACATAGCTATGATGGCTCCCTTTTCCGACTTCCCACACCTTTACCAAGCGCTGACCGTAGGAGAGTGGTGGCCCGTGGAGCCCGAAAAAATAGATGTTTTGGAATCGGAAGGGCATATTTCAAAAGAGGTAGCTGAGGACTTCAGAAAATACGGAGCCATAGGCTCCCATTTCGAAAATCTGGAAAGAAACAATGGCTTTAAGGGCTTTAATCAACCTGGGATAGACGGTATTTTGAGGGTGATTGACCCCCGGAAACAATTGTTGGGTACAAAGACAGGGGTTTAAATGTTAGACTTGTTGCGAGGTATCCGGCGAAAAAGGGCTTTTCACACACCCTAGTATGACATTTTTCAAATACCTTGGCAGGCGATTTTACCGAAAAATTTCGGGTATTGTACACGCAAAATACACCTTGACATGAAAACCTTGCTGACCATCTACTTTGCTGCGGTTTGTGCCTTTGTCGCGGCCCAAAACAAACCTTCCGGCGATACCCGTTTACAAGGCATAGAAGCCGATTTGGAGAAAGTTTTAAGCGATTGGAAAGGCGCTGGCTTCGCAGTGGCCGTAGTAGAAAAAGACAAGGTGGTCTATGCCAAAGGGTTTGGGGTCAAAGATCTCGATACCAAACAGCCCGTAACCCCTCAAACCCTGTTTGCTATTGGTTCCTGTACCAAAGCATTCACCGCTGCACTGGTAGGGCAATTGGTAGCCGATGGGAAATTCACCTATGATGAGCCAGTGCGCCATTATCTGCCCGCCCTTCAATTCTATAACAGTGACATGAATAATCTCATCACCATGCGGGATATGATGAGCCACAAAACCGGTCTCCCCCGACATGATCTCTCCTGGTATTTCAACCCGTCCGAAAACCGCGACACCTTGCTGATGCGCATCCAATACATGGAGCCCACCTACAGGCCTAAGGAAAAATACCAGTACAACAACTTCATGTTTTTTGCACAAGGGGTTGTTACCGAGAAATTTACCAATCAAAGCTGGGAGAAAACCCTCCGGGAGAAGATCTTTACGCCCCTGGGAATGGTCCGTAGCAACAGCCCTTATGGTGCCGTGCAGAACGACCCTGACCTCGCTTCGCCCCATGCGTACAAAAACGACAGTACCCTGCAAAAAGTCCCTCACTACAACATTGCTGCCATGGGGCCTGCCGGAGGGGTGTACAGCAGTGTACTCGAAATGGCCAACTGGGTGCAGACATGGATCTATGGCGGAACGTTCAAAGGACAGCAAGTGGTCCCGTCGTCGCATTACACAGAAGCCATTTCATCGCAAACGCCTAATGCCGCCGGTATCCCCGACCCTGCCCACCCCGACATCAGTGGCGGCAACTACGGCTTTGGCTGGAGCTTGCTGAACTATCGCGGGCACTACCGCGTGGAACATGGCGGTGCGATCGACGGTTTCATCGCCTCTACTGCCTTCTTCCCCACCGACAGCATCGGGATTGTGGTCCTGAGCAACCAATCGTCGAGGCAAATTCCCAATATCGTGCGCAATATTGTTGCCGACCGCATGCTGAAGCTCCCCAAGTTCGATTGGAACAAAGAAAACCTCGACCGCCGAAAGCTCGAGAACGATGCAGTGGCCAAAGCCCAGGCGTCCGTTTCTGATCCAAGGCACAGCAGCCGTATGCAACATGCGGCTGCAGAGTATGCAGGTTTATACACCCATCCCGCGTATGGCACCTATGAGGTACTGCTGCGCAACGACAGTATTTTTATGCGCACGACATTGAAAGAGTTATGGTTGCAAAATTGGCATTACGACCTGTTCCGGGCTTATGAGGCCGAGCCCGGCAAGCCAGTGGACACGACCAACAAAAGCTCGATCGTATTTCGCTTCAACACCAGTGTGACGGGCGATATAGAATCCATGAATGCGTATGGTTTTGAATCCCCTGCTATCGAACTGGAATTCAAGAGGTCGCCAAAGCCAAAAGCCATGACAAAATCGGATTTGGAAGCCTATACCGGTGAATACGATCTGGGGGGAGTGTCGGCCAAAGTGTATATCAAAGGGGACAATACTTTGTTTGTGGAAGTACCGGGGCAGCCGCCCTATGAACTCGTCTATACCGGAAACGAGAAATTCGTTTTTAAAGCACTGCCTAACTACGCCGTACTGTTTGCTAAAAAAACAGGGGAGCCTGCCAGCGCCCTTACCTTTCTTCAACCCCAAGGCAACTTTACGGCTAAAAGAAAATAATAAATATGAGTAAGTCCATTGTATTGACGGATGGTTTATTGGTAAAGAATGACGCAAAAACGGCACATGGCCTCATCCGCGGAACGGAACGGTTTGCTATTGCAGGCATCATTGACTGCGCTGAAACAGCGGGGCAAGACGCGGGCGAGTTGCTGGATGGCAAAAAGAGGAATATACCGGTCTTTGCCTCCCTGGACGATGCGCTGGCATTCCTGGGGCAGGTCTCTTACCTCATCATCGGGGTAGCCACCCTTGGCGGCAAGTTGCCGGGAAACATGCTTGCGTTGGTGAAACGCGCTATCGAGGCTGGTTTGTCGGTCGTGAACGGCCTGCATGAATACCTCAACGATAAGCCCGAACTGGTGGCGCTGGCCGCTTCAAAAGGGGTACAACTGATCGATGTGCGCAGGCCAAAGACCAGGGAGCAACTCCATTTCTGGACGGGCGAGATCTTCAAAGTGGATGCCTTGATCGTAGCGGTAATCGGCATGGACTGTGCCATGGGCAAACGGACGACCGCCCGGCTGCTCCGGCAGGCCTGCGAAGCCAACGGCATGAAAAGTGATATGATCTACACTGGACAAACGGGCTGGTTACAGGGCGGCAGGTATGGGTTCATATTTGATTCCACCCTGAACGATTTTGTTTCCGGAGAGCTGGAGCATGCCATCGTTTCCTGTTGGAAAGAAACGGGTGCGGAATACATTTTTATTGAAGGGCAGTCGTCCCTCCGGAATCCAAGCGGCCCCTGTGGCCTGGAGTTGCTCATATCCGGCAATGCAAAACACGTCGTGCTCATGTTTTCGCCGAAGCGCAAGTACTTCGACCACGATCCCCACTGGGGGGAAATACCCTCGGTTGAATCAGAGATCGAGATCATAGAGAAATTCGGGTCGAAAGTCATCGCCGTGGGCATACATACCGAGGATTGCACCCCAGAGGAGGCGGTCGCTTACCAAGAGGAATATACGGCCAAGCTGAACCGGCCTGTACTGCTGCCGATTCAGCAAGGGGTAGAGGGGATGTTGCCTGTTTTGAAAAAATTTCGCGAAGAGAAATTGCAATCCATATAACATGAAAATCAAAGCGATACGCGCCTGGCACAAAAAAATGGCGCTCACCAAGCCCTATACCATCGCCTACAACACCATGTCCGATGTTTCCATCGCCTTCCTCGAGGTTGAACTTGAAAATGGAATCGTTGGGTATGGTACGGGCAGTCCCGCCGAGGATGTAGTCGGAGAATCTACGGAACAAACCGTGCGGAACCTGAAATCTGATTTTGTGCAGGGACTTGCGGGCAGGGATATCCGTCATTTCCAGCAGTTGATCTTTGAATGCCGCAACCATTTTGTGCACCTGCCCGGAACACAGGCTGCCTTGGACATTGCCCTGCACGACGCGTTTTGCAAACTGATCGGTATTCCGGTGTGCGATTTTTATGGAAGGAAAATAGACAGCCTGCCCACTTCTGTTACGATCGGTATTAAAAACACCCAGGAAACGCTTGAGGAAGCTAAAGACTACGCCCGACTGGGTTTCCGGATTTTG
>JBEGMH010000032.1:0-7184 GCA_041183125.1 Bacteroidota bacterium | reverse complement strand
GTACCGGCGCGGCCCTGAACAGCGTTTTCCCGCAAAGCGGCCGTTTGGGCCTAATCGTGACCGACCGCAACGGCTGCTCGGATTCGACAAGCACTTTCGTCCGGGTGAACCCCGCCCCGCTCATTGCGTTGGCCGCCCAGTTCGAAACCTGCCCCGGGCAGCCCCTCACGCTCAACCCTGTGGTCAGTGGAGGGGCGGGCAGTTACCGCTACGCTTGGAGCAATGGCAGCAACACCCCTTCCATCCAGGTGGCCGTGAGCACTGCCAGCACCTTCCAGCTCAGCGTCACGGATGGCAACAACTGTTCGGCACAAGGCGCTACGACCGTCAACCCCTCGAAAACGTTGGCGGTAGCCCTGCCCCTGCAGCCCGCGGCCTGTGAGGGGCAGTCCGTCACCTTCGCCCCCACCGTGAGCGACAGCACCGGAACCCTGACCTTCCTCTGGGGCGACGGACAAACCGCCCCTTCCCTGGCCCTCAGCGCCACCACAAGCCGGACCTTCTCCGTCACGGTCAAAGACCAGAACGGGTGTGCGGGTTCCGCCACCACCGCCCTCACCGTACATACCCTACCGACCATCGTCCTGCCGGAGCAGAACCCCGCCTGTCCGGGCGTGCCCGTCGCGCTCAACCCCACGCTCAGCCCCGACAAAGCGCCTTACAGCTATGTTTGGAGCACCGGCCAAACCAGCCCTGGCATCACCTTGATGCCCACCGGCCCCACTACGGTCAACCTCCGCGTCACCGATAAAAATGGATGTACACAGCAAAAAACGGTGTCCGTGCAGACCGTTCCGAAACCCAGCCTCGAACCGCTGCCCGATACCGTCAGAACCTGCTCCAATACTGCCCTCGCCCTCAGCGCATCCGCTAACGGCGGTACCCCTGCATACACCTTCACCTGGAGCACGGGCGAGACAGGCCCCGCCGTAAACCGATTTTTTACCAAAAATGAGCGTATCTCCGTCCGCGTCCGGGATGCCAACGGGTGTACCGACAGTAGCAGCACCCGTATTGTAGCCAATAACCCGCCTTCTTTTTTCCTGCCGGCCCAGCTCAGCGTGTGCAAAAGTGGCCAACTGACCCTGCAAGCGGAGAGCATCGCCGGACAAGCACCGTTTTCCTTTGCCTGGAGCAGTGGGGAAAACACCGCCCGCATCACGGTGACCGGCTCGGGAAGCCAGACCTACCGCCTCAGCGTGACCGATGGGAACGGGTGCCGCACGGCTAGTGCGGTAGGGGTGAACGCTACCGGTATCGAAGGGATCAGCCTGCGCAGCGACACCCTGCTTTGCCTCGGCGACTCCCTGCTGCTGCGCCCAGACGTACGGACGGGCGAGTACCGCTATGTGTGGAGCACGGGGAGCCGGGAGCCTTTCCTGCGGGTACTGCCCCTGGCCCCCAGCCGATATGAGGTATATGTGGAGAACACGGCCGGCTGCCGCGACACCTTTTTTACCCGCGTGGCCCTCCAGGCACCGCCCCGGGCGACCTTGGCCGACAGTTTCCGCGTCTGTACGGGGGACAGCCTGCTCTTGTCGCCCCAAACCACTGCCCAGGGCTTGACCTTCCGATGGGACAATGGTGCCAACACCCCCGAGCAAAGGGTGCTGGTCCTTGCCTCCTCGGTATATTCCCTGACCGTAGCCGACGCGAAGGGATGCAAAACCACCCTTTCTACAAAAATACGGGCCCTGCCCTTGCCCTTCGTCCAATTGCCGGAAGTGCTGAGCCCTTGCCGGGGCAGCAGCCTCCGTATCCAGCCCCTCATCAACACGCCCGCTGGGGTGGCCACGGTCAACTGGTCGAACGGGGCACAGGAGCGCACCCTGGTGTTCACGGCCAACGATACCGCCCTGCTCGTGTGCCGTGTCCGGGACCTGGCAGGCTGTAGCAGTGCCGACAGTGTGGCCGTTCGCCCTTTGCCTAAGCCTGTGCTGCAACTACCGGAGAAAGTATCCGCCTGCGTCGGGGAACGGGTCCGTATTGCCCCCCTGGGTGCTGCGGGAGATAGCTATGCCCTGCGCTGGAACACAGGGGTCATCGCCCCTTTTATCGAAGTATTGGCCCGGCAGACCGAACCGTTTACCGCTATCGCTACGAACACGTATGCCTGTGCCGATACGGCGACGACCCTGCTGGAAGCCCATCCGCTTCCCGTACCCTCCATCCTCGGGGAAAAAACCTACTGCGCCTCCGGCTCCGGCCAACTGCGGGCAGTAGTGGGCAGTAGTGCGGCCCCCATTCAGTATCTATGGAGTACCGGCAGCCGGGAAGCTACCACCACCATAGATACGAGCAACAACCGGGGGATAGCCTACCTGCGCGTTACCGATGCCAATGGGTGCGTTGCCCGCGACAGTATAGCGGTGCAAGCCCTGCCCTCCCCTTCTGTTACCGCCCCTGAAAACACAGCCGTCTGCGAAGAGCAACACCGTTCCGTAGCGCCCCTGGTTACCGGGGGCACCCGCCCGTACCGGTACCGCTGGAGCAGCGGCGACAGCAGTGCCGTAGCCCTCCTGCCCCCCGGTAGTTATACCTTCGAAGTACAGGATGCCAATGGGTGCCAGAACAGGATGCCCATCCAAGTCAGCGGCCGGAAAGCACCGGAGCTCAGCGTGACCGCCCTCGCCCGGCCTACCTGCAACAAACCCGACGGACTCATCGAAATATCCGTGCGCTCCAGCGCGGCGCCGGTGCGCGTGCAGTGGTCCAATGGGGCGGCGGGGACGCGGCAGCAAAACCTCTATCCCGGCGTCTATCAGGTAGCTGCTACGGATTCGTTCAACTGTTTCAGCGAACTGGACATCCAACTGCTCTGCACCTGTACCGCGCAGACGGGCAAGATGGATCCGCGCCCTCTTTCGTTCTGTAAAACGGAGCAAAAAACAGCCCTGTACGACGCCACCGGGGAAGTCGTGCCCGCTGGTATGAAACGCTGGTTTGTCCTGCACAACAACGCCGGCCTGAACCTGGGGAACATCCTGTTGGCCGTAGACTCCCTGCCCCTACTGCGCTATGTGCCCGGCATGGTCAGCGGAAGTACCTATTACCTCTCCGCTGTCATCAGTACGCGGGATGCGCAGGGGAAACCAAATTTTGGCGACCCCTGCCTGGTCGTCAGCGCCGGTACCCCGGTTACCTTGTTAGCCACCCCCGACCGGCCCGGCCAATTATCGGTGGCCGATACGGCAGTATGCCCGGGCAGCACTATTCTGATGAGCACCAATCGGCAGGAAAGTGGCTTCACCTATGTTTGGAAGACCCCCCTGGGCGAGTTCAAGACAGGCACCCCTGCTTTTACCGTTGCCAATTTTTCGCGGCGCGATGTAGGCGCATACTTCGTATCCGTGGAAAACCAGGGCTGTATGTCCGCCCTGCTCGGCCCCCTGAACCTGGGGATTGCCAAGGAAGTCGAGGAAGTATTCGCGGAACCCGACAAAGTAGCCTGCGGAACCGATAGTGTGCTGCTGCAGGCCAACGCCCCCGATGGGGCAAAAGGCAAATGGCTCAGTTCGAGCCCGGCCCTCATCGCCAGCCCCGAGCAGGAGAACACCGTAGTACGGGCGCTCGTGCCCCAGGAGAACCTGTTCCTTTGGACGGTCATCACGCGGAACTGCGTCATCCAGGACAGCGTCGTGGTGTATTATGTGCCCAAGCCGACGCTCTCCGGCGATACGCTGTTGCTCGATGATGAAAACAACACCGCGTTTTTTGATATATTGAGCAACGACAGCCTCCGCGATATACCCAGTACCTTCCTGAACGTGACCCTCCTGAGCAAACCCGAAAAAGGCAACCTGAAAGTAGATTCCGTCGGGAACATCACCTATGTGCGCGACAACACCATTGGGGCAGACCAGGAATACACGTTTTCGTACCGCGTCTGCAATACCGACCCCAAAGGCAACTGCCCGAGCCGATGCGACGATGCGGAGGTGCTCCTGCGCGTGCTCTACAACCCCCGCACCCTGGCCTATCCCTCCATCGGGCTGCGACCGGGCTACGGGAACCCCGTCTGGCAGTTTGAGGCTGCACGGCCTATGTTTTCGGCCCGCCTGAGCATCTTAGATCGCTGGGGCCGCGTCGTGTATCAGGAGGAATACCCCCAAATCCAGAAAGGAGAGCTCGTCAAGTCGTGGAACGGCCTGCGCGGGAACACCCCGCTGCCGCCCGGTGCGTACTATTTCGCCCTGGAAGGAGTAATCGAAAACAACGAGAAGGTCGTGCAAACCGGAATACTGTACTTATTAGAATAAAGAAGATGGGGCAAAAAAATATATACCGGCGTTTATGGATAGCTACCCTGTTATTAGGGGCAGCCCTGTCGGGCTTTGGCCAGCAACTCGCCCCTTTTACCCTGTACCGGGACCAGTGGAGCCTTATAAACCCGGCTGCGCTGTCCAATAATTTCATCCTCACCGAATACCCCCGGACCGTCTCCGCCAGCCACCGCTCCCAGTACCTCGGGCTGGGCGCCAACTGGACCGATGCCCCGAACACCCAGGTGCTCAACGCCGAATGGGTCAGCGAGGATTACAACAGCGTTTTTGGTGCCCACTTGGTATCCGACCGCACCGGGCTCATCGGCAATATCGGAGGGTTTGTGCAGTATGCCTACCGCCTGCGCCTGAGCCGGCGCGACGAGCGGTTCTTATCTATCGGACTTTCAGGGGGTTTGATGAACTACTATTCCCGACTGCAGGGGGCGGAGTTCCCCGTACCCGAGCCCGACATAGTGCCCGTTTCCGTATGGGCACCCGATGTCAACCTCGGTTTGTTCTATCTGCACGAAGATGCCTACTACCTGGGTTTATCTTTCCCCCAACTCTTAGGGGGCCGGCTGCCCATCGGCAAGCAGGACGACGTGCGCACGGCGCTGCTCCTCAACCGGCCCCGCCATATTTACGGGGTGGCCGGCATGTATATCCCCTTCGACTTTTTCGGCCTTGGCGACGAGACGGCGCTCCTCGATGTATCTGCCTGGCTGCGCTATTTGCCCGGTACGCTCCCCCAGCTTGACGGAAACATCCGCTACCAGCACAACCAGACCTTCTGGGTCGGGGGCGGGGCGTCGAGTTCCGGGGTATCGCATTTTGAGGTGGGTTTTTTAGCCGGGAAGACCATCGGCCTCTTCGACAACCAGATCAAGATTTCCATTGCCTACGATATGCCTTTCCTATCGGCAGTAGCCAATCTGGGCAATGCCCTGGAAGCCTCTATCGCCTTTTCCTGGTACTGACCCTGGTGACAGGATTCGTTTCCACCTTCTTTTAGGAGTAAGCTGCTTGCACGGAAATATATCAAAGGGTTCAAGAAGGCTCTTTTTCGCCCACCTTGCTAACCGCTTCCATTCCAATCATCACCCCTCCCGACATTCCTATTTAACAAAATTTAACGTTTTATCAAAATATTGTTTTGTGTGTTAATGATTTTGTAACCTTTATACAAATCTTTAACCCTTTTTTAAAGAAATAAAGTTGACGGGCACAGCAGATATACCTAATTTTGAACCGTCAAAACAAAGAAATCATATTTTGACTTTTTTGCATTTTTGAAAATGTATTGTTTTTAAATAGCATTTTATCCATTTTTTATTTTAATAAAACCCATTTTTTTTACAAAAAACCTGATATACCATGAAAAAGTTGAGTATTTTGTTGAGTATGGTCCTTCTCCTCTGCGGCGGCTTATTTGCCCAGACCAATTTCAAGCCGATTCCGGGCGAGTACATCGTCAAAATCAAAGGTACCAGCATCAAGCCGCTGATCCTGCAAATGCAGGATGCCTCTACGGACCGCGAGGCCAATTTTAAGAATGTGTCTACCCTTCGCATGCGCATTGAAGGCCAGCTTGCGGAAATCGCCAAGCGCAACGGCGTTTCCCAACCGGCGGGTGTATTTGTGGACGCTACGGTGGCCCTGTACCTCACCAATGTTTCGGACGATGCGGCTAAGCGGATGACAGCAGATCCGGATATTGAGTCGGTGACGCCCAACTTCGTAATTCAGTTCCCCCAGTTGCCGATAGAGTTCCCCAAAATTTCCACCCAAGAAACTACCTGTGCGGTGACTACCGCCGGCGGCCCCGTTGACGGTTCCGGCAAAGCTACTTGGATCTGGATCCTCGACACGGGCATCAACCTCGCTCACCCCGACCTCAACGTACAGGCTTCCGCTCCCTTCGCCAAGTCCTTTATCGCTGCGGAAACCGTGGAAGATGGGCATGGGCACGGTACCCACGTAGCCGGGATTGCCGCTGCCAAAAACAACCTCTTTGGTGTGGTGGGCGTATCTGCCGGTGCAAAGGTCGTACCGGTAAAAGTCTTGAACAATGCGGGCAGCGGCAGCTTTGCCGGCCTGCTCAACGGCCTGAACCACGTCGCGATGTACGATATCCGCGGCGATGTCGTCAACATGAGCCTGGGTGGTTATCCCATCTCCAACTGCGAAAACTCCAACGTAGCCCTGCGGGATGCGATCCGCAACCTGGGCACGGCCGGCACCTTTGTGGTTATGGCTGCCGGGAACAGCGGCGACTGCGCCGGCTCCAGCAAGACCCTGCCGGGCTGTATCAACGGCACGAACGTGTTCACGGTCGCTTCCATGACCTGCGAGAAGGCCTGCTCCAGCTTCTCCAACTGGGGCAACCCCTCCGTGGATTGGGTAGCAGTGGGCTCCTCCGTATATTCCACGTACAAGGGCGGCGGCTACGCCACCCTGAGCGGTACCTCCATGGCTTCCCCGGTGGTGGCCGGTATCATCCATGCCCGCGGCGGGGCACCGCTCAGCGCAGGTAACATCACTTGCTGCAACGGAACGTACCGCATTGCCAAGCGTTAAATGACCGACTAGGAAAAAGGCGGACAGGCACAGCAGAATCTACCCGTCCGCCTTTTCTCCTATTCGAAAAAACCTTACCTTACAACGTGTTCAAATACAAAGGCCATGAAACCTTTTTTTTCCTCCTGCTCTCTTTCTGTACCCTTTCCCTAAATGCACAAAACACTATGCCCCCCGACTCCATGAAATGGGAAAACCTGCTCAGCGGCAACCAATGCCTAATCGAATACCCGGAGAACCTCGTACTGAAAACCCCGGAGGAGTTCCAGTCGCTCTGGAACCGGGCTTTTGCCAAAATGGACGTCCCCCCTGCCAAGCCAACAGTTGATTTTGGCAAATACC
>JBEGMH010000031.1:0-29977 GCA_041183125.1 Bacteroidota bacterium | reverse complement strand
GCGTTCCGGTAAAAAAACATTGCCATGAGCCCTACTCCATCCCCATTCGAAAACGGCCTTGCAAGACAGCTTTTGCGCCGGCACGCCCTGCACCTAACCGCTGTCCGCGAGCAGGTGCTCGCCGTTTTCCTGCAGCGCCGGGAGGCGGTTGCCCAGAGCGACCTCGAAGCCACACTCGGCCCGGTAAACCGCATCACCTTGTACCGCACCCTGCGCACCTTTGAAGAGAAAGGCATCATCCACCGTGCTATTGACGGGACGGAGAAGCTCAAGTTCGCCTTGTGCCACAGCGGCTGCTCACCCACCGCCCATTTGGACCGCCACGCGCATCTGCACTGTGCTTCCTGTGGCCGCACCGTCTGTGTGGACGGTATCCAGGCACCGGAGCAGCTCCACGTGCCCGGCTTTGTGGTCCAGTCGGCCTATCTGGTCCTTCAGGGCCGTTGCGAGGGCTGCCGATAACCAACGCGATCACCCTTGGCTCTGCTTCCTATGCCTGCACCCAAACCTACGTTGTATGCCCTGCTGGTGGGTATTGACACCTACCCCTACCCCGTCCCGCCGCTCAGCGGCTGCGTCGGGGATGTGCTGCGCTTCAAAAAATTCCTGGAAGACACGGAGGGCGGGCGCTTTACCCTTCAGATAGAGACGCTTTTAAACGAACAAGCGGGCAAGGCGCAGGTCGCCACGCGCTTCGAAGCCCAGCTCGGAAGGGCAGGTTCCGGCGATGTAGCCCTGTTTTACTATTCCGGACATGGCGCACAGGAAAAAGCAGACCCCCGGCTTTGGCGTTTTGAGCCCGATGGCAGGCTGGAAGGACTGGTCTGCTACGATTCTATTGCCCCGATACCAAAGCAGCACCGATTGCTCTGCGACAAAGAGCTGCGCTTTCTGATCCACCGCGTGGCACACGGCAGCGCTGAGGCCCCCAAACCGGTTCCCCCGCACATAGTGGCGATTTTTGACTGCTGCCACTCGGGCGATAACACGCGCGACTTCTCTGCCGAAGGCGGGGAGTCCGACGTACGGGTGCGGCGTTTCAAACCCCTGCTGCCGCGGCTGCAAGCACTACTGCCGGTACGGCCCTGGGAGCAGTTCCTGTTCGCCTCTGTCCTGCGCCGGGAAGACTTGATGGCCCTGCCCTTGGAGCAGGTATTGCCCGAGGGCAGGCATATTTCATTAGCAGCCTGCCAAAGCGACGAACTGGCCTACGAGTCGGGGGGATCCGGCATTTTCACCCGCAACCTGATCGACATCTTACAGCGGTCCGACGGGCAGATTACCTATTCCGACCTGGGCAGCCGTTTGCGCTGCTTTATCAAAAGCCAGTTCCCGCAATCGCCCCGCGTATATGCCGGGGGCGACGGCGATCCCTCCCTTGGCTTTTTGGGTAGGCCCTCCCAGGCCAAAGGGCTTTTTGCGCATGTCCTCTACACCCCTCAAAACGGCTGGACGATGGACCTGGGGGCCATACACGGCGTTTTTGCACCCCCGGAGGGAGTGCGCATCGTCGAACACGGGAAAGAGAGTCCCGTTTACTACGCTGGGATACGCTCCATTGCCCCGGCAGAGACCCTGCTCGACTTTGACCCTGCCACAGAGGCCTTGCTCGACCGGGGCGCAGGCTTATACCGGGCCTATATCGAAGGGTTTCGCTCCGCCCCCCTCCGCATTTTCGTCCGGGCTAACGAGCAGGAACCCGCAGCCGAAGCACTGTGCAGCGCCCTTGCGTCGGCCGGCGACCTCCTGCTGCCCAGCGATAAGGAGCAGGCGGCCGACTACGCGGTACAACTCCGCGAAGGCCGCTACACCATCACCCGTCCCGGCGACCCCGAGCGGCCCCTCGTGTTGCCCTCCAAAGACCTATCCGCAGACGCCCTGGCGCAAACGCTTGCCCACTTGAAGCACATTTCCCGCTGGGAATACGTAAAAAACCTCGCCCCGACGGGTTCCAAATGCCTGCCCCAGCACTCCGTCGCCGTAGATTTCTTCCGCGTGCACCGCGATGGCAGCCTCCATCCGATTTCCTTGACGAAAAACGAACTGCGCATCCCATTTGAGGCGGGTAATTTTGAGGGCCGCCCGTACGGCGGCAGCTTGCGCATCCGGGTGCGCAACCTGGCGTCCTTTCCCGTGTACGTCAGTTTGCTCTATTTGTCCAATGCGTTTGAAGTGTATGGCGCACTGCTCGCGGGAAAAGTACAGAAGCTGCCCCCGCGGTCGGCAAAAGGAGCTGCCTGGGTGTTCGACGGCCAGGACCTAGCCTTGCTGTACGAACACGCCGTAGAACAGTTCAACCACCCTGAAAGCCTGAGTTTTTTCCAGTTGATTGCCAGCCGCCGCGAATTTTCCGTGGATGCCCTCGAGTTGGACGCCCTCCCCGACCCTACCCTGCCGGTCGAGCCGATGCGCAGCGCTGCCCATACCACAGCTTACCCCCTGCATACCGATCCTGGCACCTGGTGTACCCGGCTTTTTCCCCTTCGCCTGCCCAACCCAGCATTTGAATCGTCCTGAAAAAAAACTGTCGCCCCCGAAAAACGGTGAAAGCGACAGATTAGCCGGCATCAGGGGTACAGAAACTCCTATAAGGGACTTGCCGACAAAAAAACTTGATTGAACACCCAACTTTGACCATGGTTAGCATGGTAAAACCTTACTTTCATATCCAAAAGAACCCCTTTTTCTGCTCTGTTCCATTGATAATCGTCAGTTAGGGCACATGATTTTCGTCAGGCCTGCCCCTTTGACCAAAGTCATACCCAGCACTGACCCAGGTCACCGATATCTCCTTTTGATGGTGGCAATTTGAGCCTGTTATCAAATGGCGAAATATGGCATTCCCGGAACTGCACAAGGAAATTAAAATATTGGGGGTCGGTACCGCAAAAGACCGGGCCCTATGGGTTTCCGTGTGGGCGGTTGCCCGGCAGCTCGACATACCCGTGCACATCGTGCGCGTTTCCGGCATTGAAGAGATTTTATCGTCCGGTATTGGCCAGATTCCCGCCCTTATGGTAGATGATCAAATAGTTTGTGAAGGCCGTTTACCCTCCGTTGCGGAAATAATTGATATTTTGCGGCCAACATAAAACCAATCACACATGGTAGGCCCAATTCTTTTTCCAACGAACTTTTCCCAAGCTGCAAACGAGGCGTTCCCGGCGGCCTTGCATCTCGCATCCCTTTTCGGTGTGGAGTTGATCACCGTTCACGCCTACATCGAGCCCAGCATCCCACAGGCGTACATGACCCGTACGCTCCAGGAAATCGCAGAAGCCGAAGCCTTCGAAGAACTCGAGTACTACCGCGAACAGCTCATCCCCCTGCATGCAATAGCCACTGCCAGCGCGATGGACCACGTGCCCATCCGCCATGCCCTGTGCCCCGGCAGCGATATCGTGGCGCAAATCCTACAGGTGGCCCAGCGGGAAAAAGCGGGTTTGATCGTCATGGGCACGACGGGCTATGAGGGGCTTTCGGAACTGTTTTCGGGCACCCTGGCCTCCGAAGTGCTGGAAAACGCCCCTTGCCCGGTACTGGTTGTCCCGGAAAAAGTCGTTTTCCAGCCCAACCCCCGCCGCATCGCATACGCGCTGGACGTGGAAGCCCAGGAAGGGGAAGAAGAGCGCTGGCTGCAGTACTTTGCAGCCCATCTGGGCGCGAAAGTGGTATACCTCAACCTGCCCTCTGTCGGGTTGCCGGAGTTTTCTGCCTGGGCGGATTCCCGCGGGCTCTCCTACTCCGATTTTGCCTTCTGCGACTGCTGGGAAGACGAGGTCGCCTTAGCCGGTTTTTTGGAGTCCCAAGGGGTAGACCTACTTTCCCTAACCACGCACAAGACCTCTTTCTTTGCGGAATTTTTTCACGCCAACTTTAGCAAACGCCTTGCGCGCAAACTCTCTTTCCCTTTGTTGGGCATCCCCGCGCAACCGGTCTGAACCTTGGAAAAGACGGTTCTTTGAGGCTTTATTCGGCCTCACTGGCCCCTCGTGGTCCCTCTGTTGAAAACCAGTTTCTTTTTGTGGTTCTGAAAGTCTATTTTTACCCTTTCAAAAAACGGGTGGAATTATGCCGATCAGAATGCAAGAAGACGATCCGAAGAGCAGCCGGGGAAACAGTACCGGAGGATCGGGCAACCTGCTCAAATGGGTACTGTTAGCGTTGTTTTTCGTCTTTAAAAAGCCCAAGATAGCTATCCCGCTCCTGCTTTTGGCCGGGGTGTGGTACTTTTTTATGGGCGGACAGGAAATGCTGCAAGCCCCTCCCGGGGAAGATAGCGCCCCCGATTTGTCGGAGTTCAGCCTGGGGGCTTCGCTCAGCGAGGAACGCTTCGACAAAGCCTCTGTCTTCGAACCCCTGGCCTACAGCGCCTCTGGTTTTAACGACTTGCCCCGTGCGGTATCGCTGAAAGGGTACGCCCCCAATCCCCAGCACCAGGGAAACCAAGGGTCTTGTGTTGGATGGGCCAGTGCCTACGCAGCCCGTACCATTCTCGAAGCCCGTGCTAATAATAAAAACCCTGACCAAACAGCCTTTAGCCCGGCCTACCTCTACAACCAAATCCACCTCGACGACTGCAACGGCGCCTACATGCTGGACGCTATGCAGACCATGCAGGAGAATGGGGCCTTGCCCTTCGACCAGTTCTCCTACGACGAGAACTCCTGCGCCAACTATCCCGACCGCGGCGATATCGCCAATGGCCGGCCCTTCCGGATCAAGGGGTTCAACCGCCTCACCCTGGGCGACGATGATTACCGGCCCGACATCGAAGCCATCAAACAGAACTTAGCCCAGGGCGCACCGGTCGTTATCGGGGCGATGGTCGGGGGAACCTTTATGAGCCGCATGGTCGGTCAAAAAGTATGGCGCCCGAGCTCTTCGGACTATGCCATGCGCAATTTCGGAGGCCACGCCATGTGCGTCATCGGGTACGACGACAACCTGGAGGGCGGCGCGTTCCACATCATGAACAGTTGGGGCCAGGACTGGGGCGACCGCGGCTTTTGCTGGATCAAATACGACGACTTCAGCCATTTCGTGCGCGAGGCCTACGGCTTGTTCCCCATGGGCGCTGCGGGCGATAAATCGTTTGACCCCAATAAACTAGCCGTAAAGTTCGGCTTGTTCGATGTAGAAAAAGAAGCCCTGATCCCCCTGCGCCAGCGGGACGGTATCCGCTTCCGCACCGAACGCCCGATCCAGATTGGCAGTAAATTTAAAGTACTGCTGTCCAACTCCATAGAATGTTATACCTACGTGTTGGGGCAGGAGACCGACGGATCCTCTTACGTCTTGTTCCCCTATACGGCCAAGCACTCCCCCTACTGCGGCATCACCGGGACAAGGCTCTTCCCCAAAGACTACCACATGACCCCGGACGAAATTGGGAACCGGGATTACATCGCTATCGTCGTCAGCAAAGAACCCCTGGATCCCTACCAACTCAACACCCGCATGAACAGCAGCCAGAAAAGGGACTTTGCCGATAAGATACAAGAAGCCCTGGCCGCACAGCTCATCGGGCAAACCGAGTTTGTGGACGGCAGCACGATAGCCTTCACTGCCAACCTCAAAGAAAAAGGGCGCAACGCGGTTGCCCTGGTCCTCGAAATCGAAAAACAATAGCATTCGGCGCTTGGCCCTCCTCGCGACCCGCCCATTTAAACGTACTTGACCGATCATGAAATCCAAAATTACAGTACCGACCCTGCTCTTAGATCGGCAGAAATGCCAGAACAACATCCAACGCATGGCCGACAAAGCCCGGCGGCTTGGACTAAGCCTCCGCCCGCATTTCAAAACGCACCAGTCCAGCAGCATCGGCCGTTGGTTCCGGCAAGCGGGGGTGGACAAGATCACCGTTTCTTCCCTGCGCATGGCGGAGTACTTTGCCAACGACCACTGGCTCGATATCACCGTCGCCTTTCCCGTCAACCTACTCGAAATTGACCTCATCAACCGCCTGGCCGCCTACATCCGGTTGAACCTGTTGGTAGAAAGTGTCGAAAGCGTCCAGTTCCTGGATCGGCACCTGCGGCATCCCGTAGGTGTATTCATAAAAATAGACGTGGGCACCCATCGCACCGGTGTAGAAGCCGATGATGAGGAAACCATAAACCGCATATTGGAAAAAATCGGCAGCACCCGCAAAATCACCTTTTTGGGCTTTCTCGCCCATGCAGGGCACACGTATCGCGCCCAGGGCGCACAACAGGTACAAGCCGTTCACGAAGCCTACCTCGGCCTGCTGACCACCCTCTGCGACCGCTATCGGCCCGCTTTCCCGGAGCTCATCCTATCCGTCGGCGATACGCCCAGTTGTAGCCTGATGGAAAACTTCCCCGGCGTCCACGAGATCCGGCCCGGCAATTTTGTCTTTTACGACGTCATGCAAATCGGTATCGGCGCTTGCCGCCCGGACGACGTGGCCGTGGCCATGGCTTGCCCCGTAGTGGCCACCCACCCCTCCCGCAACGAAATCGTGGTCTATGGCGGTGGAATCCATTTTTCCAAAGACCGCATCACCCTGAACGGCCAGGAAAACTACGGCCTCATGGTAGATTGGGAAACGGACGGGTGGAGAGTGCCCGAAGGCCAGCCCGCTTTCCTGAAGTCCCTGTCCCAGGAACACGGTATTGTACGCGCAAGTGCCGAACAGGTCGCCCGTGCCAAACCCGGGGATATCCTGCTCTTCCTGCCCGTACACTCCTGCATGACCGCCGACCTCATGAAGCACTACCGAACCCTCGACGGCGAGTATATCGAAATGTTGAAGTATGTTTAAAACCAATACTCAATCTTTTGTGTATTCCCTTTTTTCATCGTATCTTTAACAACGTTCTTCCGTGATTTTTTTTTAGAAAAAAGTATTTATACGCAACCTATTTATTGTAGCTTCGTATCACCATTCGGTCAAAGGTATCTTTACAGCAAGGCTATTAGAGGGCAATACAGCCCTCCTATACTGCAACCGTTGTAAAAGTTGAGTTCGTTGCCCGGGACGGCGCTCCCAACAAGGAGCGGTTTTTCTTTTGATGCAGCCCTAAGGAGATAGCAAACTAGTATGACCTCACCAGCTTTGGGAAATCTACAAACTACTACTTGCCAAAAGCTAATCTGTTGTTATACAAATTTGTCTTACGTTACTATGGACACTGGAAACACTATACAAGACATGGAAAAAAAGTTACAGCGCGCAATTGATTTTCTCGAATTATTGCAACTTCAGCGCACCTCTGCGATTTTGGAGTACCTCCAGCGGCAGGGCGAGGCCGATTACTCAGCCTTGCTCATCCAGTTCCCCAAAGGGAACATACAAAGAGACCTCGAGCGATTAGTCGAGTCTTCTATTTTGCTCAAAACGGAGGTGTACTACCAGCCGGTGTATCGCATAAACCGAGAGAAGTTAGAGCGGGTTTTCCGCGCTACTGCCCCGGTTTTCAAGGTTTCTGTTGGTATTGATGTGGTTGACTGATCTTCCGTTGCCCTGACAAGATATCTTTTACAGGGGGTACCACCGAAAAATATTCTGAACGAGCCCTTGTTTTTTTGATTTTGTGCGGCAAAATCAAAAAAACAAGGGCTCGCTCATTAGACTTGTTGCGAGGGGTCAGCGAGTCTATTCTTCAGGCTGGGGCGGCGAACTACTTTTCTCACCACCCCAACCCGTCTTTTTAAGGCTGATGGGATGTTTCCAGATCGTGGCCTTCGTAGTAGCGCAAATCCAGGTCTTTCCGGGCTTTGACCAGGTAGCTGATTTGGCCGGTGTGGTATGACAAGTGTTCCGTCACGTGTACCAGCACGCTGATACCGTTTTCCTGAAAGCCTTGGATGGTGTATGGCTTGAGCAGGTCGTCCGGGCGGAGGGCGTCCAATACGTTCAGGATGTCCCCTTTCAGTTGGTTCAACAAGTCGAACAAGTGCTGTTTGGGGAGAGGCCCCCGTTCTGAGAACTCTGCTGAGCGGCGGCGCGTATCTGCTGCGCCGCCCAGCCCGGAGACAATCCACTGCCGGGCATTGCCGCACACATGGAGCACGAGGTTACCAGCGCTGTTGGACGCGGGGTTAGGGCGTTCCCAGACTTCGGCTTCCGACAGCAGGTGCAGGCATTTTTCGATGCGGGGCCAGGACTCGTCGAAGAGGCGGCGGCGGATATCGGTCAGAAAAAGGGCGTGAAAGGCGCTTGTCTCCATAGGGTCACGTATGTAGGGCACCGCAGACGCTGATGGTCTGGCCGGAAATATAGGTCGCCATATCCGACGCTAAGAAGACGCAGACATCGCCCACTTCTTCCGGGTTGCCGAAGCGCTTGAGGGGGATATTCGCCAGGTAGGCATTGCGCGTCTGTTCGTTGAGCTCATCGGTCATATCGGTAGCGATGAACCCGGGGGCGATCGCGTTGCAGCGGATGTTGCGCGACCCCATTTCCTTGGCGATGGACTTGGTAAAACCGATGATCCCGGCCTTAGAGGCCGCGTAGTTTGCCTGGCCGGCATTGCCTGTGATCCCCACGATAGAGCTGAGGTTGATGATGGCGCCCCCGGTGCGCATCATAGGGCGCAGGGCGTGTTTGGTGAGGTTGAACACCGATTTCAGGTTGGTGAGGATGACCTTGTCCCATTGCTCTTCGCTCATGCGCAGCATCAGGGTGTCCTGGGTGATCCCGGCGTTGTTGACCAGCGCATCGAGCCGGCCAAAATCCTGGAGCACGGCAGCGACCAGGGATTCTGCTTCGGCAAAAGAGGCGGCATCGGAGTGGTATGCCCTGGCGCGCACGCCGAGCTGGGCGAGTTCATCTGCCAGGGCGAGCGCCTGGGCCTCCGAAGAGCGGTACGTGAACGCCACATCTGCGCCATGTTCGGCGAACCGGCGGGCGATCGCGGCACCTATGCCCCGGGAGCCCCCGGTAATCAATACTGTTTTTCCTTGTACTAATTTCATACGATGACAGGTTATGAGGATGATGCCCTGCAGGGCGGGCGTGATCATTTAAAGAGGTGTACCGGGGAGTTTTTCCGCCAAGTAGGGCGCGGTGGCTGATTCCGGAACCTTCACCAGGTCTTCCGGACGGCCCTGGAAGACGAGACGGCCGCCTTCCTTGCCTCCCCCCGGGCCGAGGTCAATGACCCAGTCGGCCGATTTGACTACTTCCAGGTTATGCTCCACGACGACGACCGTATGCCCTTTCTCCACCAGGGCATTGAGGGCGTCCAACAGTTTGCGGATATCGTGGAAGTGCAGGCCTGTGGTCGGCTCGTCAAAGATAAACATAAAATGCTCGGTATTGCGCTCCTGGCCCAGAAATGCCGCTAATTTGACCCGCTGGGCCTCCCCGCCCGACAGGGTGCTCGACGACTGCCCCATGTGTACGTACCCCAGGCCCACGTCTTGCAGCGGACGGAGTTTTTGCACGATTTCCCGGACATCGGAGAAGAAAACCATCGCCTCGTCAATGCTCATTTCCAGTATTTCGGAGATGTTGCGCCCTTTATACGTCACGTCGAGCACCTCCTGCTTGAAGCGCTTCCCGTTACAGGCTTCGCACACCAGGCGTACATCGGCCAGGAACTGCATTTCGACCACCTGTTCGCCCTCCCCTTTGCAGGTTTCACAGCGCCCTCCTTCCACGTTGAACGAAAAGTGCTTGGGTTGAAAGCCCCTGATTTTGGAAAGCTGCTGGCTGCTCATCAGATCGCGTATCGCATCGTATGCCTTCACGTATGTCACCGGGTTAGAGCGCGAAGACTTGCCGATAGGCTGCTGCCCTACCATTTCTATCTGTTGGAGCAGGCGCAGGTCGCCGCTTATTTCGCGGAACTGCCCGGTTTTTTCCAGCCCGGGCTCCGTGAGTTGTTTTTTGAGGGCGGGAAAAAGGATTTGCTTGACCAGGGTCGTTTTTCCTGACCCGGACACCCCTGTCACGACGCTGAGGGCATGCAGTGGAAAGCGGACATCTATATTTTGGAGGTTGTGTTGCCGCGCCCCTTTGATTTCGATAAAGTGCTGGAGGGGCCGGCGCAGGGCGGGGACCGGAATGGCCATGCGCCCGCTCATGTACTTTGCCGTAAGGCTTTCGCCCGCATCCTGGAAGATCGTGTGGTAGGGCCCGGCAAATACCACTTCGCCCCCGTATATCCCGGCGGCAGGGCCGATGTCCACCAGGTAGTCGGCGCTTTTTATGATATCTTCTTCATGTTCTACTACCACGGTGGTATTGCCGAGAGCCACGAGTTTGCGCAGCACTTTGATCAGGCGCCCCGTATCGCGGGGGTGCAGCCCCACGCTCGGTTCATCGAGGATGTACATAGACGACGTGAGGTTGCTGCCCAACATGCGCGTCAGGTTGATCCGCTGGGTTTCCCCGCCGGAAAGCGTAGCGGAAATCCGGTTCAGGGTGAGGTAGGGCAAGCCCAGGTCGCACATCGTCTGGAGGCGGGAACGGATCTCCCCTAACAAGCGTTTGCCCACCTGGGCATCGTAGTCGCCCGGTTGGAAGCCATTGAAAAAATCGAGCAATTCCCCTACGGGCATTTCGACCAGTTCGCCTATGTTTTTGGAGGCGACCAACACGTACAGGGCTTCCTTGCGCAGCCGCGCCCCTTCGCAGACGGGGCAAAGCGTTTTGCCGCGGTACCGCGACAGGAGGACGCGGTTCTGCACCTTGTACAGATTGTCTTCCAGCTCTTTAAAAAAAGCCTGTATTCCCTGAAAGTACGCGTTGCCCGTCCACAGCAGGCGGCGCTGTGCTTTGCTCAAGTCCTGTATGGGCGTATGCACGGGAAAGTCGAAGTGGTGTGCCTGTTGCAGCAAGGCCTCCAGCCATGCGCCGAATTTTTCCCCTTTCCAGCACGCGATCGCCCCATCATAGACGGAGCGGGTTTTATCGGGGATGACTTTGTCTTCGTCTATCCCTAACACCATGCTGAAGCCTTCGCACTGCGGGCAAGCCCCGAAGGGATTGTTGAAGTTGAACAACTGCGGGCTGGGTTCTGCGAAGGTCATCCCATCGAGCTCGAAGCGGTTGTTAAACGCCTGGAGGGGGGTCTGGCCTACGCTGACGAGGCACTCCCCTTCGCTTTCGTAGAAGGCCGTCTGCACCGAATCAGCGATGCGGCGTTCATTTTCGGCATCCTCTTTTCGCACGACGAAGCGGTCAATGAGCACCAGGATACGGCCCGGGGGGATTTGCCCGATGCGCTGGCCCAGCAGCGGGTGTGTTCCGCCCAGGAAATCCTGGATGTCTTCCAGATTTCCGTCGAGGTACATGCGCGTGTAGCCTTTTTGGAGCAGGAGGCCGAGTTCCTGGCCCAGTTCGCGGTCTTTGTACCGGTAGGGCAGCGGGATGAAGAGCTGTGCCCGTTCCCCGTCGGGGAAGGCGGCGATATAATCCACTACATCCGATACCTCGTGCTTTTTCACCAGCCCACCGGAGATGGGGGAATACGTTTTCCCGATGCGGGCGAACAGCAGCCGCAGGTAGTCGTAGATTTCTGTGAGGGTACCCACGGTGGAGCGGGCGTTGGCCGTGCTCACCTTTTGCTCGATAGCGATGGCCGGGCAGATGCCTTTGATATAGTCCACCTCCGGCTTTTTCATGCGCATGAGGAACTGGCGGGCGTAGGACGACAAGCTCTCCACGTAGCGCCGCTGTCCTTCTGCGAACAGGGTATCCATGGTGATAGACGACTTGCCCGACCCGGACACCCCGGTTACCACGACCAGTTTGTTTTTGGGCAGTTCCAGGTCAATATTCTTGAGGTTGTTGGAACGCGCACCTTTGATGAAGATGGTGGGGTGCGCTGTTTCAGCGGGGGCGGGGGCCTTTTTGGTTGGCGGCATGATGGTGCTATTTTTCGCGGAGCAGGTCGTTCAGGATTTTCAGGGTAATGAGGTAGGTGGGCTTGACCCCTTCTACCCCGAGGCTCCCGGAAGCGAGGGTACTGCCCGTTTCGAGAGGGTTGTCCGAGGCGTAATACGCATAGCGCAGCACCACGTTTCGGTCAATATTCCCGCGGATCCGGGAAGCGGCCTGGATTGCCTTTTGATAGTGAGCCCCTTCCATTTCGAGGCCAACGGCCTTCCAGGACGAGTTCAGGAAGTAGCTCAGGATATCTTTGTTTTGGAGGGAAGTGCCCAGCACGGTGATCATAGGCCCTTCGAAGACACCCAGGCCGGAATCCGCGAAGTCGTTTTTACCAAAAGCGTTTTGGATGGGATAGTTATCGGCGGTTCCTTCAAAGACGTGCGCGGTGGGCACCATGACATCGCCTTTTTCCCCTTTGAGGATACCCGCTTTGCCCATGATGTTTATGGAAGCCACGTTGAGGTATTTTTTTCCTTCCTCATGGTCCAGCGGTTTGAACAGTTCGTCGAGGGTTTCGTAGGCTTGTTCGCCGAAGGCGTAATCCATCACGAAGAGGAGCGGCTGTTTTTCCCGGATGTACGTTTCGTTCCAGGCGATATCGGGATGAAGGCTGGCCGGTTCGATTTTGCCGAGGTCGTAGAGTTGGACCGAGATATTCGTCCCGCTGGTATCATCGAGTTGGACCATGCCATTGCGGAGCGCGTAGTGGGTTACCTTTTCCCTTAGGTGGGCGTTGTCTTCCATGCTCAGCTCTTTGGCCAATTCCTCCAGGGGGATGGGCTTGACCGTCCTTTTCAGGGCGGCGTGGGCATAGAGCGCGTTCATAAAGCTGTGCAGGTTCGCACTTACAATGTGGATGGGCCGTTTAATCCATCCATTTTCGATGATCGTAGATTTGATCTTAGCCGCCCAGAGGTCGCCGTAGGCATGGTGGCCGATTTTTTCCCGGAGGGCGGAAGAAAAGCTGATTTCGCGGTCCCATTTTTCGATAAATTCGTCGGTAGACAGGCGGCCCAGCCAATAGGTGATGTGAAAAAGGCTGTTGCAGTTGCCGTCGGCTTCGAAGCGCCGGGCGGCTTCGAGGGTTTCCTGGAAAGTACGCCCCAGGAGCGTGCTGAGGTAAGTGAGTGCGACCTCCATGTTGAACGGCTCACCGGAGTTTTCCTGCTGCACCACTTTTTCGAGCATTTCCCATTCCCGGTTTTTCCGCCCTTTCTGGTCGGTGCTGTTGCGGCGGATTTTTTCCGATTCGATGTACATGAACGTCAGGTGGGTCAAGATATCGTAGATATCGCTGCGCCCCCGGGTCATTTCGATGAACATCTGTTCCTGGTCTATGCGGTAGCTGTTGCGCTTGCGGCGCGGGGGGATCAGCACTTCAAAGCTGGAGCGTTCGAACCCTTCCCGGCTGATGAGGCGCACGAAGCGGCACTCTTCGATTCCCTTTGGCAAGCGTTGGAAGATGTAGAACAGGCCGTCTAATTCCACGCGCTCGGAGTCGTTGATGGAGCCATAGATTTCCGGGCTCAGCGTTTTCAGGGCATCGATCATAGCTTCCCCGGAAAGGCCGAGCGGTTTGTACCCGCCCCGGATAAACAGGTGCCGCATAGTAATATACAGGCGCTCGACCGCTGTGCGGGATTCCTGTGCGCGCGTTCTGGAAGTTGAAAACATAGTTACATCTTGCGTTACAAGCCAGGCAGGCGCTAAAAAGCCACTTGCACGAGCCAGGCGCTAAGATAGGCCAATCCCGTCATGAAAAGAAATTGGATGAAAGGCCATTTCCAGGAAAGGGTTTCGCGGCGTACGACGGCCATGGTGCTCATGCACTGCATGGCGAACACGTAGAAGAGCAGCAAAGCCCATGCCGTAGGAGGGCCATACACCAACTCCCCGGTGAGGGGGTTGCGTTCCTTGGCCATGCGTTCCTGCACGCGCAGGGTGTCGTCGGCATCGGAAACGCTGTAGATAGTGGCCATAGCCCCCACAAAAACTTCGCGGGCCGCGAAGGAAGTGATGAGCGCGATACCGATTTTCCAGTCGAAGCCCAGCGGGCGGATGACCGGTTCTATCAAGCGGCCGACGTGGCCGGCGTACGAGGCTTCCATCTTCAAGGAGGCGGAGAGGGCAGCAGCTTCTGCCTCGGGCAGTTGACCTGCCTCGGCTAATCGGACGGCTTTTTCCGCTGCCGCCTGCATGGCCTGACGCGGCCCATAGGAAGACAGGGCCCATAAAACCATGGAGATCAAAAGGATTATTTTTCCGGCTTCGAGGGTGAAGCTGCGCACTTTTTCCCATACCGCCATCCAGACGTTGCGCATCAGGGGGGGGCGGTACGGCGGCAGTTCGAGCATGAGGAAACTACTGTCACCCGATTTGAGCACGTATTTTAACACGAATGCGGCCAACAGCGCAGCGGCAATACCCAAGAGGTACAGCAACATGAAGGCCAGTCCCTGAAGCTGGAACACGCCCAGGACCCGCTCCGGCGGCACTGCAAACGCAATGAGCACGGTGTATACAGGGATTCGCGCCGAGCAACTGATAAAAGGAGTGACCAAAATCGTGAGGAGCCGCTCCTTCCAATTCGATATGGTGCGCGTGCTCATGATGGCCGGGATAGCGCAGGCACCGCCCGAAATGAGCGCTACGACACTTCGCCCATTTAGTCCGAAAGCTTGCATGATGCGGTCGAACATAAAGGCCGCGCGCGCCATATAGCCCACTTCATCGAGCAATCCCACAAAAAAGAAGAGCAAGGCGATTTGAGGAATAAACACCAACACACCTCCTAACCCTGCCAACAGGCCATCCACCAAAAGGTCGGGGAACCAACCCGGTGCCATCGCCGAGCGGACCCATTCCCCTGCAACAGCGATAGCACTTTCGATCGCGTCCATCGGGTAGGCCGCCCAGGTGAAAATAGACTGGAACAGCAGCAACATAAGCCCGAAGAAGATCAGGGGCCCCGCGATGCGGTGCGTGAGGAGGTTGTCCAATTTTTCTGTCAGCGCACTTGGTTTTTCCTCCACTTTCTGCACAGCCGCTTCGACGATGGGGTTGAACACATCATAGCGGTGCATCGTTTCGCTGATTTGCAGGGCGATATCGCGAAAGCCGTTGCGCTCCACGATGCCTGTTATCTTTTCGCGTGTATCGGTGGAAAGACCGGGCAGCCACTGCACATGGTGGGCGCAGAGGAGGCGTTGGTACAAGCCCAGGCCCGGAAGGACCGGCTGGAGTTCGCGGGCGACCCGCGTTTCTTCGGGAGACAAGCGGTAGAAGGCCGTTTCCACCACCACATGATCGGCGTGGCGCGTCTCGAGGGCGAGCAGGGCGTTGCGGAGGGCTGCGATACCCTCCCCGCTCCGGCCGCTCACCGGCAGCACCGGTGTGTCGAGTTTGCGGGACAAGCGCTCGGCGTCGATCACCAGGCCCTGTGCAGCAGCGACATCCGACATATTCAGCGCCAACACCATGGGGAAGCCGGCGTCTTTTACCTGGGTAAAAAGGAGGAGGTGGGTTTCGAGACGGGTAGCATCGGCCACGTAGAGCACCGCGTCCGGGTAGTCGGGGTCGCCGGGGTTGACCAGCGTTTGCACTACGAGGCGCTCATCGGCGGAGTTCGGATAAAAACTGTACGTGCCGGGGAAATCAATCAACTCTATCCCATGGCCCGCGGGCAGGCCCGTGAGCGCGCCGGATTTTCGCTCCACCGTCACCCCCGGGAAATTGCCTACCTTCTGCTGTAAACCGGTGAGCAGGTTAAAGATGGAGGTCTTCCCACAGTTCGGGTTTCCCAGGACGGCAATGCGGTAGGGCCTGTTTGTTTCCACGGCAGCAGTGCGGGATTAACGCAGTACAATACTGGCCGCTTCCTCCCGGCGCAGGGCGAGCAGCAGCTTGTCGGCCTTGATGTAACAGCCCCCTCCAAAAGGTGCATAGCGGACGATTTTGACGGCAGCGCCCGGCAGGACACCCATAGCCATGAACTTACAGGCCATTCGTTCGTTGGTAAAATGGGAGACGAAACCCGATTTTCCTGCCGCTGCATCTGTGAGCGGTACCCCGCTTTTCCATGGTGCTACCACAATCGCTTATTTTGATTTAATCTAATTAACAAAAGTAACGCTAAAATAGGGGCTTTGTGCATACCTGCAACTGCGAAAAGTCACCAAAGCAGAAAAATACCCAGTATTCATACAAAATACCTAAATTTAGGTACAATCCTTTTTTACGCCCAGGCTCAATATTTATAGAAAAACCGTTTGGATTGTTGAACTTTTTTTAGAATATTATATTTTAACCATGGTTATTTCCGATAATAATTTTACATTTATACATATTTTCAAAAAGAGGACTATTTTTTGAAAAGAGAGCTTATGGAAAGGGGTTACGATTATATCATTGCGGGGGGGGGTTGTGCCGGGTTACAATTGGCTTTGGGCCTGGTAACGGATGCATTGCTTGCTCCCTGTCGGGTATTGATCGTGGACCGTGCGCCAAAGGCCGGGAACGACCGGACCTGGTGTTTTTGGTCGCAACACCCGGGGCTCTATTCCGGGTTGCTCTGCAAGACCTGGGATCGGCTGCGCGTATCTGCCCCCGGGTTTGACCGGACGGAGTCCATAGCGCCCTATTCCTATGGTATGTTGCGCAGCGCTGATTTTTATGCGTATGCGTATGCGGTCTTGGCCGACCACCCTCAGGTACAGTTTCACTACGGCGAGGTTGAGCATATCCGCGAGGAAGCGGGGCGCGGGGTAGTATGGGTGGACGGTGTGCGCTTTGAGGCCCGCTACGTATTCAACAGTTGCCTGGGCAGGGAACAATTGCAGCCCCGGGAGGGATATGCCTCCTTTTGGCAGCACTTCAAAGGGTGGTGGATCCGGGCCGAGGGACCGGTCTTCGACCCTGGTACGGCGACTTTGATGGACTTCCGGGTAGCCCAGGCGGGCGGGTTGTCATTCATGTACGTGCTGCCCCTGTCGGCATCGGAAGCGCTGGTAGAATACACGGTATTTTCATCGGATTTATTAGCCGATGCGCAGTATGACGAGGCCTTGTCGGAATACATGGATTCATTATTGTCGGGAAGCGGCTATGCCATCCTGGAAACCGAAAAAGGGGTAATCCCGATGTTCCCTCTGTCGGAAGCCCGCCCTGCTGCCGGTGCGGTTGTCCCTATCGGCAGTTTGGGCGGGGCGGTAAAACCGACTACCGGATACGCGTTTATGCGCATACAATCCGACACCCGGGGCATCCTGGACTGCCTGCGGCGGGGGCAAGCCCCTGTGCGAAAGCCGGCAACGAGCCGTTTTACCTGGTACGACCGCCTGCTGCTGCATCTATTGCAGCACCACAAGAGCAGGGGGGTAGCCATCTTCAGCTCCTTGTTCCGCAGAAACCCCTATCGGCTGATCCTGCGGTTTTTGGACGAGCAGACGCTGCCGGCGCAGGAGGTTCGCATTTTTTCCGGGCTTCCGGTAGGTCTTTTCTCACGGGCGGCGGTCGAGCTGTGGGCCAAGCGTTTCTTTCGGCGCTGGCAGCTCAGCAAAGGCGGGCAACCTGCCACAAACCCCTACTCGCCATGATGCCAAAAGGATCTATACTGCGCTTCGTGCCCTGGGCCATCGGCCTGGCGGTCTTGTTCCTGAGCTGGTCTTGGCCGCGGGTATTGGAACAGGCGTCCCTTCCCCTGGCGCTCGCCCTCATCGCCTGCATTGGCATACCACACGGAGCGACTGACCAGCTTTTATTCCTACAGATGAGCCGTTTGACCGGAAAGGTGTGGGGCCTGCCACTGTTTTATCTGGCGTACCTGGGTCTAATCCTGGTGTATGCACTGCTCTGGTTTGTTTTCCCCTGGCTCGGGTTTGTGTTGTTCATAGCCCTGTCTGTCTATCATTTCGGGCAGGCCGACTGGAACGCGGCCCTGCCCCGCAGCACCGTCAGCGGGTTGTACTTCGTTTGTTGGGGCAGTTTTGTGCTGCTCACCCCGGTTATGTGGCACTATGACAGCAGCAAACCCATCATCGAGGCCATCGTACGGGCCGAATTGCCGGCTTGGGAGCCGTCCACCTACACCAGGGCTGCTGTTGCCCCGGCCGTTTTGAACCTCTGCCTGCTCCTTTGGGGTGCGGCAGTGCGGCGTTTATCGCCGGGTAGCTTCCGCCTGGGGCTGGCCCAGCTTTTCTTTCTGTTTGTACTCTTCATCAGTACGCCTCTGTTGCTGGGTTTCGCCTTGTATTTTGCCGGCTGGCATGCCCTGCGCTCTATGCAGGACCAGATTTTATTTTTAAAAACCGGACGGAAAGAATATTCCTGGAAGCATTATGTGCGGGATGCGGCTGCTTTCTCCCTATTGGCCCTGGCCGGTATCGGAGCGGCCATCTGGTTCTTCCGCAGCGGGGGGCTAATCGAGGCCCTGGGGCTTTTGTTTATGGGCATCGCCGCCATAACCCTACCGCACATGATCCTGATGGATCAATTGTACAAGCGCTTTAGTGAAAACATTCATGCGGGAAATAATTTTTTTAAGCCATAATTATTGCAGATACATCCTTTTTGTAAACATAAATTCTGAATCGTTGTTAAGACTTCATTATTTTTTATAAAACCCAATTTTATCATGGAAGCATTATTAAACAACACACTTTTCCTGGCAACGCTAAAGTCGGGTGACTACGTAGGCTTTACGTTCTTTATCGGCTCGATGGCCATGTTGGCTTCGACCGTGTTCTTTTTCGTGCAGATGACGCGCGTAGAAGGCAAGTGGAAGGATTCTTTGCTCGTATCCGGTATGATCACGGGTATCGCAGCCGTCCACTATTTCTACATGCGCAGCTTCTGGGCAGAGAACGGCACCTCCCCCACGGAATTCCGCTACATTGACTGGATCCTGACCGTGCCCCTGATGTGCGTAGAGTTCTACCTGATCCTCAAGGCTTTCGGTGCTACGAAAGGGCTGCTCTGGCGCATGATCTTCTGGTCAATATGGATGCTCGTAACGGGCTACCTGGGCGAGACGGTCTTCCGCGACCAGTCTCCTCTCTGGGGTGCCATCTCGACGGTAGGCTACGCCGCCATCTTCTATGATGTATGGTTCGGCCCTGCCAAGAAGCTCGCTATGGGCTCGGGTGACGGTGCTCTCCAGAGCGCGGTCAAAACACTCGGCTGGTTCATCCTCGTAGGCTGGGCTATCTATCCGATTGGCTACATGGCCATCCCCGGTGGCCTGCTTTCGGGCGTACTTCCCCTCGAGGCCATGGACATCATCTACAACATCGGCGACGCCGTGAACAAAATCGGCTTTGGCCTAGTCATTTACACGTTGGCCGTATCCAAGTAATCCGCAAAACGTTTTTGAAAGGATACACCAACGTGGGGGTATGGGCTTGGAAAAAGAGTCCATTCTCCTCAACCTCTCCGGGACTAAACCTGTACAACGTGCAGGTTTGGTTCTGGAGAGGTTAAAAAAAATCCTGCTGCCCTTTTTAGGGATAGGCAACAGGACGAAGCATTATAAAACGGGGCAAAATTAAATGCTTTGCCGATTCAAACAAGAAACTCCCGTTCATTATTTGCGCTCAACGCTCTAACATCCCTTTGAGGCGGGCGATCTCCAGGTCGCGTGCGCGCAGCGCTTCCTCTAAGGAATCCACCTGTGATTCCAGTCTTTGGATTTGTTCCTTTTTGCCCCCGAACAGCGGTACAGATGGGCTTCCCTCCGCCGATTCGGTCCGTTGCTCCATACCTAGGAGCCTCTTGATGTTCGCTACCCCATCCTGGCCATTGGCGTACGAGGCAATGATGTACGCCAGCGGTGCCAGAACCAGCATCAAGATGAAAAAGCGGGCAAAGCCCGTGAGTTTAAGTCCTCTTGCCATCGTTTCCTTTTTTATCTTGCAATATAGCAAAGCAATGCGGAATTTACTGGAATAAGAAAATCCTTCGCCCTATTTTTGCGACGAAATAACCTGCCACGCCGATGCAAGAGGCTTATATTTTCGATGCGGTGCGCACGCCCCGCGACTACCGCAAAGAAGGAAACCCCTACGACGAAATCAAACCGGTGGACTTGTTGGTGCTTCTGCTGAAGGCCCTACAGATGCGCAACCAGATAGATACCGCCCAAGTGGACGACGTGCTCATCGGAGCGGTCTTGCCCCTGGAAGACTACGGCATCAACATCGCCCGTGCCAGTATCCTCAAGGCGGGCTGGCCGGCAGGGGTCAGCGGTATGACGCTCAACCGCAACGCTGCCTCCGGGCTTTCAGCCATCAATTTTGCCGCGACAAAAGTACAGGGCGGCGTGGACGGGTTGGTCATCGCCGGAGGGCTCGACAGCCGCAGCCGCGACAGCTACCGCGGCCAAGAAACCGACTTTGCCGGCGACCCCGAATGGCTGCACCTGACCCGCTACATCCCCGCCAGCCTCGCCGCCGACCTGTTGGCCACCATGCACGGGATAAAGCGCGAAGAAGCCGACCGCTTTGCCCGGCACTCCGTGACAAAAGCAACAGCCGCCCTTGAAATTGGTGCTTTTAATCATGCCGTAGTCCCCCTGCACGACCGCAACGGACTGCCCTTGCTCTCCTGCGACCAACTGCGCCGCTACCTCCTCGAAGAAGGGACGCTCCCGGGGTTTACGCCCTTTCACCAATACCTGCCCAGCCCCGGCTTCGGCGAGATCGCCCTCGCCCAATTCCCGGAAGTAGAACGCATCCAACCCGTGCATACCGAAGGAAATTCCGCTCCTTCCATAGATGGGGCAGCCCTGGCCTTGCTCGGCAGCCTCGAAAAAGGACTCGCCCTGGGCCTAACCCCCCGCGCACGCATACGCGCTATGAGCCATAGCTGTACTGACCCCGTCCTGATCTACCAGGGCGCCGTACAAGCCGCCCGCAAGTGCCTGACGCTCGCTGGTATGGAAGCTGGCGAAGTCGAAATCTGGCAAACCAACGAACCCTTCGCCGCCGCCCCCCTGTATTTCCAGCGCGAACTCGATATCCCCGAAGACCGATTCAATATCCACGGCGGGGCTATCGCATTGGGCAACGCCATCGGGGCCAGCGGGGCCATCCTCATCGGGATGCTCCTGGAACAATTAGAGCAGACCGGCAAACAGACCGGATTAGCCGCCATTACCGCAGAGGGCGGTATCGGGGTAGCTACTTTAATCGAACGACTATGATCCGCTATCAAAAGGACACCGATAATATCGTCACCCTCACCCTCGACATGGACAACCGGGAGGAGAATGTCATGAACCAAAAAATCTGGTCGGCCTTCGTCCCGGTGCTCCAACAGTTGAAAACGGAAAAAAAACAGGGGCGGCTCCGCGGGGTAATCCTGGCCTCTGCCAAAAAGACCTTTATGGCCGGCGGAGACCTCGAGTACATCTACCAGGCAGAGGACGCCGCTGAGATCTTCGCCGCAGCAGAAGGGATGAAGACCTTCCTGCGCGACCTGGAAAGCCCAGGCGTGCCCGTTGTGGCCGCTATCAACGGCAGTGCCCTGGGCGCTGGTTTCGAACTCGCCCTGGGCTGCCACCACCGCATCGTACTCGACAACCCCAAGATACAGGTCGGCCTGCCCGAAGTCGAGATCGGCCTCATCCCCGCAGGCGGCAGCATCGTGCGCCTCCTATGGCTATTAGGTATCGAAAAAGCATTTCCCATCCTCGCCGGTGGAAAGCGCTACAACCCCCGCGGTGCCCTCCGAGCCGGTATCATTGACGAATTGTCGGCCTCGCCTAAGGAAACGCTGCAAAAAGCCAAGGCATGGCTCATGCGCACCCGTGAAGGACGACGCCCCTGGGACACGCCCGGCCGCGTCATCCCCGGCGGTTCCGCCCGCGAACCTGCTACCGCCCGCAAAATCATGGCCCTCTCCGCTGCGCTCAACGGGCAAAATTTCGACAACTACCCCGCCCCACGGGCTATTCTGCATATCCTTACCGAGGCGTCTAAAGTCGGCTTCGATGTGGCTTGCCGCCTGGAAAGCCGCTACTACACCGAACTGGTGCGCAGCCGACAGTGCAAAAACATGGTCAAAGCCTTCTGGTTCGATGCCAACTACATCAAAGCGGGCAACGACCGCCCCAAAGGGTACGGGCGGTTCCGGCCCCAAACCGTAGGTATTATCGGGGCCGGGACCATGGGCTCAGGCATCGCCCTGACCTGCCTCCAGAACGGCCTCAGCGTAGTCCTCAAAGACGTATCCCAACCCATCGCGGCACGCGGCGTGGAATTTGTACGCCAACACCTCGACGAACAAGTAGCCAACAACACCCTGCTCCAGGAAGAACGGGATGCCCTGCTCCAAAAGATACAAGCCACCGACAACCCCGCCCATTTCCAATCCTGCGACCTGGTCATCGAAGCGGTGTTCGAAAGCCAACAGGTCAAGCAAAAAGTGGTGCGGGAAGCAGAATCTTGCCTCGACGAACAGGCATTTATCGCCAGCAACACCGTTTCTATCCCCATCACCACCTTAGCCGGTGCTTGTGCCCAGCCCGGGCGCTTCATCGGGCTGCACTTTTTTCACCCGGTCACCGATACCCAGCTCGTCGAGATCGTACGCGGGCGTGACACCTCGGAAGAAACCATCGCCCGCGCCTTCGACTTTGTGCGCACCATCGGCAAAACCCCTATCCTGGTCAAAGATATCTGGGGCTTTTATGCCGCACGGGTACAGAATACCTATATCCTGGAAGGCATTGCCATGCTGCAGGACGGCTACCCAGCCGCAGTCATCGAAAACCTGGGCTTGCAGGCAGGCATGCCCAAAAGCCCACTCGCCCTGGCTGACGAACTGGGCCTGGAGCTCGTCCTGCGCTACGAACAACAGGCAGCAGCCCACTACGGGCCCAAGTATATCCAACATCCCGCGGCCGACCTCGCACGTTGCTTTCTGGATACCCTGCACCGACCTGGCAAAGCCCGGCAAGAAGGGTTTTACACCTATACGGCAGAGGGGCAAAAGCACCTCTGGGCGGGGATGAAGGAAGTACTACCCGCCGTGCGCCCTGACTACCAACGCCAGGAAGTGATTGACCGGCTTTTGATCGTACAGGTGCTGGAGGCCGTCTGGTGCATGCAGGAGGGCGTGATCCAATCCGTAGCCGCTGCCAACCTGGGCAGTATCTATGGCTGGGGCTTCCCGGCCTGCAAAGGCGGTGTGATCCAGTTCATAGAAGATTACGGACGGGACGCGTTCCTGGAAAAATGCCGGGAATTAGAGCAACGCTTTGGCCCCCGCTTCAAGGTCCCCCGGTTTTTACAGCGGTCCTTGGACAAAATCGCTTAGCACCGCAGCTGGGTTGCTCAGGCGTTTGTGCCGTTTCGCCCATTTTCCCTGGATATATGCGCTTTTGGCATAATAAGACTTATTGCGAGGGGAATCATCAAGGGGTCAAAAAGGCCCTTTTTTCCACCTCGCTGACCCCTCGCAACAAGTCTACTTTTTTTCATACAACGATAAATAGCCATGATCAGAAACCTCGCGCTGTGCTGCGCACTTTTCGCCCTCGGATGCCACGCCACGAAGAACCTTCCCGGCACCCCCCTCTCCAGGGACTTTCAGACCCTCCTCGACACCTCGGCCAACGATAAGAACATCGGTATTTTACTGCACGTGGAAAGTCCGGACCGCGGAATTTCCTGGAGCGGTGCCTCGGGGTTCGACGATTTTGAAAACAAAACGACATTAGAAGAAAATGCCTGCTTCCGGATCGCCAGCGTAACCAAAACCTTTGTAGCGTGTAGTATCCTGCGCCTGTGGGAAGAAGGGAAGCTATCGCTGGACGACCCGATTTCGAAGTATATCTCCGCGGAACATGCCCGTATTTTGCAGAGAGGCACCTACGACGCCGACAAAATCACCATTCGCCATTTGATTACCCATTCGAGCGGGCTTTTTGACCACACCAATGCCCCTGCATATTTTGAGCGGATCGAAAAAGATCCCGCCCACGTCTGGACCCGCACCGAACAACTGGAAGCCCTGGTCAACTGGGGAAAGCCCGTGGGAGGAATAGGGGAAAAGTTCAGCTATTCCGACACAGGGTATATTCTTTTAGCCGAGATCCTGGAAAAAATAAGCGGCAAAAGCATGGGCGATGCCTTCGAAGCCCTGCTGCGTCTGAAGGCTAAAGGACTGTCCAATACCCAGGTCGAAGACGCCCTCGACCCTGCCAGGAACCCCGCAAACCGCATACACCAATACACCCAGGGCGTGGATACCTACCACTGGAACCCGTCCATAGACCTCTATGGCGGGGGCGGCCTGCTGTCCACGACCAAGGATCTATCGCTGTTCTTTCAGGACCTTTTTCAGCACAAAGTATTTCGACAAAAAACTACGCTGGACACCATGCTGGCAAAAACTACCTATTCCTCTACCGAAAAACTGCGCATGGACTACCGAAAAGGCATTTACCTGGTAAAAATAAAGGACCTGGACGCCTGGACGCATACGGGCTACTGGGGAACCCAGGTGGTATACATCCCTTCGCTGAACACGACCATAGCCGCCCATTACAGCAACGGCTGGCAGGTACGGGGGCAGGCACCGGTGTTGGAGAAAGTGGTGGAGGTTTTGCAGCGGCAGGCAGCGAAATAATGCTATCGTCATTCCTCGACATAATACCGGAAAAACCAGCGGTAACGCAATAAGTCCTGTATTTTTGTGGAACCGCCATTTAAGGGATAAAGATTTTCCAGGGTTCTGGTCAGCTCGGCGTCGTCCAAAGTCTCTGATATATCCAGTAGGGTTTCTATTATGGTTTCATCCCCTATATTGTTCTCATCCATATTGGGATGCACAGCCGCTATCTCTGCCCATATACGTCGGTAGCTGATCAAATTTCGATCTGTTGAAATACCCAGGGTTGCCAATTCGTCGAGATACATCTCCGAATAGGCCCCGCCGCGTCTGTCGTATTCCACGAGATGGCCAATAGCAGGGTCGTATAGCAAAGGTTGTATAAAACGGTTACCCCTTTTGTGATTGCAATGGGTTCGGCTGTCGCAGGAGGCAATGAGGTTTTCGTATGCAATATCGTGTGGATAGCCCGCGGGGGGCGGGATAGCATGCACATAGAGATTAAAATCGTCCTTGTGTACCACCCGTTCAAAAAAAGGATGGTTGTAGCGTTCAAAACCGACTTGATCGACACTTTGCGGAATGATGTGTTCTAGAGTTGTCCCGCTGTCGTTTGCTATATTTTTCAAGCAATACCCACAGCGATCTTGCTGCTCCTCCAGAAGTACAGCCTTGAATGGATCCCTGTAAGGAACCCGCATCAAACCATTGTAGTCCGCGCCTATATAGCGCGCCTCTTCCTCGTTCCAACTGTCCTCGAGCAACTGGTGGACAATGTCACGGACAGCTTCTCGATGATCAGGAGCTGATTTGTTGATGAACTCCATGGCTAATGGGACGGCTTATTTTTGGAATTTAGTTCGTTCTGCAGTTTTTTGGGTATTTCCCCGCCCAGGTAGGTTTTGAGTTTTGCCAACATATCCGCTGCTTTACCCGCTTGGCCTTTATCAGATAAGAATAAATAGGCGTTGATGTATTTATCTATGGTAGAAGCCCGTGGAGCCACTTCCATGACCTCGGAGAGATTGGTGGCATAATCAATCCCATAAACGTTTTCGACATATTCGGTCGAGTACGTATTGCCCTCGTGTTCCAGCTTGACGATAATATTGTTTTCGTTGGCTTTAAAATTGGAAATTACCAGTGGCGAGTGGGTAGTTACGATGAACTGAATCTTGGGGAAAGTCTTTTTAAACCGTTGTAAAATTTCTTGCTGCAGGGTTGGGTGCAAGTGCAATTCGATTTCGTCGATTAGGACAATCCCCTCGCTTTCAATATCTCCGTTTAGGATAAAGGAACGATAAGCTATATCCAGAACCATAGAGAAGACCCGTTTATACCCCATCGGTAAGGTGTTAAAGGGTATCACCCTACCGTCTGCGAACTCAAACTCCAGAACATAGGTCTTCTTGTCCGGCCTCCGCACCGGGGTATTGTACAACTCGAACTCTTTATTGATAAATGGATACTCCTCCGCAATTGGTTTTGTGAAATCCAGCAGTTTACGCTTGATATACTCTTCCTCTTTTTTGAACTCAGCGATACGTTTATCCGATTGGATGTACTGCAAGCGCTCCCGGGTTTTTTGTATGGCACCCTGGATTTGCGCTATCCTGGCCACATCGCCCTCCTCTGTTTCCTCCAGACGCCTATGCTGTATTTTGAGCTGGGCTTCGGCAGCCCTGATTTCATCGCTCAAATCTTTATCAAAGTTAGAAATTTTATACAACCTGTTCAACCACAGTTCTATACAATTAACCCTTTCATCCCATCCGTAATATGCCAAGTCCCTTGGAAGCGTGTCTTGGCCAATTGTTTTTTTTACCTTAGGCCCAAAACGCATCATTTCATGGGGAAAAGAATCCGTCAATACCGACAACACAGGCAAGGCGGCTTTCAAATCCTGGTTATAGGCCCCCAATATACTGAAAAGTGCCTTTGCATAGCGTTTTGTGGAATAGCCCCCCTGCTGTGAACTCTTCACCATTGACCACTCCAGCCCCTGATCACCAAAGATGGCCTTGAATGTATTTTCTATCGGATAGTGGAAGACCCTGTCGCTAGGATCGAAATTCGCTTCATCTTTTTTGAACGACCGCACCGCCGCATTGTTAGAGGAAGATAAATTTCTGGGGAATTCCTGGGGCCTGGCAAACATAAAACTCAACCCCCGCCGGATACCCGACAGAATGCTGGACTTACCGGTACCATTTTTCCCGATAATGACTGTAGTTTCTTTGCCATAGTTCAGGGAATACTGTTTAAAACAGCGGAAGTTATCAAACGTAGATGTTACCAGCTTCATGCGTTGACCGTTCTTTCGTGATGCGTTTCTGAGGAAAGCCGACGGCCCTATTTCCCGTACCCGGTTTCTCCCCCTGACGTCGCTGCAAATTTAACGATTAATGCACCAGCAAATCTCGTGCGCCATAAAAATATTAAGGTCAGGCTTCCGCACTACCGCCCCTCCCCCTTTTTATCCTATCCAACACGTCATCTAACTAACCCCCATTTCGGCTAATATACAAATATACTTTCATCGAGACTACTCCATTAGACTTGTTGCCTAGGTTTGGGAGCAGAGATTTTTTCCTATCTTTACCTCACTGGCCACGTACCAAGACCTGGCCGCCCCTATACATGCAAACTCTGGACGAACGCTACTCCCTTTTCCCCCCCAACGGGAAAGATGCCTGGACGGCACAACTCGAAAAAGAACTCAAAGGCCAGCCTCTAACCAACCTCCAATGGGAAATAGAGCCCGGCCTGGCCCTCGCACCCCTCTACACCGCCGAAGACCGGCCAACCTGGCACGAGCCGTTGCAGACCGCCCACCGGGAAGGCCCTTGGCAGGTCGCTGAACGGATCGAAGTAGAGGATACAGCCACCGCCAACGCACTGGCCGTAGCAGCGGTCCAGGGGGGTGCCGATGCCCTGAGCCTTCCCTTGCGCCATAAACCAGCCGCCTATACCTTAGGAAGCCTGCTCGATGGCGTGGATCCCGGACGCTGTTCCCTCCATTTTGGCGAATACTACGAAGACAAAGACCCCCTGGGGTTCCTACGCCTTTTTGCAGCCTACCTGCAACAACAGGGCCTCCACCCGCAGCAGGTGCAAGGCTCCCTGGATTTCGACCCCCTGCTCGATTGGACAGAACCCCCTATCCAGGCCCTGGCCGACGCCATCCGGTTTTGTTCCATAGAGCTTCCTCGGTTCAAATGCCTGCAAATCAACGGATGGTGTTTTTTCGCCAGCCCCGGCAACACGAGTACCGAATTGGCGACCATCCTGGCAAAAGGGGCCGAATACCTCGCCCGACTGCAAGAGGCAGGGATTCCGGCGGCAACGGCACAGCCTTTCATCCAGTGTTCCGTAGCCATCGGCTCAAGTTATTTCCTGGAAATCGCCAAGCTGAGGGCACTCCGCCTCCTATGGGCGCAAATGCTCCAGGGCTTCGGGGTGCAAAACCCCCAACCCCTAACGCTCGTCGTGTATTTCGCCCCGGAGACACAGGGCGAAGACCCCTACACCAATATGATCCGCGCCACGACACAGGCGCTGTCGGCAGTAATCGGCGGTGCCGACCGCCTGCACGTCCTGCCGGCCGATGCCTATACTGGCCAGCCTCCCTCCGATTTCACCCGCCGCATCGCCCGGAATGTGCAGCACCTACTCCGCCTGGAAAGTTTCCTGGACAAAACCGTAGACCCCGCCGCCGGCAGCTACTACATCGAAACCCTCACCGAGCAATTAGCCCTCAAAGCCTGGGACAAATTTGTGGAATTAGACAGCGCCCGGGCCTTTGGGTGATCGGAAAAATAGCGCCCCCTCTCAAATCCCCGACTCGTCCAAGCTCTCCGTAATCTTTCGAACAATCTTGAACTGTTGTAAAAACTGCCGTGCCACGACCCGCAAGATGGTATAGGCCGGAATCGCCAATACCATGCCCGCTACGCCACCGATATTCGCCCCCATGAGGATGACGATAAAGATTTCCAGAGGGTGCGCTAACACGCTTTTAGAGAAGATTGTGGGCGTGAGGAAGTAGTTGTCCAGCCATTGTACCGTCACGAAAACGGCTAAGACTTTGGCCAACAGGGGCAGCATCTGCGTATAGAAATCCAGCTCCAAGTTAGACGATAAGGTGATGAACATCCCTAAGGTTCCCCCTAAGAAAGGCCCTAAGTAGGGCACGAGGTTCATCAGGGCCGCAAAAAACCCGATGAGCAGGGCGTTTTTGATGCCCAAGATCGTGAGGAAAAGGCTGATATATACCGTCAGGATGGAAACTTGCAGGAAAACGCCCCGAAAGTAGCGGCTCAGGAGCAGTACGCTGTCTTTGATGGCTTCCCGCGCTGCCGTTTCATACCCGGGCGGGGTGAGCGCCAACAAGGCGTTGGTGAACAGGTTCCGCTGCTGCAAGAAGAAGAAAGTGATGAAAATAGTGGAAAAAATATGGATCAGCGTATTCCCCACCGCCATGACGGTCTGGGTCAGGATGCTGCTGATGCGGTTGGGCTCGATCCAGCCTTGCAGGGCTTGCTGCACGCGTTTTTCCAGAGAGCCCTCGTCGAGGTTCAGGCCGTACTCGTTGAGCCAATGGATGAGGTTGCTGTACGGCCCTTCCAGTGTCGCGGCGATGGCGCGGTAGTCGGCATGGGCCAAATTATTGGCCTGGGTGATGATGGCCGGGATAAACAGCAGCAGGAAAGCAATGGCAATGGCAAAAAACGACAGCAGGGTGAGTACCGCCGCCGTGGAAGGCCCCATGCTGTACCGTCCTACCTTGATGCGGCGCAACGCAAAGGCAAGCGGTTGCCCCAGAAGCGACAAGATCCAAGCGGCCAGGACATAGGATACGATGGTGCTGAAGCGATATACCAGGTAACCAAGTATGAAAAAGATGAGCGCGCCGGCCACGTAACGGGCCCAGTTGTTCGATGCCATAGGGAGACAGGTCTTTTGGAAGCAGTGGGCCCCGGTTTACTTTTCCGGCTCCCCAGGCGAAGATAGCGATGATTTTTCGAGCAAAAAAGAAATATTTCGCTTTAGCCCCCGGTAGCCCGTCCGCTTGACCGCAGATCTGCGGAACAGCTCACGGAAAAGTTCCTCGCTGATGTCCTCCCACTCCCGGCGCTGGAGGGACAGCAGATCGGGGTGCGGCGCGAACGCAGGCTCCCCGTGCGGCGTAGCGAAGCGGTTCCACGGACATACCTCCTGGCAGATGTCGCAGCCAAACATCCAGTTTTCCATTTTCCCGCGAAATGCTTCGGGAATATCGCTTTTCAATTCGATGGTCAGGTAGGAAATGCACTTGCTGCCGTCCATGAGGTAGCCCTGGGGGGAGATCGCCCCCGTGGGACAAGCGTCTATGCAACGCCGACAAGTGCCGCAATGGTCGCGCAAAGGGGAATCCGCTTCGAGCTCTAAGTCGAGCACGAGCTCGGCCAAAAAAAACCAGGAACCCACCCCAGGGCGCAGGAGAAGGGTGTTTTTCCC
>JBEGMH010000030.1:0-3448 GCA_041183125.1 Bacteroidota bacterium | reverse complement strand
ATCGAATACATCTACCAGCACCTGCTTTGGAAACACCAAAGCTCCCTGCTCAGCGGCGAGCAAATCCGCGAGGGATGGCTGGCCCACATCAAACCCGAGGAGGAAAACTTTTTGTGGGTGTCCAACCAAAAAGCGTTCGACCTCATGAAACAGGGCCTGACCCCCCCCGCCACCAGCGACCCGGCCAACAACCCGGAATACGAAATGATAGACGCCCAGCTCACCACCGAACTGTTCGGCCTGCTCGCACCCGCTCGCCCCGATATAGCCCTCAAAATGGCCTCCCTGCCCATACAGACCACCGCTCGGGAAAACAGCCAGTGGATTTCGGAATTCTATGTGCAGATGTTCTCCCTGGCATCCGCGGTAGATACGTCCCTGTCCATGAAAGAACAGATTTTGTGGATGGCCGAACAAGCGAAAAACCACCTGCCCCCCGACTCCTACGCCCGCAAAATGTACGCATTCGTAAAATCCAAATACGACCAAGGGATCCCCTGGGAACAAACCAGGGACTCCGTGTACGTCCGCTACCAGGTCAACCAGATGGACGGATACAACCTGACGTCCCGCAACCTGTACTGCAATGGCTGCTTCGCCGCAGGTATCAACTTCGCCTCGAGCCTGGTCAGCCTGTTCTATGGCGAAGGCGACCTGGTAGAGACCATAAAAATAGGCGCCCTGGCCGGCTGGGACTCCGATAACCCCACCGCTACCTGGGGCGGCCTGCTCGGGTTCATGTTGGGCAAAGACGGGGTCGAAAAGGCTTTCCAGAGAAAACTCTCCCATCGCTTTTACATCCACCGCACCAGGGTCGGGTTTGAAAACGACGGAATGGATACCTTCGAAAATATGGCCCGCAAGGGAATCTGGATCATAGACCGCGTCGTGCAAGAAGAAATGAAAGGCGGCGTGGACCTGAAAAACGATACCTGGTTTATTCCTGTCGGGAAATAGTCTGAAGAAAAAAAGATACCATGAGACCACCCTTTTTCCTATGGTTGCTCCTCTGCGCCGGAATGGCTTCCGCCCAACTGCCCGGCCTGGAAAACCTATCTATCCGCAACATCGGCCCGGCCAATATGAGCGGCCGGATCACGGCCATAGACGCCGTACACGCCAACCCCAAAATGATCTTCGCCGGCGCTGCCTCCGGCGGGGTCTGGAAATCGGAAAACGGTGGCTCGGCCTGGAAACCGGTCTTCGACGAACAACCCACCCAGAACATCGGCGCTGTTCGCATCCAGCAAAGCAACCCCAACGTGGTATGGGTCGGCACCGGGGAAGGCAACCCAAGGAACTCCATGAACCTCGGCAGCGGTATCTTCCGCAGCCGGGACGGGGGCAAAACCTGGCAATGCCTCGGCCTGGAAGCCACCAAAACGATACACCGCATCCTCATAGACCCCTCCGACTCCAATACGGTCTATGCCGGGGCTATGGGCGACCCCTTTACGCCCGGCCCGCACAGAGGCCTCTACAAAACGACCGACGGCGGCAAATCCTGGGCCCGCATCCTCTTTACCAACGAGCGCTCGGGCGTAGCCGACCTCGTCATGGATCCCCACAACCCACAAAAACTCTTCGCCGCCCTCTACGAACACCGCCGTACCCCTTACTCCTTTACCTCCGGCGGCCCTGGCTCCGGGCTCTTCGTGACCTACGACGGAGGGGCATCCTGGAAAAAACTGGGCCCGGAACAGGGCCTGCCCAGCGGCGAGCTCGGCAGGATCGGCATCGCTATAGCCCCCAGCGATACCAACCGCGTCTATGCCAAGGTAGAAGCCACTAAAAACGCCCTCTACCGCAGCGACGATGCCGGGAAATCCTGGAAAAAAATCAACGATACCCCCAAATTTACCAACAACCGCCCCTTCTACTTCCAGGACCTGGCCGTGGACAGCAAAGACCCCAACCGGCTCTACAACATCTACCAACCCCTGACCCTGAGCTACGACGGGGGCGTCTCCTTCGACTCCATCCCCATGATCCCCGCCGATGAAACGAAGGGGATTCACGCCGACTTCCACGCGTTTTGGGTGAACCCAAACGACCCCCACCACTTCATCATCGGCGGCGACGGAGGGTTGGGTATTACCTTCGACCACGGCAAAAGCTGGTACTTCCCGGAAAATATCCCCGTCGCCCAGTTCTACCACGTCAGCGCCGATGAAGACCTGCCCTTTAACGTGTATGGCGGTATGCAGGACAACGGCAACTGGTCCGGACCCGCATACACCTGGAAACGGGGTGGCATCCGGACCTTGTACTGGCAGTACCTCGTCGGCGGCGACGGGTTCGATATAGCACCCGACCTCGAACACTCCCGCTTTGGATATGGCTCTTCCCAAAACGGCGACCTATACCGCTACGATAAACTGACCGGCTACTACAACAGCATCCGCCCCCCCGCTCCCGACCGCAACACCCGCCTGCGCTTCAACTGGAACGCAGGCTTCGCCAAAAACCCCCATGACCCGGCATCGGTGTATTACGGCTCCCAGTTCCTGCACCTCAGCCGCGACAAAGGGGCAAGCTGGAAGGTTATCTCCCCCGACCTCAGCACCAACAACCCGGAACACCAGAAAGAAGACTACGGCGGCCTCACCCTCGATGTGTCGGGTGCGGAAACCTATAACACCATCCTCTCCATCGCCCCCAGTCCCCTGGACAGCCAGGTCATCTGGGTCGGTACCGACGACGGACAAATCCAACTGACCACCAACGGTGGCTTGTCCTGGACCAACCTCAGCGAAAAAGTACGCGGAATGCCCCGAGAAGCATGGATCGCCCAATTACACGCCTCCCGATACCACGCCGGCACCGTGTGGATGGTCGCCAACCACTACCGAAAAGGCGACTACGCCCCCTACTTGTTCAAATCAGATGACTTCGGCCAAACCTGGAGGCTATGGTTGGATCCAGGCGAAGTGGAGGGCTATGCCCTGTCCTTCGTACAGGATCCCGTGGAGCCCAGGCTCCTCTTCCTCGGCACCGAAAACGGGCTGTGGGTGAGCATAGATGCCGGCGAGGCCTGGTACCGCTTCGGCAACGGGTTCCCCTCCGTCTCCACCATGGACCTACATATCCAGGAAAAAGAATCGGCACTCGTCGTGGGTACCTTCGGACGGGCTATATGGGTGCTCGACGACCTGCGCAGCCTACGCGAAATCGCGGCAGACCGCCTAAAGCCCGGCCTCACCGCACTCCCCATGAACGACGCTGTACAGGTAAAAGGCTTGTTCATCGCTCCCCCCGGAAACATCTGGACGGGCTTCCACACCACTTTCGAAGGGGAAAACCGGGTGTTTCAAAAAACGCAAATCCCTTTCTATATCCAGGGAACCCCGGGGGGCAAAGATACCGTCAGGGCCACGGTATATAATGAAAAAAAAGAAGCCATCCAGCGCCTGCACGCCACCGGACTGCTGCCCGGGCTCAACTACCT
>JBEGMH010000029.1:0-6846 GCA_041183125.1 Bacteroidota bacterium | reverse complement strand
TCAGGTGGTTGATATACGTTTCGTAGTCATCGTGGAACCCTATTTGGTTTTCGCTCCCATAGTCTTTCAACTGCCAATACGGGGGCGAGGTTACGACCAAATGAATGCTCTCCTCTTTGAGTTCGCTCATTTGTCGGCTATCGCCATTTATTATTTTGTGGTACGTGCCTTTCGCCATTTCAAAATTTTGGTACAAAGGTACGTGTTTTTAGCCTCTTTTTTGACATCATTTGTTTGATAAATGGGACACACAAGGTTCAGCGCCGAAAAATTTTTCGCATACCACAAAAAAAATCCCCCTTTTTCAAACAGTTCTTTGCCCGGCACACTATTTTTGAGGCTGAGCCCTAATTTTTATCCACACCCGCAAATAACGGCAAAATGATCGTCCACCAAGTATTCTTCTGGCTAAAAAACCCAGCCTCTGCGGCAGACCGCGCTACCTTGATCGAAGGCGTGAAAAGCCTCGGCCAGATCGAAGGCGTCCACAACCTGGTAGTGGGCGTGCCCGCCGCTACCGAACCCCGGCCCGTCATAGATTCCAGCTACGATGTGAGCGAGTTGATGTACTTCGACAGCCTCGCGGCACAGGAGCACTACCAAAACCATCCGCTGCACCAACAATTCATCCGGGATTGTGGCCCCCTGTGGCAGAAAGTGCTGGTCTATGACTTCGAAGCGGTTTGATCCCCCTGTGGAACGCCTCTTTCTCTTTTGACTTGTAAAAACCTTACCATCATGCATATCCATCGAGTATCGGAGCGGACGCTGTGGTGTATCGCCATTTTGCTCTCCGTTTTTTCTCAGGCCCTGCTGGCACAGCAGCCCGACAAGCTGGCCCTCAAGGCCGACAAGCTTGCCCATAAGTACATCATCACCGACGGGCACGTGGACCTGCCCTATCGCCTCAAAGTGCGCAACTTCCAGCTCACGCGCGAGTACATCGGCATCCCCGTGGAAACTACCGATGGGGACTTCGACTACGTACGGGCCAAAAAGGGTGGCCTCGACGCGCCCTTTATGTCCATCTATATCCCTTCCGACTACCAGAAGCAGCCCGACATGGGCAAAATATTGGCCGACTCCCTGATCGATATGGTCAACGGCATCGCAAAAGCCCACCCCGACCGCTTCGCCGTGAGCACCAGCCCAGACCAGGTCGAGGCCAATTTCAAAAAAGGCATCATCTCCCTGCCCATGGGAATGGAAAACGGTGCCCCCATCGGCAAGGACCTCAAAAACGTGGCCTATTTCCACCAACGCGGCATCCGCTATATCACCCTGACCCACGGGAAAGACAACCAGATCTGCGATTCTTCCTACGATACCACCCGCACCTGGAACGGCCTCAGCCCCTTCGGCCGAGATGTCGTGGCCGAAATGAACCGCGTAGGTATCATGGTGGACATCTCGCACGTGTCCGACAGCACCTTCTACCAGGTGCTGCGCCTCACGAAAGTGCCCGTCATCGCCTCGCATTCCTCCTGCCGCAAGTTCACCCCCAACTTCCAGCGCAACATGGACGACGACATGATCCGCGCCCTCGGCAAAAACGGCGGGGTCATCCAAATCAACTTCGGCTCTACTTTCCTCGACAGCAAAGTGGCCGAGTACAACAACCAAAAGCGTGAAGAGCTGCGCCTCCTGCTCCAGGAAAAAGGCCTGCGCTACGGCACGCCCGAAGCACGCCCGGTCATTGACGAGTTCCAAAAGAAAAACCCCAACCTCTACGCCGACGTCAAGACCGTCGCTGACCACATTGACCACGTCGTCAAACTCGCCGGGATTGACCACGTCGGGCTGGGTTCGGATTTCGATGGGGTCGGCGACTCGTTGCCGACCGGCCTGAAAGACGTGTCGCAATACCCCAACCTCATCCGCGAATTGCTCGCCCGGGGATACTCGGAAAGCGATATCGCCAAAGTCTGCTACCGAAACGTCTTCCGCGTCTGGCGGGCAGTCGAAGCAGCCGCCCTGTAAGGCACGCGACACCGCGCAATAGGCAATTGCGAATTTTCGCTTTTTTCCGTACGTTTGCATTGTATGACGGCAAACACACAGCAGCGGATACTCTTTGGACTAAAAGTGAAGCAGTTCCGCCAGGCCCGCAACCTATCGTTTGCGGACCTGGCGGGCCTCACCGGGATGTCCGTTTCCTACCTCAACGAAATTGAGAAAGGAAAAAAATTCCCCAAGGAATCGAAAGTCGCCCTATTAGCCAATGCCCTGCAAATCCCCGCCCCGGAGCTGCTCTCCACCGATCTGGGCGAAGGCCTCGCCCCCGTAGCGGAACTGCTGCGCACCAACTTCCTCAACGAGCTCCCCCTCGACCTCTACGGTATCGAACTCTCCAAAGTCGTGGAGCTCATCGCCGGGGCACCTGCGCGGGTAGGGGCGTTTATCTCCACCCTGCTGGAACTATCGCGCGACTACGCCGTCAAGGAAGAACACTTCTATTTCAGCGCACTGCGCGCTTACATCGAACTCCACAACAGCTACTTCGAAGACCTCGAGCAGGAAGTGCTGCGCTTTGGCCAGCGCTACGAGCTGCCGGCTGCCCGCCCCCTGGCGCCCGACTACCTGAAAGACCTGTTGGAAAAAGCGTTTGGATACCGGGTACAAGACCACGGGCTCGATCCCTATCCCGAGCTCCAACCCTTGCGCTCGGTGTTCCTGCCCAAGCATCGGGAGCTGTTGCTCAACAGCAAGCTCAACGCCATACAGCGCTCATTCCAGTTTGGGAAAGAACTCGGCTTCCAGTTCCTGGGCATCCGGGAGCGTGCGCTTACCTCTTCCCTCCAAAACGGGCGCAGCTTTGAAGAAGTGCTGAACCACTCTAAGGCCATCTATTTTTCCGTTGCCCTCCACATCCCACAGCCCCTGCTGCTCGCGGAAATGGAGGCCTTTTTCAGCCGGGAGCGCTGGGATGCACAGGCTTTCCTCGATATCATGTATCGGTTTGACGCCACCCCGGAAATGTTGTTCCACCGGCTCACCAATGTGCTGCCCCGCTTTTTTGGTATGCGCAAGCTCTTTTTCCTGCGCTTCGTACACGATCTGACTTCCGGTTCTTTCCGGGTGGATAAAGAACTGCACCTCGGTATCCGCCGCCCACCGCACGCCCACCGGCTCAATGAACATTATTGCAGCCGATGGGTCTCGCTGTCGGCATTGCGCGAGCTGGAAGGCCTGGGCCACGACGGGGGGCCTATCGCTACCGCCCAGGTGTCGCACCCGCTCAACACCGACGATGCGTACCTCTGTATCGCCATCGCCCGTGCCGATTACCCGCTCCCCGATAAAAACGTCAGCGTCACGATTGGCCTACACCTCTCGCCCGAGCTGAGACAGCGCGTTCGGTTCCTGCAGGATCCTGCCATCCCGCACCGACAAGTACATACGACCTGCGAGCGCTGCCCGGTAACGGACTGCGCCGAGCGCAGCGCCCCGCCCCTGCTCGTCGAAAGCCGCCTCAAAGCACAGCGCATACAGAACAGACTGGAAGAATTGATGCAATAGGCCAAAATACTTGCCACATGCGGAACTTTTGAAACTAGGTTTTAGTTAGATGATACACTATGGAAAAGAAAAAAAACAGCAGGACACCGGAAATCGTCAACCGCAAGGCGCGGTTCGAATACCACTTCGTGGCTACCTTCGAGGCAGGCCTGCTGTTGCGGGGCACCGAAGTGAAAGCCCTCCGCTTTGGCCATGCCAACCTCAACGACGCCTACTGTACGTTTGAAAACGGCGAGCTCTTCGTGCGCAACATGTACATCGCCGAATACGAAAACGGGACCTACTACAACCACGAGGCGCGCCGCCTCCGGAAGCTGCTCCTCAAACGCACCGAACTGAAAAAATTAGAGCGCCGGGTCATGGAAAAAGGCATGACCATCGTCCCCTACCGACTCTACTTCAGCGAGCGCGGCTTCGTGAAACTCGAAATCGCACTGGCCATGGGCAAAAAAGCTTTCGACAAGCGCCACACCATCAAGGAGAGGGAAAATAAGCGGGAACTGGACCAGTTGAAAAAAATCCGCTTGTAGAGGTGCCGTCGGCAGGTTGCAGGGCAACATCAAAGCCCTGGCAAATCCCTCCACGATGCAATCGTAGCCCCTGTGCGGAGCTGCCGCTCTTCCCCGGCATAGATGGCCATGTTCTTGCCTGATCGCCGCTCCAACGGGGCGGCGTTGCGGAAAGCGTGAAGGCCTTTGAAAAAATCAGAGGTTGGGGTATGGCTGTATTTCATCTCATAGAGGTGGATATCATTGCCCTCTAATTCCAGGAGATCCACTTCTACCCGGTTTGAGTCCTGCCAGAAGTAAAAGGGCGCAGCACGACCGCTGTTCCAACGGTTTTTCAACAGCTCCACAATGGCCATGTTCTCGAACAGCGCACCCCGTTGATAGTACAACAGTACTTGTTCGGGAGAGGACAGCCCTAACAAATGGCACAGCAGCCCCGTATCGTAAAAGTACAGTTTGGGTGATTTGACCACGCGCTTGTTGAAATTTTCAAAAAAAGGCGACAACGGAAAGAGTATGTAGCCCGCCTCCAGGATGGACAGCCAGTTTTTAGCCGTGGGGGCACTAATCCCTGCATCCACACAAAGGGAATGGATGTTCAACAACTGTCCGGCCCGCCCAGCACACAGCCGAAGGAACTTTTGGAAAGCCCCCAGGTCTTTGATGTGCAACAAACCGCGCACATCCCGTTCGACATAGGTCTCCAGGTAGTTTTGGAAAAACCCAGAAAGCGGGATGGGACGGTCGTAGGGAGCTGGATACCCTCCCTTCAAAATAGCAGCCGCTGCGTCTGCCGGGCGAAGGTCAGGGGAATGAGCCGCTAGTTCCCTGTGGCTCAAAGGCAACAACTTGAATAACGCCACCCGACCCGCAAGACTTTGCGAAATTTTTTCCAGCAAAAGAAAATTCTGGGACCCCGAGAGGATATACTGCCCCATTAAGCGGTCGGTGTCGGTCTTCACCTGTAGGTAGGAGAACAACTCCGGCACCCGCTGCGCCTCGTCAAATATCGCAAAGCGGTCGTATTGCTTCAAAAAGCCATAAGGGTCTTCTTCAAAAAAACGACGGGTGTTGGGCTCTTCGAAATTGACGTACGCATAGTCAGGAAAAATTTGCCGCAGTAAAGTGGTCTTTCCACTCTGTCGGGGCCCAGTGACCGAAAGAATGGGATAAAGCGGCAACATGCCCTGTATCGCCTCTGCAATATGACGAGCAATCATTTTTTTATGTAAATATAGAAGTTAACTTTCAAAATTACATAAAAAATTTGGCTTTTATGCCCACAGTAGGCCAACCCACAGGGTAGGCTGTAAGGGCAGCGCATGCCCGGCCTGGGCGAATGCCAAGCAAGGGATACCCGCCCTTGCGCACTCGCGCTGTATCTTTTTTGTATGGAGGAGGGGGTCTTTCAACCCAACGGCTACCACTACCGGTAGGGTTCGCGCTGCCTCTGCCAAGAGGGGAAAGCCCGACTCGAACTGGCCTGCCAGGTCCCAGGTGTTCAGCAAGCGATGGACCTTGGCCGGGGATCCGAGGTTGCGTTCCAGAAAGCGGGGTGCGTAGGCGGGCAAAAGACCCCAGTACCGCAAGCGGGCAGCGAGCCGGAACAGGGGCTTGGGCTGCCGGAGCCAACGCTCCAGCCGGGATTGCCCCACAGCGGCATACAGCAGCGAAAACCCCTTGTCCCAACGCGATGCCAACCCATCGGGCGCTAACAGGACCAGCTTGCGCATACGACCGGGCGCGAGGGCAGACAAGCTCCCCATCCACAAACGCGCCCCCAGGCTGAACCCTATAGCCGTATAGTCGGCAATGCCGGCGTGGGTGCAGAGGGCATCCACCATTTCTACAAAATCAGAAGTTGAAAAAGACGCTTTATGCCATTGGGTCCGCCCATGCCAGGGGAGGTCGGGGGCGTAGAGGCAGGTGTTGGACGGCAAGAGCGCCCCGAGCGGCGCAAACCAAGCACCATCCCCCTCGAAACCATGTATGGCGATGAGCAAACGCTCTCCCGCGCCCCATTTGTGGAAGTGCAACTGCCCTCCCGAAACTACGACCATCCCTCTTTCCACGCAGATCAATGCATCACCCGCACCCGTATGCCTGTCCAGAGGGACAAGGTGTGTATGCGGTCGAGGTTAGGGCCCAGCCCATTGGCAAAATAGCCGATAGACTGGTGGTAGGTCGGCTGCGCGAACACGCTCCAGCGCTCGGAGACGAAGCGCTCCAGGCCCAGCCCAATATTGGCTGTGATATAACTGTTTTCCTTGAACGATCCGCCCTCCAACCAGCCACCGGCGGGCTTTTCGAGTTCGCCCTCTACGACGGGGGTCTGGCTGGCAGCCGGCAGCGTGATGGGCGGGGAGATGAAGTAATTGGCCCCCAATGCAATTTGCAGCGAAGCACCTCCTGTCACGTATGCGCGCCATTTGTCCTTCCGAATGGCGTCATACCGCAGGTAAACAGGTAGGTTGACGAGGTTCAACTGTATGCTTTCCAGGGAGTTGGCCACAAAGCCTTTCTGGTTGCTGCCCTTGACGAAAATGACCGGCAGGGGCTGGTACTGCTTAGCCGAATAGACCAGGCCCGAGCCGAGCTCCATGCGGCCGTATTCCAGGCCCAACAAGATACCGCCTCCATACCCGGTGGTATAGCGGTCGAAGCCCTTGAGGCGGAATTGGTAGTTCGGCGGCGTCATGACCCGGTTGTTGTCGGCACCGCCGAGCATAGCGACATTGAGCCTGGGCCGGCGACGGGAGTGGGGGACTTCGAAGGTAGCCTCCTCCTCTTCGAGCTCCGGCTCCGTGAGGAATTGGAG
>JBEGMH010000028.1:0-4493 GCA_041183125.1 Bacteroidota bacterium | reverse complement strand
TCATCCGCAGGACTGAGCTTTTATCGGCGGGGGAGGTAACCCACACCCCCGTGTGATCGCTATCGTTGTTCACATGCAGTCGCTGGGCTGTGTTCGGCGACGCCGTCCCCACGCCCACCGGGCCGCTGGAGGGAAAGGTATTGCTCTGTCCGATGAGCGAGAGCGCGTAGGGGGCGCTGGTGAGGCGGGTGCGGGGGGTGAGTTCCTGTCCGCCGTCCACGGAGATGCCGAGGTAATAGACCGTGTTGAAGCCGGCAGTGAGCGGATTGGCGGCCCCGAGCAGGGCGCTATATACCCCGCCGATAACCTCGATGCCGTCCTGGGTTTCCGACCACACGGCGGTACCCCCCGATTCGACCGTATAGAGTTTGAAGGTCAGGGAGTATTTCCCGTCGTCCACGGCGCCGCCGAAAGACTTCTGGATGGTGCCCTGAATACTGAGCGTGGCCTGGCCCATCAGGGCAGCCGAGAAGAAGAAAAAGCATGCCAAAAACGTAAACAAAGATTTCATAATACGTTGGTTTAAGGACGATGAAATGTACAAGCACTCATCAGACTACCTGAAAGGGAACAGCGATGAGAAAAAAAGAGCCTCTTTTCCCTCCCCGCCGATACTCGCAAGAAGCCTGTTTTTAGGGAAGCCGTAGGCGATCGGACAAAGTCCTTTCGACCGCGGGTTTTCCCAATGCAAAAGACATACATCTCCGCGTAACCAACTCGCAAAAAGTGTCATCAAAAACGCAAAAATACAGCGTAAATACCCAAAAATGCGGCTTATTGGCGGTGCGCGGTAGGCGACAGCCATGCTTGCCCCCCTCGAAGGGAGGCTGTGGGGGCATTTTCCGCCCCACTCCATACCGGTTCAGGAGATTGGGTTCCGGGAACTTCAGCGCCCCCCCCAGAGGGCGTTGTAAAAAGCGCTCAAGGCCAGCAGCAGGAAGAGCAGGCTCAGGATGTAATTGATGTTGCGGGCCACAAACTGCACGCGGCGCTGGATAAATGCAGCAAACCAGATATAGACCGCAAAAAGCCCCAACGCGCCGCCCATAGCCCCCAGGGCGAACACGATATTGAGCGGAGGGGTCAAATCCAGCAGGTCCTGCGCTTCCAATAGCGTAGAATAGCCCAGGAAAAAAGGGATGGCCAGCATATTCATAGCAGACATGGCCATACCCGCCCAGAACCCTTTGCGGCCTGCTTCCAGCAAGCGGAACGGCTTCGCGCTGCGCGCCTGCCGATAGAAGAAAAAAGCAAGGGCCAGGAATACCGCAATGGCTCCGTATTTCAGGAAAGAGACCACCTCCGGGTTATTGCCCAGGAAGCGGGCGAACGTAACGGCGATCAACGATTGGAAAAAAATCACAAACGAGGCCCCGGCGGCAAACGACAGGGCATAGGCAGGCTTATTTTCCAAACTGAGTTTCAGCGCCGTCATGTTCAACATACCCGGGGGGCTGAACCCTAAAAAAGCGACCAGTACGGCTAACAACAGTGTGTGCAGGACAACCATCTTGTTTTTTTTACAAAAGTAGGGGATAGCCCTCAATCCATCGGTGTGCGAGGTCACAAAAAGGTTGCGAGGGGGATCACCGAGGGGCAAAAGCCCCATCCCGCCACCGGCTTCATAGATTTATGAAAATTTATCTTATTTTTACCCGTGGTACTTTTTTGCTTTGCCCACACGGCTGAGCGGCGTTTGCTTTATACAAAACACATATACACCATGCAGGAAAAACACCTTACCAACCGGAGGAAATTCCTCCAATATGCGGCCTCTTCCTTGGCGGCATTCAGCATAGTGCCCCGCCATGTACTCGGCGGGCCGGGCTTCACCGCCCCCAGCGACCAGCTCACCAAAGGCATCATTGGCGTGGGCGGTATGGGCATGGGCCATTTCGAATACGAAGGTACCAAGTTGTTAGCCGTCTGCGATGTGGACCGCAACCACCTCAAACGGGCCCTCGAAGTGGCCGGGCCGGAGGTTAAAGGTTACTCCGACTTCCGCGAACTGCTCGCCCGGCCGGACATTGACGTCGTCCATATCGCTACCCCACCCCACTGGCACGGCCTCATGGCCATCGCCGCCGCCGAGGCAGGCAAAGATATCTGGTGTGAAAAACCCATGACCCGCACCATCGGCGAAGGGATCAAAGTCGTGGACGCCGTGCGCAAACACGGCCGTATGTTCCGCCTCAATACCTGGTTCCGGTTCAAGGATACGTTCTATGGCCTCGGCACCGATGTCAAACCGCTCAAAAAGGTCATCGAAAGCGGCGTCCTGGGCTGGCCGCTCAAAGTAACGGTCAGCGGCGTGACCGGCTACGACTGGAAGTTCTTCTGGAGCGGCAAAACCAACCTAAAGCCCATGCCCGTGCCCGAACACCTCGACTACGACTTCTGGTTGGGCCCCGCCCCCTACAAACCGTATAACCCCGAACGGGTACACGGCGTGTTCCGCGGCTACTGGGACTACGACGGCGGCGGCCTCGGCGATATGGGCCAACACTACCTCGACCCGGTCCAGTATATGTTAGGAAAAGACGATACCAGCCCCGTAAAGGTCGAAGTGGACGCCCCGCAGCAGGACCCCGACGCCGTCGGCTCCTGGCGACGCATCACCTACACCTACGCCGATGGGTGCCAGATCATCCTCGACGGCGAAAACCGGGACCAGGACGCCGCCTACATCGAAGGGCCATTGGGCAAAATCTATAAAGGCTTCCGCTCCACCATCCCCAACCTGCAGTCTTTCATCCAGACGCTGCCCGACCCGGAACCGCAAATCGGCCTGTTCTCGGAATCCGTGCGCACCCGCCAAAAGTTCGCCCTCAACGAAATGAACGGGCACCGCTCCTGCACCCTTGTCAACATGGGCCTCATCGCCGTCCGATTAGGCCGTACCCTGCACTTCGACCCGGACACCCAGTCCTTCCCCAACGATGAGGAGGCCAACCGGCTCGTGTGGCAGCCCATGCGCGCACCCTGGAGCTTATAGAGATCGAATTTTATTACCGGACACAGGAAACCAATATTTTTCATGAGATACTTCATCCTTAGCCTTTTTATCGGCATACTTCTCCTGCCCGGCAGCATCGCCGCACAGGACCAACGCACCCTCTCCACCAAAATCGCAGATGTCCTCAACCAAGTACCTACGCGCGACCTCAACCAGCGCAACCGGGTCGCCGAGGAAATGCTGCAAATGGGCCCCCAGGGGCTCGATGCTTTTACCGCCCTCATCGCCCCCGATGGCAGCAGCGACGACTCGCGCGCCCGCGCTGCTTTGAACGGACTGGCGCTCTATGCAGGCCAACCGGGCAAAGAAGCAGAACGCCAACTCGTTTCCAACGCTTTCCTCGCCGCCCTGGAGCGCTCCCGGGAGCCCTTGGTCAAGGCGTTTTTCCTCTATCACCTGCCTTTCTTCGGAAAAGGGGAAATCGTCGCACCCGTAACGGGCTATCTCAACCATCCCGACTTGGCCGACGATGCCGTCCAGGCACTCGTCGCCATCCACGAACCAGCCGCTGCAAAAGCGCTGCTCGATGCGTACCCCAACGCCAGCGATGCACTGAAACCCGTCGTACTGCAAGGCATCGCCGTTTCTGCACCTCCAAGCGCGGAAGCCTTCCTGCGCAGCGAAGCGGCTTCGAGCAACCCCGCCATCCGCCGCCAGGCACTGCGCGGATTGGCAGCCCTCGGCAACCCGGCATCGGAAAAGACCGTCCTGGCGGCCGCCAAACAGGCCAACTTCGGCTATGAGCCCAGCGAAGCCACCCGCTCCCTGCTGCTCTATACCGAAGCCCTGGCCAAAAACAACCACCTGGCACAAAGCAAAGCGCTGGCGGCCCTGATCCTCAAATCGGCTTCTGCCGGCCCGCACTATACCACCGCCCTCAGCGCCCTCGATATCCTCGCCGAGCAGTTCGGCATGGACGCCTTTGATATGGTCCTCGCCGCCCTCGACCACCCGCGGGCCGATTACCGCGCCGCCGCCCTCCAGTCGGCCGCCCGCATCCGCGATGTGTCCGCTACCCGCCGGCTCATCGCCAAAGCGGAAAGCGCCGGACCAGAACTTAAGGCACAGCTCATCGCCCACCTGGGCCGCGAAAAACAGGGCCTGGCCAAAGACCTGATCGCCCGCAACATCAACACTTCCGATAGCAGACTGCGCGCCGCCGCCCTGGGGGCCACCGCCGCCCTCCATGGGAAAAACGCCCTGCCTACCTTGCTCGAAGCGGCGCAACAAACCCGCTCGGCAGAGGAGCAAACCCTCCTGTTCGCCCTGCTCAACCCCCTGGCTGCCGCTGCTGATGCCCCCGCCCTGCAGAGCACCCTGGCCAACGCCAACGCCCCCGGCAAAGGGCTCCTGATAGACTTGCTCGCCGCCCGCCACGCTGCCGCCGCCTTCGCGCAGGTGCTCGGCCTTTGTGGCGATGCAGACGCCAGCGTCTCCGCCGCCGCTTTCCGCGCCCTACCCAACCTGGCCCAACCCA